>NZ_JASFYG010000001.1 GCF_030055435.1 Methanothermobacter sp.
GTATACCCAGGGCCATACCGGCTGACCAGAGCATACCTATCGCGGTATCCTCACTTATATCTGTTTTCCTTGTGATTTTACCCATAAGGAGAGCGGCTGCAACGGTGAAGGGGATGGCCGCTGTCACCGGATTCACACCGAGGAGGTATCCCAGCCCCACACCACCAAATGCCGCATGTGATATACCCCCGCTTATCGAGACTATCCTCTTGGTCACCACGTAGCTTCCAACTATACCGCAGGCTACGCTGACAAGCACCGCTGCAATCACTGCGTTCCTCATGAACTGGTACTGGAGAATTTCAAGCACGGCAATCACCCCTCCTTGTGTTCATGGAGCACCCTGTGGGGTATCCCATGTGCGATGAGTTCCACTGGACAGCCATATGCATCCTCAAGGCAGCTAACGGCCTCCTCCACTGTCCCATGGACGAATAGCCTGTGGTTCAGGCACGCCACACTGTCCACGTGCTGCGCGACCGTCCCGATATCGTGGGATACAAGGATCACCGTCATCCTCTCCCGCAAGCCATCTATGAGGCTGTAGAATGAGGTCCTGAAGGCCGGGTCAACGCTTGCAGTTGGTTCATCAAGGAGGAGTAGATCAGGGTCCCTCACAATGGCCCTTGCCAGGAAAACCCTCTGTAGCTCTCCCCCTGAGAGCTCGCCAATTTTTCTATCCCTGTAATCCAGCATCCCCACCATTTTCAGGGATCTGAGGGCCCTTTTTCTATCATCATCTGTATATGCCGCAAATCTTCTGTATGTGCCCATGAGGACTGTCTGGAGGACGTTTATGGGGAAATCTGTTTTGAAGTGACTCCTCTGGGGGAGGTATCCGATCTTTTCCCGGGCATCCTCAGGATTTTTCCCCAGCACCTTCACAGTTCCTGAAGATGGCCTTATCTGTCCTGTTATGAGTTTCAGGAGTGTTGTTTTACCCCCACCGTTGGGGCCGATCACTGCAAGGATTTCACCTTCAGGTACCTCAAGGTTGATGTCCTCAAGTATGGGCCTGCCATTCACGTGGTAATTGACATCCCTCATCTCAACTGCCAGCATTTCCATCACCCCTTAAGGGCCCTCAGTACCTCCTCAATGTTCCTGGTGTAGTTTCCCCCCAGTGGATCCACAACGGCAATCCTCGCCCCTATCTCGTCTGCAATGAGTTCTGCATTTCTGCTGCTGAACTGTGGGGATACGATTACAACCCTTATGTTCTTCCTTCTGGCATCCTGAATTATCAGTGATAATGTTGCCGGGCCGGGTTCCTTTCCCTCCCTTTCAATTGCAACCTGTTTTAGTCCGTATTCCCTGCAGAAGTATCCCCAGGCGGGGTGGTAGACCAGTATGCTTTCACCGGTCCTGTTTTTAAGTTCCATTCTGAGCCGGCTGTCCAGTTCATGCAGCTTTTCAAGGTAGGTGGCAGCGTTTTCCCTGTAGTATCTGCTGTGCTGGGGGTCGATCTCCTGGAGCCCCCTCAGTGTGTTGTTCACCATCACCATTGCGTTTCTGGGTGATGTCCACACGTGGGGGTCGTATGGGCTCTCTGATGATTCATGTGAATCTTCAATGGATGATGGGATGAACTCTATCCCCTCTGAAGTGTTTATTATCCTCATAGTGGGGTTGAGCGTCCTTATTTTATCAAGGTAGTGGTTTTCGAATTCAAGGCCGGATCCAACAATGAAGTATGCTCTGGCCTCTGACACTCTTCTTAGTGTCTCTGGTTCAGGTTCATAGGTGTGTGGGTCGGCGCCCTCCGGTACCAGGACAACCACCTCTGCCCGGTCCCCTGCAATTGCCTCCACGAACTCCTTCTGGGGCATTAGTGTAACCGCAACAATCAGTTTTTCCTGCTGCGGCTCATCCGACGTCTCTGATGTGAAGATGTACATTCCACTCATGGAGAGTATGGTTATGAGTGCAATTGCACCTATCTTCCATCTTTCCATCCAACCACCAATTCACTTTATGTCCATGAAAATATATAAAAATTGTTAATATATGAGGCATAATTTAATAAATTTTAGCATAAAGTATATAAATTCTTATTAAAATAGAGTGATCTATGGTTGTGGTCAGTGTTTCACTCAGTGAAAAGTTACTTGCAGAGATAGATGCACTTAGGGATGAGATGGGATTCTCAGGAAGATCCGATGTTATAAGGGCTGCTGCAAGGCTTCTGATAGATGAGAAAAGAAACATGCAGGAATTGAGTGGAGATATAAACGCGGTTCTCTTTCTAATACACAAAAGAAATGACGAGGACATGGTCACAGAGATAAAACATGACTATGAGGATATAATCAGCACCCAGATACACAGTCACCTCAAGGATGGGAAGTGCCTTGAACTCTTCATAATTGAGGGAGAGTCCTCAAGGGTGAGGGAACTCACAGAGAGCTTCATAGCCTGTGGCAGAATGGTCCACATAAAGCTCTTCACGTTCTGATCTCAGGTACCTAAAAAAGGAGAATAGGTTTGTTAAGGGCTTGCCGTCGCTTAAATCGGCGTCAGGGGAAATAATGTTGAGTACAAGATTTGTTCAGGACCTGTATTCATGGCTGAATCCGGCGTCATAGAGCTTGGAGGCCCTGAAATCCCCTGGATCTAGAACTCTTCCCACGATTATCATGGCAGTTTTTTTTATACCGGCCTCACGTACCTTCATGGATATATCCGCCAGGGTGCCACTCACAATCTCCTCATCAGGCCATGAGGCCCTCTTAACCACGGCAACGGGAGTGTCAGCTGGGTAGTGCTTCATCAGCCTCTCTGCAACATCCTCTATCATGTGGACACCCAGGAATATGCACATGGTTGAACCGTGCCTTGCAAGCTCCTCGATGCTCTCTGAAGGCGGCACAGGTGTTCTCCCTGCAGGACGTGTTATTATAACGGTCTGAGAAATCTCAGGGAGTGTAAGTTCAGCCCCCAGGGCGGCTGCGGCTGCAAAAACGGAACTTACGCCGGGTATAACACTGTATGGAATTCCTTTCTCATCAAGGACCCTCATCTGCTCCCTGATGGCCCCATAAATAGAGGGGTCTCCTGTGTGAACCCTCGCCACTGTTTTACCGGCCCTGCAGGCATCCACCATGATCTCCGTTATCTCATCAAGGTTCATGTGGGCGCTGTTGTGGACCTCCGCGCCTGGCGCATACTCTAGGATCTTTTTGTTTACAAGTGAACCTGCGTATATCACAACATCGGATCTTTCAAGAACCCTTATGGCCTTCAGTGTTATGAGTTCAGGGTCTCCTGGACCTGCACCTATGAATACAACCTCACCTGTAACTTTCTCATTAACTTCAGGGTTTTGTGTGCCTTTCAGATTATCATCTCCTCTGTGTTATTCAGGGTTTTACGTAAGGGGTAGGGATGACCCTGCGGATCCCGTCATGTCCGCGGGTTTATAATTTCTATGGCCCTATTGGGACATTCCCTGGCGCACCTCCCACAGGCACCGCAGGAGAAGGGATCCACCTCTGCAGTCACACCCATCCTTATGGTATTCATGGATAACCTGACAAGGGGGCAGACATCCCTGCAGAGGAAGCCGCACTCCTCTCCCAGACATTCCCGGGGGTCGACGTGGGCATAAACGCCGGGCACACCGGCAGCCCTCTTGAAGGCCTCCCTTGTGAGGTAACCTGCAACATGCAGGGGGGTATCCCCCAGCACAGGGTCAGCTTCCATGGACGCCAGGCAGGGGTAGTTGTGGAATCCTTCACCTGCAGCCACATCCACCTCAGGGAGGGGAACCCCCCTTATCCTCTCTGCAACGTAGAAGGTGGAACCGCATGGAGCGCTTCTTTTAACCCTGACCGAAAGGACACTCTCCTTCACATCCATCTTCACATCAGGCTTCCCGAATCTCGAGGCAAATGAGTCAATGAAGGGATTTCCTGTAATATCAAGTGAACAGAAGGGTAATGGGAAGACGGCTGATTCAACCATCCCTGAAATCTCAGATTTAAGACCTTCAGGGAGCTGACCTGGCGCATGGGATTCCACTATGATGGCCTTCGATCCCGATTCAACCGCTATTTCAGCCGCGACGAGGTTAAGGTCACCGAAGAGTCCCGCAGCAACTGTGAGATCTGCATCAGGGATTTCTGGGGGAAGAAGTGATGATGGATCATCCAGAAATTCATCTAGATAGTCATCATAATCAAATACAGCCACTATGTCCGGTGCCAGCCCATGGGCGGCGACGGTATTCACCACCCTGGCGCCGTATTCTCCACAGGCCACCATTATGATCCTCATGGAAGCACACCTATCTGTAGAAGAGTATGTATGCAATCACCATGAGGATCAGGGCTAGCACAACCCCTGTGATGGCCATGTTCCTGTCGCTGCCAAAGATTATGGGCACGGGCCCTATCATTACAACTCCCGCGGCCTTAACCTCCCCCTTTTCCCTTGTCTGGGAGGCGCTGAGGGCTCCTCCGATGAATGTTAAGAGTATGCCTGTGATTATAAGGATTACTCCCGCGGTTATGAGAATCTCTCCTCTCATGATATCCTCCACTGAATTGTTGTACTCCTATATCTGGTGTATCTGGTCTCAGTACAGCTATTGTACTCCTCATTTTATAAGTGGTATGTCGCGTGTCAGTGGCTGCTAAACCCCTCTCTCTGAATGAAATAAATTGCTGATGATTTTACTCTCGTTCCACGTATTCAATGGACACACATTCCCAGGGCTGGACCTCGGTATTTATTGTGGCGTAGAGTTCCCTATCATTGTGCCTGAAGAGGTCCTCACAGCTGAAACTGAGGTCTGATGATACCTTAACCGGGTAGATCCTCCCCCTGTTACTCTTTACGATTATCTCTCCATCTCTGCTTATACCTATCACAAGCTGTTTTATTTCATTTGCCATATTGAATCCTCCAGCTCCTATACTAATCTGAAGGACCACCTAGATAAATCTGACATGAATCCTCTGATTCGGGATGGACCCTGTAAATCTTCGTCAGCATAGAATCTCATAGCAGACGGTACTCGACCCTGTGGCCCATCTTTCTTCTCTCAATGAGTTCCATGTCAACCATTTCATCAAGGAGGCCGTCATCGGTTGCGATCTCATCTCCGGGGGTCCATGAAGGTTCTTCTGCGAGCCTATCGTAGACCTCAAGAAGGGACTGTATCCTCTCAAGGACATCTTTATCAACATCAAGGCCCTCTATCTCCCCCTTTATCCTTCGGGCGGTCTCTCTGAGCATGTCTTCATCTGTGCTGGGAATGATGCACAGGACTCTGACCTCATTCCTCAGGAAGTACTGACCCCTGTGAACACTGAATATGTCCCTCTGGATTATAAGGCCACCGGCATCCTCAACAAATTCCTCAAGTTCATGGAAGTTATGGGGTCCCCCTCTGAAGACCACTAGGGAATACATGTAAGTTTTTATGTGCATCAAACTATATCTATACACCAGTTAGTAATATTTATATACTAAAATTTATTAATTATCCTCATGGATAAACATGGTGTTCTGGCAGCTGACGCCGTAACATCAACCTTTTTCATGGTTCTGCTTTTATCCACCATGGTTGCCATCGCTGGTTCAAGGATTGAGGGTGTTCACCATGAGGAGGGACTTCTTGAACTCCGCATACTCATGGACGATGTGGCATGTGCCGTTGACCTTGCAGTTGCAGGGGGCCCGGGCCGTGAAGTTGTTGTTGAACTCCCACCCAGTCTCAACCACACATCAGCTTACAGGCTGAGGATCAACTCAACCGGGGTCTACGGCTGGGTGGATGGCTACAGGGGGTTCTCAGATATATGCCCTGTTATCATTGCGGACTCAAAGGGGAACCCCACATCAATTAACCTTGAGGCAGGCAGGAAATACTCAATAAGGAACACCTGCAGGAATAACAGGACCCTTATCATGGTCTCGGAGGTGAAACTTTGAGGTTGGATGTATCCAGGAGTCCCTGGGCTTCATCTGTGACAAATTTGAGGCCAGGTCATATCTATGGCTGCACCGGAGGGCAGGTACCCATTGAGTACCTGCTACTTACAGGGGCCGGGCTCCTCATTGCCATACTCATCTCTGGTCAGGCTGGAATGCAGCTTGAACTCCTGGCAGCCCATTCGGCTGCAAAAACCGGGGCCCTGGAGGGGGTTACGACTGACACCCTCGCAGTCTACCCTGCTGTTACCTTTGAGGAGTACCAGAACCAGAAACCGTCCCTACTCCAGCCATCAGATGTGAGGGTTCTCAGGGTTGAGATGATTGACGAGGGCTACAACAGCACATACGGTCGGAGGAAGTTCCGTCTGAGGGCATGGCTCTCTGGCCCACCTATGGAGCCTTCCCTGAGGGAGTCCCTCTCTGACAGGGTGAACTTCTGCATGAGGAGATCCATCTCACGGACCTTCAGAACAGAGAACCTGACCGGCACCTACCACAACCCCGCCCTTTCAGACCACTACGTCTTCACAACATCTGAGGCGGTGTGGGTTCCTCCTTAAATTACACCAAGGCTGGATGTAAACTGATATAAAGGGTTAACAACATAATTAAACTGTAATACTCATCGCCGGGGACACTTCCTGATACCGGTTACCGAGTCACTGGGGTGTATTGATGGCCAAAACAAAGAAGGAAAAACTGGATGATGTGCTCTCTGCTTTTATGCAGGTCGGTCAGATAAGGGCTGCGGGTATTGTTTCAAAGGAAGGGCTGCTTATAAACGCACGGACACCTCCAGATGTTGATGCCAGGATATTCTCAGCCCTCTGTTCAACAATAATGGGTGCTGCAGAGGCGGCTTCAGGGCAGATGAACACTGGCGGCGTTTCTGAGATAACCGTGAGAACCGAGAAGGGTATAATCATTCTCAAACCTGCAGGTGAGAAGGCCATATTCACGGCCCTGGCAGAACCTGAGGCACAGCTTGGTCTGCTGCTCTTTGAAATGGATTCAAGGGCAGCACAGGTTGATGAAATTCTAAGGGAGATGTGAACATGAAGAGGACTTACATCCCGAAACTCGACGACCTCCTTGGTGGTGGAGTGAGGGAGGGGGCTTCTGTGATGTTCTCGGCATCCCCCGGAGTTGACTATGAGGCATTCGGTTACCAGATGCTGAACGGGCGCCTTGCTGAGGGCGAGAGGGGGTTCATATTCACCAACGTCGAGGAACCAGAGAGCATAATATATGAATTCAGCTCCTATGGCTGGGACATCAAGCCCCACATTGAGAGGGGGGATATGTTCTTTGTTGATGGAAGTTCACCCTTCCTTGGAATGCCATCAGAGGAGCGTTATACTGTCAGTGATTACTCAGAGATAAAGGAGATTGTTTTGAATGCAATAGAGGATATTCCCGGTGGATTGGGGGTTATAAACTGTCTATCTGTAATCATAGATTACGTGGGGGATGAAGACACCCTTGAAATTGTTGAGGCATGGAACAGGAGGGCCTCTGAACTGGATGTAAACCTGGTCTACCTCTTCACCGAATGGGACTATGAAAGGGATCTCATGGATAAATTGAGATCACTTATGGACTGTGTCATTGACCTGAGGACTATTGAGGAGAGGGTCATAATAGGTCAGGGGTTCATGGTTGCACATTCTGACTGGTCCAGCCCCCCCGATACCATGGTGCTCTTCTTTGTTGTACAGCCAGGTGGCGTTAAGGTCTATGTGCCCAAGATACTGGTAACTGGCCCCTACAATTCAGGAAAATCCACATTCGTGAAGTCCATATCCACAAAAGCAGTTTCTGTTGATAGAAAGGCCCTCTCGGCGTTCCCCACAACCATTGCAATGGACATAGGCCACCTTGAGTATAAGGGCTTCATGGCGGATATCTTCGGTACACCGGGACAGGAGAGATTCGACCTAATACTGGATGTCCTCTCAAGGGAGGCTGTAGGGGCATTTATACTGGTGGATTCAACCGCACCTGAAACCTTCGCCAGGGCCAAGGAGATGATAAGAAAGACAAGGGCAGAGGCGATACCTAAGGTTGTGGTTGCCAATAAACAGGACCTTCCAGGCGCACTCTCACCTGATGAGATAAGAAAAAGGATGAAGCTTGGAGGTGATGTCCCCATAATACCTGTTTCACTTAAAGAGGGATGGGGAGTGAAGGAAGCACTTGAAACCCTCCTCGGACTTCTCTATGGTGGTTAAATGATTGTTAAAATTCCCTCAGGAATACGTGGCCTTGATGAGCTCATTGGTGGAGGGGCGATCCCTGAAAATACTGTTACACTTGTCTATGGGCCCCCGAAGGTTGGTAAATCCATATTCAGTTATGGTTTCGTGGTTGGGGGTGCCGAAAGGGGCGAACCCTGTCTCTACATATCCACAGACTATGGACTGATGGACCTCAAGAGGAACATGAAGGTTCTTGGTATGGATGCCGAGAGTTACATGGAGAAGGAACTTCTCTATGTGATAGACGCGATATCAAGCATATCAGGCCCAGCATCTGATGCTGGCAACACCTACCTCTCATCATCTGTGCATAACCCCACCGATATAATGGTGAAACTGGGGGTTGCCATAAGGAACATAACTGCAAGCTACAGCATGTTCAGGTCTGTCCTGGACTCCCTCACAACTCTAATGGCATTCAATGATGAGATGCTGATAGTCCGTGTCCTCACAGCATACATAATGAGGATCAAGGACGCTGGCGGAACTGCCATTGTCACCTACACCGAGGGATCAGCAGACCCTAAGGTTGAGACCATGCTCAAGGCGGTTGTGGATAACATAATACACCTCGATGGATCCGAACTCACAGTTGAGGCCATGATAGGGATCGGGAGGGTCAGCGCCCCCTACACCATAGACGATGAGGGCCTTAAGGTCAACCCATGAGGGATATCATGAGTGAGAACTACACCACAGGTATAGCGGGACTTGATGATATGGTGGGTGAACTGGAGCCTGGTTCAGTCATCCTGGTCACGGGTCCCCCCAAGGCAGGTAAATCTGTACTTGCAACGGAGTTCATCTACAGGGGGCTTCAGGCAGGAACCCCATGTCTTTTCATAGCAGCAGAATATGGTTACAGGGACCTTCAGAGGAATACGATGGCCTTTAACTGGTTCATCCAGACCTTCAGTGATAAACTTCATGTAATTGATCTTCCAACGGGACTTGGAGGTGGTAAACCCCAGGACTCAGGGAACATAAGATACTCTGCCCTTCAGAATACCACCGACCTCATGGTAAAGGTTGGTATAGCCACAAGGAGCCTCTACCAGGAGTCTGGAATATTCCTTTCAGCATTTGACTCTGCATCCATTCTCCTGGCATTCAACCCCCCAAGACTTGTGCTCAGGGTGCTCAAGGCCTACAATAACCGTGTGAGGGAGGCCAATGGAATAGCACTGGTGGCGTATACAGAGGGTGTTGCGGATCCAGAGATAGAGAATGGAATTTCTGAACTCTTCGATGTGCATATCCGCATGGACGGCTCCATGATATCTGCCAGTACCCCCAGAGAAACCAGGGAGGCACCCTACAGTATATGTGACCAGGGTCTTCTGGTGGGCTGATCTAGATTTCAGGCCCCATTTTTAGTGGCTGAAGTTATTGCATAAGGTCCATTAACGGCTAATTGGGTCATCAGGTCCCTTTACGGTAGCTATTTAAATTAAGATTCCCATATATTTCATTAATAATATCTGGGGCTGTAATGATGATATTAACCATTCTGAGCATATTTGATTTTCTTAAGGGAGAGGGGGAGACTGAATCTCTGGAGAAGTACCTCCGTAAACTTGAGGAACTCCTTGAGGAGGAATTTGACACCCTCATAAGAATAGCCAGCTTTTATGCTGATGAAGGGAATAGCCGGGAGGCCCTTGATTACCTTGAAAGGGCCTACAAGGTGGCATCTGATATGAATGACGAGGAACTCATGGCATTTGCCCTTGACTCCATGGGTGACGTTTACCTCAGTGATAGGAAAATCAAAACTGCAATGGAGTACTTTAAAGAGGCGCTCCGGATCTATAACTCTGTTAACTCTCCACTCAGAAAGGATTTAAGGGAGAAGATCAAGGAGGTCGAAAAGATCAGGGAGGCCATAGATATAGCAAGTCTCAACCGCCTCCAGGAGGAAGCTGAACCTGAGATGGCAGAGGTGGATCTTGGTGCCCTTGAACCATTACTGGACAGGCTTGTGGAAAGAGTTGAATCACTTACAATGTACCAGTCACAGTCCTATGAGGACTCCATATCCCAGATAAGGGAGGCCTACCATATTGCAAGGGATATTGGTGATACAGCCACAGAGGCATCATTGCTCCTGCTACTGGGGGCCTATTCACTTAAAAATGAGGATTTCAGCGATTCAAGGAAGTACCTTAAGAAGTCCGAGGATCTCTTTAAAAAGACAAACAATGATATGGGACTTGCCGTCGTAATGGTACTCATGGGGGTCCTTGACTTTATAGAAAACAACCCTGAGGGTGTTGCATCAAGTTTCAGAGGGGCTGTTGAGATCTTCCAGAAACTGGATGAGAGGGAGATGGAGTCTGTGACCCTTGAACTCCTCAACAAACTCTACAGTTTCTGAGACCAGAAGGGCAGATACTCTGGTTCACGGAACAACTGCATCAACAGAAGGTACTTCATAAGGTAAGAGATGAGGAATGTTATGAAACAAACTTCCTAATCAACAATTCTACTCTCTCCACCTTACTGGGGCTTTAAACTCTAAGGCCTTTGAATACGAAAATTCTTAGAAGGGGTCCAGAGGGAGTATGAATGCAAGTAGAACCCCCAGGGCCCCGAAGAATACCCCAATTGACCACACTATCATCACAACCTTCTTTTCGGTCATGGGTCTTCTTAGTATCCATCTTATGAGGGAGTTGAATCCCTCAGAGGGGGCTATGAGTTTTCCATCCTCTGAGATTTCTGTAGGCTTGTGATTGTGCCTTTCAACTACACCAGCACTGTAGAACTTCAGGAGACCATCTATGATGTTGGGGAGGAGGACTATTAGTGCTATTATCTTGATCCTACCTATGAATGCAACAGAGGCTATGCAGGCCCCTATTATTAGGGTTCCAACATCCCCCGGGAATACCCTTGATGGGTACCTGTTGTAGATTAGGAAGGCCAGGAGGGCTCCGAGCATTGCCATGGTTATTATGGAGACATTGTATTTGCCCATTATGATACATGAGGCTGTGAGGGCAGTCATTGCAATTGATCCAAGGCCAGATTCGATGCCATTCAGGCCAGCAAGCATGTTTGTGAGGTTTGATGCAATTGAAACTGCAACTGGCATCATAATCATGTAAAGTATTCCGACGTTTGGGGGGGCCACCCATATTATGGGAAGACCTGCAAGGAAGAGAAGGAAGAGTTTTTCACGTGATGATAGCCTCACAAGGTCATCAACCATGCCGACTATACCCACAAGGAGTATCACAAGGAGCGTCACCATGAGTTCGTAGTGGAGGCGCGGAAAGAAATACATACCGAGAAACATTCCTATTGTGAAGCCAAATAGTATCCCGATACCACCCATCTCTGCAACGATGGGCTTTGAGATCTTATGTATGTCGTTTCCAACGACGTTAGCATCTTTAAGCTTACTTATAAGTCTTGGCATAACCATATACGTTGATGTAAATGATATGATACAGCAGATTATTGATACGATAAGTACAGATGAATATTCGGGTGTAAAGTTCAGCACCATTAAAATCACCGGATTTATCCTACTATTAACGATACGGCTTTATAAATATTTTCAGTTAATCACCCATTCTTGAGTATATAGTATACTGTCCTGAGGGGTATGCCGAGCTCCTCAGAAATTTTTCTGGCTGGAACACCATTCTTTGCCATCTCACGAACCCTGAAGCGCGTGTTCTTATCATACTTCTTCTTCTTACCACGCTTCAGTTTCATATCGCCCTTGAGGTAGTATACAGTCTTGAGGGGTATATTTGTGATACCTGAAATCTGCTTGGGAGTTTTACCCTCCCTCAGGAGACTCTGAACCATCTTAACGTCCTTTTCTGTGTACTTCCGGGGTCTCCCGATTCTCTTGACAGGTTCAACCTCCACTCCAAGTTCCTCAAGGGCCTCCAGGTACCTCTTTGATGTACGGTGATAGAGGCTTATGGGACATGTGATCTTCTTGAGGTCAGGGTTCTTCTCAAGAATCTCAATTATTCTCCTGGCAGTCAGAGGCTGATTTAAATGGATCTTTTCTGCCATAAAATCACTCAATTACCTTTTATAAGGTTAAGAAACATTCTAGCCCTGTCAGTAGATGGCTTGCCCAGGTTTTCAATGCTTCTTTCTTCTTGTGTCACGTCCTCCACACTCACATGGAAGAGTTCAGCGCATGTTTCAGTGTCAATATCTGTCTCCATGTGCAGTACAGCGGCCCCGAATGCAAGGGGGTCAGGTTTCATGTGCAGGCCCTTCATTTTCTCCTCAATCTCAAATTTCCTCAGTAGAACATCCCCCAGGTTCTCAATATAGACCATTCCACAGTTCCAGTACCCCCTGAGGAGTTCAAGGGCATCCTCACTGAACTCATCGAAGGTCCTCACCTGTGTCCTGTCAAGTACGGGTCTAAGGTTGGGAAATGGACCCGAGTATTTGGAGCGACGATCCAGGGATGTTCCAAGGTAGTAGAAGGCGATGTCCCAGAGAATGAGGTTCACGGGAACATCCCTGAAGACCTCCCTCTTGAGTTCCTCCATTGTCTCAAGATCCTCCTTCAGCTTGGGATTCAGGTTACCATTTTCATCACCAAGACCGGCTTCATGGATTAGCCTGTGCATCCTATGCAATCTAACCTCCCTTAGTTCATCTTCGGAAATCCTGAGATCAGGTGAATATGTCCTGGCATCAAAGACTATCTCCCGGTACCTCTCCACAGCATCGTAATCCCTGAGATTCTCTCTGTAGACGGTATCCTGTATCTGATCTATTATCTTCTGGGATAGACCTGCATATGCAAGTGCAAGGGCGGTCCTCGTGTACCTGTCATTCACTATGCTGGATTTTTTCCTGTGGAACTGTATCAGCTCCACCCTAACATTTGGGCCATACTTCTGCCTCAGCATCCTCTCGTAGTCATCGTCCTCACTGTCAAGGGTTATGCGCCTTCTGATCCACCTTCCATCCTCAAGGACCCTTATAACGAGGCTGGCAGATCTTACAGCCCCCTTCTTTTCGTTTTTAAGGAGCCTCATTATCTTCTTGAGGGCCTTCCTGGCCCAGAGGCTCAGCTCAGACATCTTCACCATGTAATCCCCTGAGAGAGGGAGGTGCGGTATTATCTCAGGCCTGCAGATTGCCCGTTCATTGAAGATGACCTTCAGGCTATCTGATCCACAGGGGCAGTCAATACCCCCTGCTGGGTCATGAAGCTCAACCTCTCCCAGCCGCAGGGTTCTTGAACATCCATGGCATGTGAGGAAAACGTACTCCTCAATGTTGCCAAGGGCTATCCTGTGGGATGAGATTGCAGAGTTAACCCTGTCAAGAAGGTTCTTCTTTACAGATGCCTTCATACGGAAGTACTGGGCATGCCTCTTTATATCATGGATGTCCTCAGCGATTTCAGGGGACTGGTGGGTGCTGTACCCGGATATTGACCTGAAGGGGTACTTGAAACCCCTCAGCTCCATAGCCTCCTTCAGATCCTGAAGCTCCTCAAGGTTTCCACGGAGATAGATGTAAAGGTTAAGGAGCGCCTCCGGTGACTTAAGATCATCTTCAGAGATCCTTCTATCCCTTATACTCTCCAGAAACCTTTCTGACCTTGCAATTAGACCTGATTCGTTCATAATATTCTCCAGCCAGGCACAGCATACCGAAGTAGCAGAGGTTTATACACGTCTACATTATCCGTTCACCGATACCTGCATCACCAGGATCCAGGAGGTTCAGTGATTCACCGGTTGCAAGGACCATGCCCTCAGATTTAACACCAAAGAGTTTGGCTGGTTTAAGGTTGGTAAGGACGGTAACCTTCCTCTCAAGGAGATCATCGGGGCTGTACTTCTCTGCAAGGCCCGCAACCACCTGCATTTCCCTTTCACCCACGTCTATAATAAGTTTAAGGAGCTTATCTGACCCCTCTATTCTCTCAGCTGACCTTATAATACCCACCCTGATGTCCAGGGCTGCAAAGTCATCGATTGTCACGGTCTCAGACACACTATCCTCCTCCTTGATGAGTTTTGATTTCTCCTCCTCAATTACCTCATCAGGTATCTTTGAGAAGAGGGGCTTGGCCCTCTCTATGACCCTTCCCGCTTCAAGTTCATGGAAGCCCCATGGTTCATCCTCCATGTTCATGATGGAGAGCACTCTCCCCGCTGAGGATGGCATGAAGGGCATTAAGAGTTTCCCGAGGTTGGCCGCAAGGAGGTTGCATAGGTAGAGGCATGTTGAGGCCCTCTCAGGTGACTCCTTAATGGCCTTCCATGGTTCCTGATCGTTGAAGTACTTGTTACCCTTCTTTGCAAGTTTAATCACTGCCATCAGGGCGTCCCTGAACTGGAAGTTCTCCAGGAGCTCACCCACAGTATCTGGGGCTCTTTTTATGGAGTTGAGGAACTCCTCGTCCTCTGCGGTGAGTTCTGATGGTTCAGGCACCCTGCCATCAAAGAACCTCCCTGTGAAGGAGAAGGTGCGGTGGAGGAAGTTTCCAAGGACATCCGCCAGTTCATCGTTGACCCTCCTCTGGAAGTCGTCCCATGAGAAATCAGTATCCCTGGTTAGCGGGGCGTTGACTGTGAGGTAGTACCTCAGAAGGTCCTTATGGAATCTTTCAAGGAAATCTGATGTCCAGACAACCCAGTTCTTACTGGTGGACATCTTTCTCCCCTCAAGTGAGAGGTACTCCCCGGCTATTATGTTCTCAGGGGTTCTGCACCCGTAGGCCATGAGGAGGGCTGGCCAGAATATGGCGTGGTGGTATATTATGTCCTTTCCTATGAAGTGAACCGCGCCTGCATCCCAGTATTCCCTCCAGGGCTTTCCGCTTCTTCTGCTCCAGGCTGCAGCAGATGATATGTATCCAAGGAAGGCCTCACCCCAGACATAGATTATCTTACCATCATTTCCCTCAAGGGGTACAGGGACTCCCCAGTCCATGTCCCTCGTGAGTATCCAGTCCCTGAGGCCCTCCCTGAGCCACTGCAGGGCGTAGTTCTTAACATTTGAGGGCATATCCGATTCCTCAATCCATCCCCTGAGTTTATCCTGGAACTGGCTGAGGCGGAAGAAGTAGTGCCTTGAATCCCTCACCACGGGTTCTGAGCCGCACACCATGCACAGTGGATCCTCAAGCTGGAGGGGTTCAAGGTGCCTTCCACAGCTCTCACAGTGGTCTCCACGGGCACCCTCACCTCCACAGTGGGGACAGGTCCCCTCAACGTACCTATCCGGGAGGAAGCGCTCACAGCTGTTGCAGTAGAGCTGCTTTATATCCTTCTCGTATATGTAGCCCTTCTCATAGAGTTTCAGAAAGAAGTTCTGGGCTATTTCATAGTGCAGATCATCGGTTGTCCTTGTGAAACTGTCAAAGGATATGTCGCATTCCTCAAGGTCACGTTTTATCATCTCATGGTACTCTGTGGCCACTTCAATGGGTTCCAGGCCCTCCCTCTCTGCCTTGACAGCTATGGGTGTTCCGTGTTCATCTGTGGCGCACACAAACAGGACATCGTCACCCCGCAGCCTCCTGTACCTTGCATATATATCTGCGGGTATGTAGGTTGACCTCAGATGACCGAGATGTGTGGGCCCATTGGCATAGGGAAGTGCGCAGGTGATAAATACTTTGCTCAACTCAACTCCTCCTCGAATCATAAAACAGATTAGAATAAGATGAGTGATATCATTAAGATACAGTTTAGATTTACGGTTTACCTCTATATAAATTTATGTGAGGGAATTTAAAACCATCTCCATTTTCATGGAACCACTTTAGGGGCCCCCTTCCGAACATTAAGGTTTATATGACCCTTTCATGGCTTATGGGCAGAATCCTTCTGACCTCCTATCCTGGTAACTGTGAAGTATGGACCCATATCTTTATGGGTCACCTCAGTAAACAGTTAAAACATGGTGTCTTCACTTTTCATAAACCCTTTCTCAGAGGATGCCAGGGAAATTGTAAGGAACTATGGATCCCCTGACACTATATTTGAGGCCAGCAGTGCACTCCTGGATACAGTTAAACGTACAAGGGGCCAGAACCTTGATGATAATTCACTCCTCCCGGGAAGCATAGGTGAACTTGCCATCAAGAGACTGGAATGGTACCTCAGGAGGCAGAGAAAAGGTTTTGATCATGGGGACTACGCATACCTCATGAACCCCGAAATAGAGGAGTACGATGTAATTGCATTCTATGTCCTTGCACAGGCAGCAGGTGCAGGTTTCAGAAGGGGCTCAAGGGAGGTGAGACTGGTTGTTGAATCTGCAGGGGCCCTTGTGGAGGACCGCTTCAGGGTCCTTGGAAGTGAAAGGGCTGAGATAATCGAGGAAGTCCTCATTGAACTTGGATCCGAAGGAACCGGCTGGATTGAACTCTCAGAACTCATTGGGTCAGGTAAGCTGAGGCTCACAGACCTCATACTCCACAGGGGGAGGGTTGTGATTGATGAGGACGAATTCCTCATGACATTCCAGGATCGAATAACCGACAGGGACCCCAGGAGTCTCTATGCTGCACTTGTGGGTCTGGAACTCAAGGAGACACTGATATCCCGTATAATAATGCAAAAGACAGAGGACTACATTGAGAGGGTCTCTGAGATGAGCTCCACAGTGGAACCCCACCCCATCATCATTGAAACAGCAGAAAGGATAAGGGAGACTGTTAATGAGGTCACATCATTCAGGGGAGGGCCGGTTAAATCTGCAGGGCAAGGTAAACTTGTCCCGGATGCATTCCCCCCATGCATAAGGGGGACCCTGGATGGTGTGAAATCAGGTAACAGGAACGACGCCATCGTCCTCCTGCTCACCTCATTCATATCCTATGCAAGGTTATACCCCTCGGTTTTCAGGGACCGGACACCCCTTAAGGTTTCAGACCTTGACCCTGACCTAAGGGTGGTCAGGGAGGAGATACTCCCCATAATATATGGGGCAGCAGAGAGGTGTGAACCACCCCTATTTGAGGACGACCCCCAGGAGAAGCTGAACATAACCGCGAAGCTGGGATTTGGGGTCCATGATGAACTGGAACCCGAACATGAGGGTGAGAGTAAATGGTACACTCCCATGAGCTGCGAGAAGATCAAAATACACCTACCCGACCTCTGCAGACCCGATGAGCTCTGCAGGAGGATCACCAATCCCCTCACCTACTACAACAGGAAGAGGTGGGAGCTCCAGAAGGAGAAGTCAGAACAGGAAGGGGAGGACTGATAGGATCTTTGAGGCCGCAACACCCCTTGAGAGGAAGAGGTACTACCGTGAAGAGTGGGATGTAAGGAAACTCCCGGAATTCATAGCCAGGAACATCCATATGAGGGAGTTCGGATTTGACCACACAGGCAGGGGCCCCAGTGACAGGTACAGGGTATTCGATGATGAGAAACGCCTTTCAAGGTTCATGAGGGCCAGGTTCCCATTTGCAGCCTACTCCTCCGTCGCATTCTACAGGGAGCCAGGTAAGAGGAGGGGATGGCAGCGATCTGAACTCATCTTTGACGTGGACGCCAAGGACCTTCCTGTGAGGTCATGTAACTGTGAGGGGGTCTGTGAAACGTGCCTTGATGAGGCAAGGGAACTGGTCCTCATGATGGTTGACACCCTCAGGGGTGACCTGGGACTGGGGGACGTGCACGTGGTATACTCAGGGAGGGGCTACCATATAAGGGTCCTTGACCCTGGGGTCATGGAACTTGGATCAGAGGTGAGGGCTGAGATCCTGAGGTACACCGCCGGTGCACGCAGGCCCAGGAGGAAATTCATACACAGCGGCGAATCCTATGAGATGGAACACTTCTCCATCCCCCTAGGGTACCACAGGGTCTTCACAGAGAGGGCGAAGCACGTCTTCCTCCACATGAGGGGTGATGAGAGGATAGAGAATGTCACGGCAAGGACGGTCCGTGAAGTTGTGAAGAACAGGGAACTCCTCCTTGAGGACAGGTGGGGGGAGTTCAAGAGGAGGATAGGCCCAAGGGTCTACCCCCGGCTGGTTGCCGGTGTTGCCGGGATAAACATGAAGATGGTGGATGCCAAGGTCACAATTGACCTCAAAAGGATACTGAGACTCCCCACATCACTCCACTCGAAGGTTAGCATGATATGCATGGAGGTTAAGAACCCTGAGACATTTGATCCCCTCAAGAGTGCCGTCCCGAAATTTGTTCATGAAAGGGAATCATAATATCATCTTCTGATGGCCTTCCAGGGATTCAGGAAGGCGTCAAGGAACATCAGAAATTCAGGGGCCAGTGATTCAATTGTATCATTGAGTAGCTCAACACTGAAACCCTTTATTATCTCTTCACGGATGTGCTTTCCCATCTTCAGCCTTTCAGGTTTTGATAGGAGCCTTTTAATGTAATCAACTGCGTTCCTATCCCTCCTGGGGAATTCCACTACAAGCCTTGGACCCTCAACCCATACCCTCTCATGCCTTTCTGTGAACCTCTCACTGTGCCGTCTGGACCAGACAGGGGGGCCGTATCTTTTCCTGTAGGATGGAAGCTTCCAGACCTCCATTTCAATGAGCATAGAAGCTACACTTGATTCGTCACTCCAGTAGTCGGCCCCAAGAATCGAGAAACCTTCATTCTCCAGGTTCCTGACTATGGAATCAAGGGTCTTCCTGAGCTGTGGGTAAAGGGCATCCGCCGGGACATCAGGCACCCCTGTGGATACCAGGATGACCTTTGAGCCCCTTTTTTCAATGGTTTCAAGTATTTCACTGGGGTCTGAGGTGTACTGTGGTTTCCTGAAATATTCTGGTTTCGGGTCCCTCAGGAAATTCCTGGCCGCGGTTACAAATTCAGCCATCCGCTGGAGTGTGAGTGCCGCCGCAACGTTCCTATTACTATCTACAGGGTCAACCACCACGAGGGGCTCCTTGAAGTCCCCACCGGTACCATGGCCCTCGAGGTCTATGATGTACCCGGGCCTCCAAGTGAGGGCGCCCTTAAGCACCCCCTCGAAGTTTCCATAGTGGAGAACAAGGAGCTCTGCAAGGTAACCTGCAAAGCCTCCAACCCTGAACTCTGATCCATAGGTTCCCGTTGACTTCATGAACTGTTTGAGGAGAAGAACCTCATCCATCTGCTCCTCCTTAAGGTTCCTCTGGATGTACTTGGTGTGGAGTATGGTTCTGTCAACTGCGGATCTGAGTTCTGAGGCATGGGATATCCTGTAGCAGGGGACGAAGTCCACCTCGTAACCATCTATGTGTCCTGTAACGTAGGGGTGTGACGCATACCTCTCCTCGGCCTCTCCCCTGAACCTCTCTATGCACATGTATCCGAGTTTCAGGCCCTTCTCCTTCAGTTCATCCTCGGGGGTGTCCAGGGGGAAGTGGATGAATATGTCGATGTCGGCGCCGCCTGAGAGCCAGGTTCCCTTGGCAACTGAACCCACAAGGAAGGCCTCAGCATCTATCCCCATCCTCGCTGCGAGTTCATTTATACATTCAACAAGGCTATCTGATAATTCCATGACCCGCTGATATTCTTCTCTTCTGGGTTTTATACTTTCAAGTATCCCGCTGTAGTCCATGTTTATCCACCACGTATCCAGGTTTTATACTCTCAGTGTCCACTGTGGCCCATGATTGTCCGCCACAATTAAAATCAGATTCTGAAGACCTCAAGGTCACTGTAGATGGGTCCCTCCCGTGTGAGATCACTCCTTTTAAGTGAGACCCTGTCAACCCTGAGGGTTCCGGCTTCCACATTCTCAAGCTCATCTATCAGGGTTGCGAGTTTCTCACGGTTCCTCGGACCCTTGACCCGCCCGATGGTCAGGTGGGGCACATAATCCCTTTCCTTCCGGAATCCTATCCTGGCAAATTCCATGTCCAGGTTTCTCTGTAGCTCTGAGAATACCCCCGGGTTTTCAACGCCAAGCCACACCACCCGGATATAGCGTGGGTTAGGAAAGACACCTGCCCCCATCACGTGAAGGTCGAATGGTTCATAACCCTTCAGGGTTTCCTCAACTATCCCCCTTATCCTCCTCAGTTTGCCCTCACCCACATCACCGAAGAATTTCAGGGTGAAGTGGAGGTTCTCAGGTTCAACGAACTTTATCTGGGCATCGGCGCCCCTCAGGATATTCTGTATCTCACACACCCTTTCCCTTAGTTCATCGTCAGCATCAACTGCAAGGAAGGCCCTGACCTTCATTTCATGATCCTCCATGTTTCAGTCAAGTTTTTTCAGCCTTTCAAGGCTCCTGGCCGGTGTTTCAATGGTGTTGAGTATGTGGAGTTCCACCCTGCCCAGGAGTTCACTGAAGAACCTCCTGCGGAGCCCCATCTTTCTCTCATCCCTTACAAGCTGGTGGGGGTTGCAGAAGTCGTTTTCCAGCAGGTACTTCAGGCCCTCATCTGGATCCAGCCTCCTCATGGGGGGGTTATCAGGGTTTCTCTCAAGGAGAACGACCCTTTTGAGTGTGGTAGAATCCCTTATTCTCCCCCCGAAGAGCATTCCAACATCTGCGACCCCCCTGGATCTGGCATCCAGTTTCACAGATTCCAGGAGGGGGGAGTACTCCTTCCACACAGTCCCTATATCGTCCCGGATGTAGGAGTTCTTCTCGGATGCATAAACGAGGACTCCGTTCTCAAGGAGGCGGATGAAGAACCAGTCATCTGAGACATAACTGTAGGCCTCATCTAGGAGTAGACCGTAGGTGAGGGTCGTCTTACCTGTACCCGGCGGCCCTATGATCGCAAGTCCAGCCCCTTCACGGTCGAGGGCTGAGCCATGTACCGAGTAGCGGCGGTGCTCTGAATGGTACTCCTCAAAGAAGTCTGCAACCGCTGCAAGGGCTATGCTCTTAACCCAGCCATAGTAGTCACAGTTTCTGATTATGACTGTCTTTGAATTTGCCTCGTAGAGAACCTCCAGGTCACCACCATCTGACACAGCGAATACCTTTGCATGGGGCCTCACATCTTCGCTCATGAATCTGAAGTTGTCCTCCCACTCCTCCTTAAATGACACGTCATCTGTGAGGAGCTTGACACAGGCCCCATGGAGGCTGGCCTTCCTCTCAAAGAGTCTGAGTCTGGAGAGTTCAGCCAGGAATTCATCCTTTTCCCCGGGCGTTATGAGCCTGACGCTGTACATAGTATCCCATTTTCAGGGGTGGTGGGTTGATGATGGCGAATCCACCATCTGCCAGCTTATTTCTCGATTATGGTCTCTTTTATGGCCATACCGAAGTGCCTTGCAGAGTCCTCAAAGTAGACAAGGACCTTATCACCCTCACTGAGCTCACTCACAGATACAGGTTCACCCCTATCATTCACCAGCCTTATTGTCTCGGCGTTCTGCAGGAGGGTCCTCACCTTCACGCCCTCATACTCTGCCTCAACAAGTATCAGGGGCCTCTTCTCAATCTTAACCCTTCCAACAACCGCGGTCCTCGACCTCCCATTCCGGTCAACGATGAGGACCTCATCCCCGGTTTCAAGTTCAGAGAGGTACTTTGTCCTGCCACCGGGTATCATGACGTAGGCCTGTACAGGTCCGGCGTTCACTCGGAAGGGCCTTGAGGCCACATATTCGCTTTCAAGGGACTCACTGTGCACCAGGAAGAGACCCTGTGAGTAGCTGCCCACCAGCATACCCTCACCGACGTCCATCATTGAGCAGGTGTCCACGCAGACCCTGTCACCGGAGCCCAGGGGCTCAACCCTGGTGACGGTGGCGGGCTTGAGTTCATAGGTTTCACTTTCGATCTCCTCGAGGAGCTCTGCTATGGCCTTTATCTGTGAGATGTCCGCGGGTTCTATGAGGACACCGTCGGTTCCGTGTTCAAGGGTTTCAAGGGCAACCCTCGCCTCATCGGCATCTGCAACCGCAGCCACAAGTTTAACGTCCTCGTCCTGGAGATCTGCTATTATGTTCTCAAGGGGGATGATCTTCCAGTCCTCACCAACGAGTATGAGGTAGTCCACGATGCGGCCCAGTTTCCTTGCGAGTTCCTCGTGGGCCTTGCTCCTTATCTCAACGTAGGCCGCAACCTCTTTACCCCCGGATTTAAGCTCAGCTGCCATTTCAAGGTCCCTTGAGTAATCAAGGGTCTCGGGGAGTTCCAGGGTTCCATCGCCCTCCCCATCCTTTCCGATGAGTACTATGTCCGCCTCCTCCTCAGGGGATATGAGGGTGAGGTTTCCAAGTTTCTTTATCCTATCTGTATCGGAGGTGTCCACGATGTGGTCTATCCCTGATTCGAGGGCTGCTGTTATGAAGGCCTTCTTCTCATCCCAGTAGGTGTCAGGGGCCATCAGCCATGCGAATTTCATCTCAGTCGCCACCCCTGAGTATCCTGACGGCATCCTCAACTTCAAGGCCATCATGGACGATACCTGCAATGGCCCGGGTCATATCTGCCGGTGAATCAGCCTGGAAGATGTTCCTTCCAATGGCTACACCGGCACCACCTGCATCAACGGAGTCCCTGACCATCTGGAGGAGTTCATCCTCTGTTTCAATCTTTGGGCCCCCTGCTATCACCACAGGGACAGGGCAGCCCTTCACAACCTCCCTGAAGGTGTCAGGGTCACCGGTGTAGTTGGTCTTTATTATATCTGCACCCAGTTCTGCACCTGCACGCGCTGCAAGTTTAACAACCTCAGGGTCGTGCTCGTCCTTTATCTTCTCACCCCGGGGGTACATCATGGCTATGAGTGGCATTCCCCAGTCGTCACAGATCTCGGCCACGGTACCGAGCTTTATGAGCATTTCGGGTTCCCTCTCGGATCCCACGTTAACATGGACAGAGACGGCATCGGCGCCCAGCTTGAGGGCCTTCTCAACCGAGGTGACAAGCACCTTATGGTTGGGGTCAGGGCCGAGGCCCGTGCTTGCGGATAGGTGTATTATGAGGCCGATATCCCTCCCGTACCCCCTGTGTCCGCTCCTCACCATCCCCTTGTGCATGAGGACGGCGTTGGCTCCGCCACTTGCCACCTCATCAATGGTCCCAGCCATGTCTATTATCCCCTTAACGGGTCCAATTGAGACTCCATGGTCAAGGGGTACTATGACAGTCCTGTCGGTCTTCCTGTTGATTATCCTCTCAATTCTAATCTTTTTGCCTATCATGGGCACCCTCCTTGTAGATTTTACTGGACCAGAGTTTAAATTCCCTGAGCCTTGGTGGGATTCCAGCATCCCCACTTGACTCAAGCCATCCATACCCTGAGGTGAATGACTCTTCGGTGATGGATGAGCATACAAAGTCCAGGAGGCCCCGGTTCCTTATGATGGAGACCCCTGGTTTGAGTGTGGATGACCATATGAAGTACACCTTGAAGGTTGTATCTGGATGGTAACCCCCTCCAAGGTCAACGCTGAGCACATCACAGGATTCAATCATACTGCAGACCTCTTCAAGGGTTTCATGGAGGCGAACATCGCCTGATATGAATTCAACGTTATCCCTCTCCCTGCTGAGGGTCTCCATAACATCAACCGCCTCGGGACTGTTATCAACCGCCACAACCCTGCCACCCGGCACGAGGTCAGATATTATTCGTGTTGAGTTTCCTATGTGGCACCCCAGTTCAACAACGGTATCCCCTGGTCTCAGGACCTCCCTGAGGACGTCCCGGTAGATGTTTATATCATATACCAGTCTTATCATGGCCTCACCTGACTATTCCCTTCAAACCATTCCTCAGGGGATTCCCTGATGTAAGATGGAACAGTGATTAATATAATCTTTTAATTTAAAGTATTTTCCCCCTAAATCCACAGATCTGTTCATTATCACCCCTAAAACTCCATATGGTCGCCTACCACTCATCAGCATCACAGAAACCTTGCACCTGAAAAGTCAATTCCATACACATCATCCCCTCCGGCATCGGGGTCTTCTGACAGGGCGAATACAGTGTTACCCAGCATCGCCATGGATGCCCCCAGTGTCCCCTCAGAGAGGGCCTCCATGGGTTCTCTGAGTTCAGGGGTTATGAGTGAGGTTCCCGTGGCAAACTCACGGGAGAGTTCCATGAAGGTATGTGGTGTCGGCTCCCTGAGGAGCCTCCGGATCATCCCGGCGCCCATCCGGTTTATCGCCCCAACCTTTGCTTCGTCACCGATGACCGATGCCGTGTCAAGCTCCCCCAGGGTCTCTGTTAAGACATAGAGGCCCCTTTCAGTGATCCTGTCTGTCCTCCCGTATCCAGGTGGACCCTCCCTGGTTCTTATGACTATCCCGCCGGTCATCTCGGCTATCAGGTCCCCCAGTCCTGTTCCAAGTTCCACCTCGGCCCTGTGGGCCACTGAACCTGCAGTGTTGACCGTGATGGGGAGTTCAAGTTCCCTTGTGGCTGCAAGGACGCTCCCCAGGGCGCAGGCAGCTGATACCCCAAAACCACACCCTATGGGGACATCGACCCTGTGGTGTATGCTCACACCCTCCCTGAATCCTGTGATTTCCCTGAGGATTTCAAGGGAACGCAGGCTAACTGATTCCCCGTCTTCTCTTTTTCCGTTGACCCTTACAACTGTTTTATCTTCGGAACTCCTGACCTTTATGGAGGTTTCAACTCCCCGGTCAAGGACGACCCCTGCACCCCTGGAACCTGTTCTCAGGGGATCATCGGCCCTTACAACCTCAAAGAATCCGGTTATATGTGCTGGGACAAAGACGGTGGGCTTCATTTAAATACTTCCCTGGACATACTCTAACTGTTCACTTATATTGTAACATAAATATAATGATTTTTAAGGAGGACCTGCCATTAGAAAGAGGATTGATCTTCACACCCACAGCCTCCTGAGTGACGGTGAGCTCCTGCCATCTGAACTTGCAAGGAGGGCATGTGTCCTGGGACATGAGGCCATAGCCATCACGGACCACATCGACGCCTCGAATATAAACACCATAACATCCCTAATAGACGCGGTTGAGGATATCGGAGATAACTGGGACATCAGTGTCATCCCGGGGGCTGAGATAACACATGCACCTGTTGAGATAATTGAAAAGCTTGCAGTGAGGGCAAGGGGCCTGGGGGCTGAGATTATTGTTGTGCACGGGGAAACAATAGTTGAACCTGTGATTCCCGGCACCAATCATGCGGCTGTGAGCTGCCCGGAGGTTGATATACTGGCCCACCCTGGCCTCATAACGGTGGATGATGCTGAACTTGCCCGTGAGAATGGGGTTACGCTTGAGATAAGCGCAAGGAAGGGGCACTGCCTTGGCAACGGGCATGTTGCCCGTGTTGCCCGTGAGGTGGGGGTTCCGGTTGTCATTGACACTGACACCCATGCACCGGGTGATCTACTTGACTATGACACGGCACGCCGCGTTGGTCTTGGAGCTGGGCTCAATGAATCAGAGGTTGAGGAGGCCCTTGTTAAAAACCCCAGAAAGCTTCTTAAGGGTAATGGCATTATATAAGCTGTTATTTTTAATAGAATTTTCTGAGATTTTCATTTTTCAGCACTGGAAAAACGCGTGAATGATTGTAAGCCATTTAAGGGATTAAAAACGGATCTAAAAAAGAATTTAATAAGTGAATTTTTAATGTGTCTTCACCTTCGCCCGTTCTGAACTTCAGGGTCCACATTTTGTGGGGGGGGGGGGAATCCACCAGTGCTGCAGCGGGCACCACGAGGGTGTACCACCTGTTTCCGGAGAGCCTTGATAGGGGTTTCACATTGAGGGTGTTGCCGCTCACCCACTTTTTAATCCTCACTGTTTTCCCTAACTGGTCCCTGAGTGTTATACTCTTCCAGTATCTGCCCGGTTTTATTTGAGAGGAGAATGTAACACTGATGATGGGCCTTCTTGTAGTCATACCCCCCATCTGGAATTGCTTGAGGTTACACTGGGCCCGTTTTCCGTGTATCTCTGGAGGCCGTCAAGTGCTTTTACCAGGAGATCAGCGTCGCTGAGTTTCCTTGAGTAGGTGTCATGGAAGCATGTCTCATAGATCACAGTATTGTAACCCTGTGATGCTATAAGTATTATAACATACTGGGGGCTTGTTGTTTTGGGGACTGTAGATCTTCAGAGAATTCATGCGGGCTATTATCTGGTCAGTGTAGTTGATGGTTGCGGTGTTCTCTGATATTATGTACGGGAATCTTGGGTAGGCGTATACACTGTCATGGTAGTGGTTCTCATGGCAGTCTATGACAAGCATGGGGTTCTCGTTCTTTATATAGGCACTAAGAAGTCCCTTGCAAGGAGCTGGCCGTTCATACGACCCTTTGAGTAATCCTGCACGTCCTGGGTTACGTGGACACTGTAGAGAAGATACCTCTTTGTGAGGTTTGATGTCTGGATCTTCTCTCTCACTGCGCTTTGTATACCTGAATCCTGGGGGTGGACGCCTATGATGACTGCAATGGTTTCATTTGAGTTGAGGTCTCTGTAGTAATCCTTTTCAACATAGCCATAGGTCCTGTTTCCAAGTTACACGGCCTGTGAGGATCCCATGAGGGCAAAGGCCATTACAACAATTAAAAGTTTCCTAAATGCTTCATACTGATCAATGGAACTCATCTAAAATATGTCAAACATATAATGTATGATTGGTATGTTAATAGAGTCAAAATGGCAACATGATCTAGATCCTCCATCAAAGTATGAGATAAGGAATTCTTTTTGATATTGGATCCAATCTTGAATACTGTATTACTTCTGTAAGCGTTCTGGTGGCAGTCTATGAGAAGCAGGGTTTATCGTAAGTCCCTGGAGTATCTGCCATCATTTGTCAATGGAGAACTCATTGCATTACTTGTAACGCGTGGTAAAGGATGAATTACATTTATTCTTCCATAGACAATTTACAGCCTTAGAACTCCAGATCTGCCCTGAATATACTTATCGAGGGAGCTAATGTTATCTTACAGTAACCTTATGATATCACGGAGGGACAGTTGAAGTAGAATCAAATGCGATAAAAAGAATGATAGGTTATAAGAACACATTTCCAATTGTGCACTTGGAGTTACAATAAGTCTTAATAATTTGATGCCAATAAATAACAAAAACTTTATATCCCCTTCAGAATAAAATAACTCATTGTAACTAATACCATGATGGAGGAAAAAGCCAAAATGAGAAAACTCAGCACATGGAAACTGAAGCTAAGGATGTTCTTGGCAACAGCACTTTTATTTGGTATAATCTACGCCATACTCATAGCAATAGGGGCCCTAATGGGATTCGGCGGACCACTCTTCTATGCCCTGCTTGGTTTTGGCATAGTGTTCCTTCAGTACCTCCTATCCCCCAAGATAGTGGAACTCACAATGAACGTCCACTACGTCAGCGAGGCCGAGGCCCCCAGACTCCACGCCATGGTGGATGAACTTGCAAGGAATGCAGGAATACCCAAACCCAGGGTTGGAATTGCAGAGATTGCAGTGCCCAACGCCTTTGCATTTGGGAGAACAAAATCAGACGGCAGGGTATGTGTAACAAGGGGCATACTGAACCTCCTTGATGAGGAGGAACTCCGGGCCGTCCTTGGACACGAGATATCCCACATAAAGCACAGTGACATGATAGTCATGACCCTTGTGAGCGCGGTTCCACTCATCTGCTACTACATATTCTGGAGCACAGTATACAGCAGGGACGACGATGCAACTCTCCTTGGAATCGCGGCACTCATAGCCTACTTCCTTGGCCAGCTGATAGTCCTCTTCATATCAAGGACAAGGGAGTACTACGCGGACCAGGGCAGCGTAGAGATCGGTGGCCAGCCACACAAACTTGCAAGTGCGCTCTACAAACTGGTTTATGGCTCCGCTGCATTTGACAGGGATGAGCTGAAGCAGGTTGAGGGTGTTAAGGCATTCTTCCTTAACGATGTATCCGATGCCAGAAATGAGATAAATGATCTCAGGCAGCTTGACATTGACATGGACGGCACCATAAGCATGGCTGAGCTTCAGAGAGTGAAGTACAGTGGAGTAAAGGTTGGAGTTGGTGCAAGAATACTTGAACTTCTCTCAACACACCCAAACATGCTCAGGAGGATTAAGAGGCTCTCTGAGTTCACCTGATTTTTTATCTAGAATTCAATTTTTTGTGATATGATCGATTCTTTTTGGAGTGTATTGGCTCTGAACATATTCAGAATCCTCTGATTAAAAAATCTGATTCAGCAATGAGGCAGACATTCAACACTTCACAGATCCCTATGAGTTTCTTCATCAGTATCATCGTTCCAGGCAGTAGAAAACGTAGAAATAGGGACGAAGTGTGCGGGTTTTCAGTACTCCTTCACAACACCCACAATGGCCGACCTTGGAACCCATGTGTTGAGGGGCGTCCTCACGATGACCGATGTTGGTGTGTAGATGCGCTCAACCTTCTTGTTGTCGCTCATGAGGTACACCCTGGTGGGCTCTATCTTACCGACCCTCTTCACGATGAGGCCATACTCCGGGTGCTTGGCTATAACTATGTCCCCCACCTTGTAGTCGTCTGTTTTGAGCACTATGAGTTCCTGCCCATCCCTGAGCGTCGGGTACATGGAGTCACCGCTCACAACGGCTGGCATGGGGAGCTGGTCAACACCGAACTGGGACTCAATGGTCACATCCACCTTACTGTAGCCGTAACTCCTTGCTATCTCTGTGACATTAGCCTTTATTGTTTCAACGGTACTGTCAGGGTCATTTATAACGTCCGCTATGTATTCGCCGATCTTCTGCTCCATCTCAGGAGGAGTTTTCTGGAAGAATATGGTGTCTGCCTCAACCGTGATGTTAACCCCGTCAGTCTTTATTTTGATATCAACTGAATGGGCCTTCTCATTATAGTAAAATGCACCTGCAAAGGCAATGAAAAGCACTGCAAGGATAATCGGAACTTTCCTCATCTTCAATCCTCCGGCATGAGTTCATCAATCATTCTTCTGGTGATATGGACGTCCATCTGTCCCGGTGCTGTTGAACGATCCGCTGATGCAAAGGTTATTGGGGCACCGAAGAGGGCGGCTGCAACCCTAGTGTATTTCCCTGCTTCCCCCATGGATATTGCTATTGTGTTATCCTCCACCGAGAGCAGCTGAAGAACAACAAGGGTGTCCGCCATGTTCTGGGGCATAACCGCCACCTTTGCAATGTCTCCGAATTCCTTCTCCATACGGACTATCCGCAGGAGGGCCTCCAGTGAGGGTGTTCCCGTGAAGTCATGGTATGATATGATGCTTCTACTGGCAACTGCAGTGACGCTCTTTATGTAATCCGGCTCCGTGCTGAGTTCAACATCAACATAGGGGGCCACCTCGGCAGCGGACCTTAGGAGTTCTATCCTTTCAGTTTCAGTGCCACTGAAGTGGCCTCCCTCCTCCGGGGATCTGTTTGTTGCTATTAAAGGAAAGTCAATATCTTCTATAACCCTTTTCACTTCAGCCTCGGATACACCTTTGAGGGCGTCTATTCTGAGCTCCAGGATATCGGCCCCTGCATCTATGGCCCTTTCTGAGGATTTGATAGCAGCTTCATATGTCCTCTCAAATATGGGAACACAAATCCTGGTTTCCATTTAATTATTTCTCCTTAAGTTTGTGGAGTTTCGAGAACCAATAATTTACATTAACCTCTATATGTTATTTCTGGTAATTAAATTTTGTATTGTTTGGGTGCTTCTTATTCCCATCATACGAGACAGCACTCAGTAACCTCCACACTCCACATGGTTCTGCTGTAACCTATTTGTTTCTGCACTTTGAATGGGGTGAAGGTGAAGGGTGCGGTGTTCTGCTGTAACCTATTTGTTTCTGCACTTTGAATGGGGTGAAGGTGAAGGGTGCGGTGTTCTGCTGTAACCTATTTATTCCCGCACCTCAAATTAGGTATAAGGTGATTGATTTGAGGATAACTTCCATAGGTGCAGATATATCAGATAATGATACAAGCTGCAGCAGGGAACTTATAAATGCACTGGAGGCCTCGATACCGGGCCTCCTTGATGCGGGTGCAGAGAGCGCAGCACTTACAAACATAACAGGCGACGATGTGGTTATAAGTGCATTTGTAGAGGATGATATGCTGGAGGACGTGAACAGGGCAATAGTTGAGATACTCAGGGACTCATCAGAGAGCCTCGGTGACCTTGAGGGGATATCAGATGAACCTGATGGTGCAGGTGAGGGCATATCATATGCAGAGGCACTTGTGAGGCAGGATCGTTACCCTGATGCGGTTATACTGGCATTTGACACCTATGGTGGTGAGGACTTCGTGGCTGATGTTGCAAATTCAGCCATACAGGCTGCCGGGGGAATGACTGGCGTTACAGATGTGAGCCAGGAGATCAAACCAGGGGTTCGCAGGATTCCAGGAGTGGGTTACGTTTCGGATAAGACCGATGATCCGGTCGTTGTGGCAACGATAGAGGATATGGAGAGTGTTGGGGTAGTGGCAGGGGCAATGCTGGGGGCAGCCCTTGGCCACAAGAACGTGTACCTTGTAAGGAGGGGTTCACCTTCACATGTGATACCTGGAAGTGTAATAGTCTCTGCAACTGCATTCCTCAACGGGAACCTCATCGACCTCTCGGTGCCATTTGAGGAGAGAACCAGAATACTGATGGTCTAAACATGTGCCTCATGGATCCGATGATCTGGAATTGAGGCTTTCAGGTCAACTGGCTAGGTCGACTGATCACCAAGTATTTTAGATTTCATCAACATAGTATTGAGGGGATTTATCATGATACTGCTTGATGAGGATACAAGATGCCTGGTTCAGGGCATAACAGGTAAACAGGGATCATTCCATACGAAACAGATGCTTGAATATGGAACAAGGGTAGTGGCCGGTGTAACACCAGGTAAGGGTGGACAGGAGTTCCTTGGCCTCGGCGTGTACAACTCCGTTGAGGAGGTCAAGGAGGATATGGACGTCAATGCATCCATAATATTCGTACCTGCGCCCTTTGCCAAGGACGCGGCCTTTGAATCCATAAAGCACCTTGACCTTGTAGTTATAATAACAGAGCACATACCTGTCCACGACTCGATGCAGATAATGGAATACGCTGAAAGGATGGGTAAAACCGTTGTAGGGCCCAACACCCCTGGTATAATAACTCCCGGTGTTGGTAAACTGGGTATAATGCCCACAAACATCTTCAAAGAGGGCAATATAGGCATAGTCTCAAGGAGCGGAACACTCACCTATGAATTCGCTGCCCAGCTCACGGATGCTGGTTTTGGCCAGAGCACCTGTGTGGGGATAGGTGGAGACCCTGTAACGGGCCTTGGATTTGTGGATGTCCTTGAGAGGTTTGAGGAGGATCCCCAGACAGACGCAGTTGTCCTAATAGGTGAAATAGGGGGAGACGCAGAGGAGAGGGCCGCAGAGTACATAGGTGACCACATGTCAAAGCCGGTCTTTGCCTTCATCTCAGGTTCAACTGCACCTCCAGGCAAGAGGATGGGGCATGCAGGGGCCATCATAGAGGGCAGTTCAGGAACAGCTAAGAGTAAAAGGGAGGCCCTTGAAGCCGCAGGTGCAGTGGTTGTTGACAGGCCATCAGCCATAGTCAGGGAACTCAGGCGCATGGAGGGGGCTCTCTGATGTCACTCATGGATGACCTCCTTGAGGGTAAGATAAAGCTCTATGAACTTGAAAGGCATGTACCTGTTGATGAGGCTGTCAGGATAAGAAGGGAGTTCATTGAGAGGGTCTCAGGTGCCAGGCTTGAGCATGTATCCCACTATACAATTGACATGGATAGGGCGTCAAGGAGGAACATTGAAAACCCCATAGGTGTCGTTCAGATCCCCCTGGGGGTTGCCGGGCCACTGCTGGTTAAGGGTGAATATGCAGACGGCGAGTACTATGTACCCCTTGCAACCTCAGAGGGTGCACTGGTGGCCTCTGTGAACAGGGGTTGCTCGGTGATCACAGGGGCCGGGGGTGCATCTGTAAGGATAACAGGCGACTCTATGACAAGGGCCCCTGTTATAAGGACTGGTTCTACTGTTGAGGCTTTAAAGCTCAGGGAATGGATCCGGGAGAACATTGATGCCCTCAGGGAGGAGGCGGAGTCAACAACGAGGCACGGGAAACTCATAAAGATAGACCCGATTATCGTGGCGGGACCCTACGTTTACCCCAGGTTCGTATACACAACAGGGGATAGTATGGGGATGAACATGGTCACCATCGCCACAGAGAAGGCCCTTGAACTCCTCACAGAGGAGACAGGTGCCCATGTGATTGCCCTGAGTGGAAACCTCTGCACCGATAAGAAACCGGCATCCATAAACCTGGTTGAGGGTCGGGGTAAGAGCATCAGTGCAGAGGTAACTGTACCAGGGGAGATGGTTGAGAGTGTCCTCAAGACAACACCAGAGGCTGTTGTTGAGGTTAACACCGCAAAGAACCTTCTGGGATCAGCCCTCGCTGGGAGTATGGGGTTCAATGCCCACTATGCCAACATAATAGGGGCTATATTCCTTGCAACGGGACAGGATGAGGCCCACATTGTTGAGGGTAGCCTGGGGGTTACCGTTGCAGAGGAGAAAAACGGTGACCTTTACTTCTCCGTCAACCTCCCTGATGTGCCCCTTGCAACTGTTGGGGGTGGCACGGGACTTGAGACGGCATCCGAGTGCCTTGATATCATGGGTGTCGGGGGTTCAGGGGGTGTCCATGAGTTTGCAGAGATCGTGGGGGGAGCTGTCCTTGCAGGTGAACTCTCCCTAATGGGCGCCCTTGCAGCCGGACACCTTGCACGTGCACACAGTGAACTGGGGAGGGGTTAATCTCATTGACTGAAATTGGGATGGATGATCAGAGATGGATATACGTGAATTTCTTCATGAGTACATCAACATGAGCCGCTACGTGGCTCTCGGGACACTTGACGGTATACTGGCTGTGATGGGTGTTACACTCACCGCCAGTGGAGTTGCAGGTGCAGGTGGTCTCAGTGTGGAAAACCACCTCATAGCCCTGACAGGACTCAGTGGTGGCGTGGCCCTTGCAATGTCCAATGCCTTCGGTTCATTCATAGGTGAGAGGGCTGAGGAAACAAGGACAATGCGTGAGCTTGAGAAGAAGATGATGATGGATGAGGGTAAGCTGGATGACACCATCATCCACCAGCAGGCAAGGCGCCGGGTGTACATGAGCATGTTCACACATGGATTCTCAAGCTTCCTTGGCTCCTTTGTACCTGTACTCCCCTTTCTTGTGATATCTGAGAGGACGACAGCAACCATTGTGACTGTTGTACTGTGCCTCGCAGCCCTCCTGGTCCTTGGTATCTACCTCGGGAGGGTTTCAAGGGAGAACATCTACAAGACCAGCCTTGAGGTTGTTGTGATAGGGATCCTCATAGGCCTTGTCAGTATTTTCCTCGGGGGATCCCACTGAAAGTGATTTTTTTGCGGATACAAAGGTTATTAACATATTATTTTCTTAGAAGGTTCTATTCAGAAAAAATATAATCATTTGGGCAAGAAATTAGCTATTTATAGACCGTAAACCCTTTCAAAGGTCTCCTGGTGTATCCTGTAGGCGTCCTCCTCGGTGAAGATCCCCTTATTCAGGAATTCAATTGTCCTCCTCGGGACGGTCTTGGGTCCGAGGACCGCGCCTGGTCTGCTGTTATCATCAAGGTAGTCGGTCTCCATGAGGAAGCCTGAACCCTTTCCGATACCCTCCCTTATTACATCCCCTGATGCAATGAGGGATGGTGTGAGTCCATGGTTCTCATCCCTTCCTGTCAGGGGACCGGAGAAGTGCTTTATAACCATATACTTCTTTATGCCTGCTTTAGAGGCCATCCCTGCGAATTCCTTGAACTCTTCAGGTCCAGATGTCTCGGTGTGGAGCTGTACAGGACATGAGGCCTCGGCTGCAAGTTCCATGGCATACACCATGAGCCTGTTGTGGATGGCCATCTCCTCAGGGGGGACAGGGTAGTGGGGTCTTCCAACCTCACCTATTGCAACGGCCCTCCCCTCAAGGACCAGTGACTGGGCATATTCAAGGCCCTCCCTTATCATCTCCTCGGCCCTCTCAGGGTCGCGGCCGGCCTCAAGGAGCCTTGATAACTCCGCCGGGTGGAGTCCCACCACAGCATATGCTTCAACCTCTGTCTCATGGTTGATGATGTCAACGTACTTAAGCACGGTATCCATGGTTTTACGGTAATCTGTACCGGCGTTTATGGTCCAAGATGGCTTGTTGGGGATTATCATCCTCCTCCCGCCGGACCTCTGAAATTTAAGGGCCACGGCTTTCGGTCCCTCGCCGTTGATAGGGTCGACGTGTATGTGGTTATCGGTGATGGGTATGTCCAATCTATCACCGCTCCAGGGTTTTCTCGGGTACCTGGTTCATGCAACCACGTGGTCTTCTCATCTCCCCTTCAAGGCCCATCTTCTCCAGGACAGCCCTGAAGTCAACCTTGGTCTTGAAGCACCCGTCCCTGAGGAGGGGGACACCCTGTGGTGTGAACCTTGAGAGCTTCATCATTGCCAGGTTGAGGTCCTGGTAGCAGGCCACCCCCAGGACTGCCTTGAACCTCCGCTCCTCCATTATCTTCTTTATGAAGGTTGACCCCGGTATCACGAATACCGTGTACCCTATGCTCTCGGCCCGCTCCTTGATCTTACCTATTATGCAGCGGTTGCATCCCGTGCAGACAAGCCCTGTCCTGTCAAGCCTTGCCTCACATTTGGGATTCCTGAGGCAGTGGGGCAGTACAAGTGCCTTCTCATGGGGGTCTATTGACCGGAACCTCTTCTCGTTGATCTTATTCCTCACCTCAACCCCTATCTGGTCCACTATGCGACTGTTGAGCCCCAGCGTCTCTGAGAACTTCTTGAATGGACCGTAGAACATGTCCACTGTGATAAGGAGGAGTCTGGGGAATATCAGCCGGTCCTCATTGAGAAGAAGCCTCCCAAGGAAGAGGCTTGAGGCTAGCATCACAATGAGGCCCAGACCCGCCATGAATACCAGCTGCCCGAATATCTGATAGAATTCGTTGATCATGGTCATTCACGTTGATGGTTTATGTGGGTGTACTTAAAAATAGTTTCCCTGCCTCACCACTCAAGTTTTGTCACCCGCGTCCTGATACCAGGTGGCGTGTTTGAGAGTTTAACCAGGCCATTCTCCGACACTATCTCCATCCCTGAGAGTTCACTGACCGAGCAGAGCAGGTGGTGGTCCGGGTGGGTGCCAGGGGTTATATCGCAGCTCAATCTTATGGTATCTGAGGCAGAAACCACCATCTTCAGCCTCCGGGACCCTGGATGGTTCTCAGGGAGAACAACAAGGGGGTTCTCCATCTCAAGGAGGAGGTATGCGAGGGCCATTATGCCCCTCCTTGCCTTTTCCCCTGAGCTGAATGCGGATATGACTATGATATCGTCGGGTTCAAGGAACAGGGCAACCTCGTCATCAGGGGTGTTCATGAAGATGTTTCTCCTCCTGCCGGAGGGTATTATGCCAACTGTACCTGAATCCGACTCCACAAAGAGTATCCTGTCATCCCTCAGATTGAATTCCAGACCACTCACCCTCTAGCCTTCACATTCAACATTATCTGACTGGCATGATGGGCAGATTATCCGCCTTCCAACACCCTTGAACTCGTTTCCACAGTCAAGGCACTTACACTTACGGGTCTTCATCTTCTTGATGTCAATATCAGCCATTGGACCTCCAACAGTGCACATATCTATCACCAGCTTAATATATCTTCAGCATCCCTTATCTACTTTATCCAGATTGACTCCTACACCGACCCTATTTTATTAATACCATTATCTACTTTATCCAGATTGATTCCTACACCACCGCTCCATTTTAATACCATCCCACGTAAAAACTTATTATTGAGAATAAAGATAGAATTATATGGTTATAAAAACCAGGTGAGTTAATGAAGAACCTTATTTTTCCATTCACAGCTATAGTTGGACAGGAGAAGGTGAAAAAGGCCCTTATACTCAATGCAATAAACCCCAGGATAGGCGGTGTACTCATAAAGGGTGATAAGGGGACAGGTAAAACAACCGCCGTGAGGGCCCTGGCAGACCTTCTTCCATCACTGCCGACAGTTAAAGGTTGCCCCTTCAACTGCGACCCTGATGAACCTGAAGAGGCATGTGAGATGTGCCGTTCAGGTGACCTGGAGGTGGAGTACCGGAAGATGCGGGTGGTTGAACTCCCCCTGGGTGCAACAGAGGACCGCGTGGTTGGTTCCCTTGACATAGGGAAGGCGCTCACAGAGGGTATAAAGGCCCTTGAGCCAGGTATACTTGCAGAGGCCAACAGGAACATACTCTACGTTGACGAGATAAACCTCCTGGACGACCACCTGGTGGATGTCCTGCTTGATGCGGCGGCCTACGGTGTGAACACAGTTGAGAGGGAGGGAATATCCCTTCAGCACCCATCAAGGTTCATCCTGGTTGGGACCATGAACCCCGCTGAGGGCGAACTCCGGCCCCAGCTCTCAGACAGGATAGGTATACACATAAATGTTGGCACGGTCACCGACATCAGGCAGAGGATCCTCATAATGAAGCGGAGGGATGAATTCGAGGATGACCCTGAGGGATTCGTTGAGAGGTTCGCTGAGAGTCAACGGGAACTCAGGGAGAGGATAATGGAGGCCAGGAAGCTCCTTCCAGCGGTCACCATTGACGACGACCTCCTTGAGCTGATAGCAAGGGTCTGTGTGGATGCAGGTGTCGATGGGCACCGGTCCGATATTGCAATCGTCAGGACCTCAAAGGCCATAGCGGCCTTCAACGGCAGGAGGAGGGTCCGTGAGGAGGACGTCGAGGATGCAATAATACTAGTTCTTGGGGAGAGAATACCTGGAAGGACCTATAACCGTGAAAACACGAGAAGGGAGATGCAGAGGGCCCGTGAGGAGATGGAGCGTGAAAGGGAGTCAGAGGAGTCTGAATCAGAAAGTGGTGACTCAGGCAGTGACTCAGGTGAGGGTGCAGAGGATGAAACCTCTGGAGAGGGGTCACCAGGGGAGGGTAGCAGTGGAGACTCAGGGGCTTCACCGGCGGCATCATCCCTGGGGGCCCTTGCCGCTGATGTGGATGGCAGGGAACCTGAAACCCAGGACATGGACGTTGATATAAAGAAGATCCTCAGGATACGGGGTAAGAAGAAGGAGCGCCTCTACGGCTCAAGGGTTGAGTCAAAGACCACCAAGGGCAGATACGTGAAGAGCAGGTTCCCCCGGGGCTCAGGTGACGTTGCTGTTGACGCAACACTGAGGGCCGCCGCCTCAAGGGGGGAACTTAAGATAGAACCCGGTGATATAAGGGAGAAGATACGCAAGCACGGTGCAAGGGCATCAATCGTCCTGGTGGTGGATATAAGCGGGTCCATGTTCTCTGAGAAGAAGGCCGCCAGGGTCAAGGGCCTCATAGAGAGGTTCATAGAGGACGCCCAGAGGCATAAGGACAGGATAAGTGTTGTGGGGTTCCGTGGAAGGGACGCCAAGGTTATAATACCCTCAACATCCAGGGCATCATCATTCAGGGATACAGTGGACAGCATACGGGTTGGTGGCACAACACCAATGGCACAGGGCATAAAGAGGGGCCTTGAGATACTCAGAGAGGAGAAGAGACACAGCGAGTACGTCCCCTTCATGGTTATCCTCAGCGATGGTATGCCAAACGTGGGGGTTGAAAGGAACCCGAAGAGGGAGGCGGTTGAGGCCGCAGCCAGGCTCAGGGAGGAGGATATACCCTCCGCTATCATAAACTTTGAGCAGGGCTCAAGGGGTGGAAGGGACCTCAACATGGAGATAGCCCTGGCCTCAGGTGGCAGTTACTATGACCTCCATGACCTTGAGGACCCATCCATCGCTGTTCCAAGGATAATGGAGCATGAGAGGGAGATGTTCTAGCAGATGCTACTTTGGTATCCTTCTGGAGCATGAGAGGGGGATGTTCTGGCCAGGCTATGGGATCCCCCTCCATCCACATTATTTATACATGGAGATTCCAATATCAACCTGATGAGAATCGTTGTATACCATGCGGAGGAGTGTGACAGGAAGAAATGCACCAGCCTCAAACTGGGAAGGAAGGGAAAATTTAAAATAGTAAATAGTCTCAACCAGATACCCAGAGGTGCACTTGTCCTCAACCCTTTTTCTGAGAAGGCAGTCTCACCCAGGGACCGTGACATGGTCATGAGGAGGGGCATTGCAGCCCTGGACTGCTCATGGAAAAAGGTAAGAAAGTCATCGGTCATATTCCAGACCGCAGGGAACCACAGGGCGCTGCCGTTCCTGGTGGCTGCAAACCCCACCAATTATGGAAAGCCCTGCATACTATCAACTGCAGAGGCTGTGGCGGCAACCCTTTATATAGTTGGACTGAAAGATATAGCGTCTGACATCATGTCCTACTTCAAGTGGGGTCCACACTTCCTGGACCTCAACCGTGAACTTCTTGAAGCTTACTCCCAGGCTAGGGATAGCCGTGAGGTTGTTGAGATTCAGAAAAAATACATAGGAGGCTAATTATGGCAAGATTTGAGGAAGCAGAAAACAGACTATTCAATATCAAGATCTGCCTTAAATGTAACGCCAGGAACCCACCAACTGCGAAGACATGCAGGAAGTGCGGTTACAAGGGATTAAGGTACAAGGCAAAGGAACCAAGGGGCTAAACAGCCCCCACTCCCCATTTATTACTTTTCTGAGTGTTTAAAATGAAGGTTGAAGATTATTTCCATAATATTCTTGGGGAGAGGAAGATACACCTTACCCTCATCGACCCTGAGGAGCAGACCCCTGAGGAGGCCGTTGAAATCGCAGAGGCCGCCATAAGGGGTGGTACCGATGGTATAATGCTCGGCGGGTCAACCACCGATTCCAGTGAACTCGATGCCACCGCAAGGGCTCTGAGAAAGAACATAGATGTGCCGATAATACTTTTCCCAGGGAACACCACGGGTGTCAGCCGCCATGCAGATGCCATATTCTTCATGAGTCTCCTCAACTCAAACAACCCCTACTGGATCATAGGTGCCCAGGCCCTTGGGGCGCCAGCCGTTAAGAAGATGGGGATAGAGGCCCTCCCAATGGGTTACCTTGTGGTTGAACCGGGGGGTACGGTGGGCTGGGTTGGAGATACAAAGCCAGTTCCCAGGAACAAGCCGGACATTGCGGCAGCATATGCCATGGCAGCGGAGTTCCTTGGTATGAGGCTCTTCTACCTTGAGGCGGGTTCAGGTGCCCCACAGCATGTGCCTGAGGAGATGATATCCCTCGTTAAAAGGTGCACAGACCAGATACTCATAGTGGGCGGCGGTATAAGGACTGGTGAGGATGCCGCAAGGGTTGCAGGTGCAGGTGCAGATATCATAGTCACAGGTACTGTGGTTGAGAACAGTTCAAACGTTGAGGATAAAATCCGTGAGATCGTTGAGGGTATGGGTTACTCGAAGTTATAGATAACTTTGATTTCACTCTTTCATTTTATCTTCATTGTTCTTAATCATTTTTCAGGTTTCAGAGACACTTACTGATATGAACAGCATATCACAGCAAATTATATACATATGTGAATTAATAAAATTTTTTCAAGGCTGTATGGGGGTGATGGAATGAGATCACTCGTTGCATTGGTTCTTCTAGCAGTGATCCTTCTGGGTTCAGTCCCAAAGGTGTTTGCAGCTACCTCACCGTCATCCACACAGGAGCTTCAGGCTGAAGTCGAGCCAACAATAGCCATTGGGGCATTCTGGAAGGGTGGTGCAAATAACAGCACAATATACCTTCTTGATCTACTTGCAGATAATCAGGAATACACATGGGAAGGTGGATCAAACGGTGAACAGGTCAGACATTCATCAAACGTCGCCATAGACCTCTATGTGCGTGCAGCAGGAGACCTTCAGAACGGTACGAACACCATATCCCTTTCCAACCTCAAATACGCAGATTACGGTGACAATGTAGCAAAAACAGCATTCACAACCACCTACGCTCTTGTAAGGGAGAACTGGGCTCCACCAGCACAGGGTTCAGAGGCCATAATCCCGGTTGACCTCTTCCTGCTTGTGCCATTTGCAACACCACCTGGTAACTACACCACAACAATATACCATGCCGCTGTAGAGACCGGTGGAACAGCACCAAGCAGTCCATAGGTTGAACAATCCTTTCATTTTTTTATTTTGGGAGGTGTTAAACTGGATAGAAGAATTTTACTTGTAGTATCAATCGTGCTTATCATGTCGTTAATCGGGGAGTGCCTCGCTGTAGGTGTTGTTGTGGCACCCACACGGTTTGAGTTCAGGGGTGCCGGTGAACATACAGGTAAGATTACAGTTTCAAACCCATACGGTGAGGTCCTGCAGGTCACAGTAACCCCGAAGAGGATACTGAAGGATAAAAAGAATCTTCTGCTTCTTGATGATGGAGTTGCAGACTGGATAACAATTAGCAATGGATCATTCACCCTTCGCCCCGGTGAGAGAAGGGATGTGAACTTCAAGGTAATGGTACCTGCTAACTACAACTACAGGGACGCTGCGGGGGCGCTGCTTGTAACAGCAACCACACCGGGTAGGAACATTGCCCATCAGGGGACCTCGGTGATGCTGAGGCAGGCAAGTGAGGTGATAGTCCCGGTGGTCATAGGCCTTCCCGGGGAGATACGGGAGGGTCTGGCTGTTGAGTCATTCACTGGTCCGATGATACTCGTGGGGTTGATGCCCGGCAGATTCTCCTATACCCTCAAGAACCATGGAAACGTCTATGAGAACTTCACATCTACCATGAGGGTTAACGGATTTTTCCATCATACCTTAAACTCCACTGGAGGTCTATATCCCGGAGACAGCTACTCAGATGAAGTTACTTGGACTCCAGGTATACTGGACGCCGGTATCTACACTGCAACCCTCAATGTGGACTACGGCCGCTACAGTAGACAGGAACCTCTCATGGAAGAGAGGACAGTTATAGTTATTCCAGTCTGGTTGATAATCATTGTAGCCCTTGCAGTGACTGTATGGTTCATAAGGTCAAGGAGGCCGCGAATCCCACGGATCAGGGTAAGGATAGAAAGATAGAACTCATCCACTCCATTTTTTAATTTTGAATAGGATAAAGCTAATTTTAGGAAATATCTGCATGACCAACCTTCCTAAAACATCATCTGTCCAGTTGGTGGTATCATTAGATGACCTTTTAATTTAATATGGTCATATATAATCCTATGAAGAATCATCTGGTGGCCCATATTCTGAACCGTGTTGCTGACTACATGGAACTCAGGGGCGATGAATTCAGGACAAAGGCCTACAGGAGGGCCGCGAGGACAGTGGAATTTCTTGGGGAGGACATAGAGGATGTGGCAGCCCAGGGGAGACTCAGGGAACTCCCCGGTATAGGGGAAAACATCGCTGCAAAAATAGAGGAGATACTATCCACGGGTTCACTCTCACTCCTCGAGAAACTGGCAGGGGAATACCCTGTGGACCTTGACTCCCTCCTCTCGGTGGAGGGCGTGGGTCCGAAGACGGTTAAACTCCTCTACGAGGAGCTGGGGATAAAGACACTGGATGACCTAGAAGAACAGGCAAGGAGGCACCGTATAAGGCGACTCAGGGGGATGGGTGAGAAGAGGGAGGCCATGATACTCCGTAACATTGAACTTGCAAGGTCAAGGATCTCCAGGAGACCCCTCGCCTACGTGGTACCCCTGGCATCCCGGATAAAATCAGAGCTCCTTGAACTTGAGGGTGTCAGGAGGGTTGAGGTGGCAGGATCCATAAGGCGGGGCCGTGAGACCGTCGGGGACATAGACATACTGGTGACAGCCACCGACCCCCATAGGGTCATGGACCACTTCACCTCCATGGACCTGGTTGAGGAGGTCGTGGTTAAGGGTTCCAGGAAGTCAACCGTGCGCCTCAGGGAGGGCCTTGACTGTGACCTCAGGGTCTTCGACGACGAGGTCTTTGGGGCGGCACTCCTCTACTTCACAGGCTCATGGGAGTTCAACGTGGAGCTAAGGAGGATAGCCATCTCCTCCTCAATGAAACTCAGTGAATACGGCCTCTTCAAGGGGGATGAGAGGGTCGCCGGGAGGACAGAGACCGAGGTCCTGGAGGCACTTGGACTGACCTACATTGAACCTGAACTCAGGGAGAACCGTGGCGAGGTGGCCGCCGCAGCGGAGGGGAAACTCCCGGACCTTGTAAACTTCTCAGATATCAGGGGGGACCTCCACATGCACAGCCTCTTCAGTGACGGCATCGATGCAATGGAGTACATGGCAGAGTACGCATCCATCCTTGGGAGGGAGTATATTGCCTTCACCGACCATGCAAGGTACATCGACGATGTGGATGCATACCTACGGGCCGCCGAGCGTATAGAGGACGTGGAGATCCTTGCAGGTGTCGAGGTCAACATACTCTATGATGGAAGCCTCGAGGTCCCTGATAAAATCCTGCAGGACTTTGACCTGGTTGTTGCAAGCATCCATGACCCCGGGAACATCACAGAGAGGCTACTCAGGGCAATGGAGCATGAACCTGTGGATATAATAGGCCATCCCACCGGGCGAGTCCTGGGGTCACCTGACCCCCTGGTTGACATGGAGAGGGTGGTTGAACGCGCCTCTGAACTGGGAGTCGCCCTAGAGGTGAACTCCAACCCCCTCCGCCTGGACCTTAGAGACACCCATGTCCGGATGGCGGTTGATGCAGGCTGCAGGATCGCAATAAACAGTGACGCCCACTCACGGGGTGCCCTTGAGAACATCAGGTGGGGTGTTATAACCGCAAGGCGCGGCTGGGCAGAGAAGGATGATGTGATAAACACCATGGGTATCCGGAAACTCAGAAGGTGGCTTGGCGGCTAAAGGTGAGGACATGACGTCAATTCTGATCGTAGAGGACGAGGCACTCATAGCATCGGATCTCAGAATGAGACTGGAGGATATGGGCTACAGTGTCGTTGGGGTTGCAGCCACAGGTAAAGAGGCCCTCAGGCTGATAGCAGAGAAGAGGCCGGACCTTGTGCTCATGGACATAGTCCTGAGGGGTGAGATGGATGGTGTGGATGTGGCCCGGAGGGTGAAGGAACTCAGGGTCCCGGTGGTGTTCCTCACAGCCTACTCTGACCCCGAGACCATAGGGAGGGCCAGGAGGGCCGGGGCCTACGGTTACCTCCTCAAACCCTACGATGACCGGACACTCAAGGTGACGGTTGAAACAGCCCTCAAACGGTACCGGGCAGATATAAGGGACCTCCTGAAGGTCCCAAAGGAGAGGAAGACCGGTGCAATCCCTAGTGTCCTTGTGGTGGAGGATGAGGCGATCGTCGCAGCTGACCTCTCCCATAAACTGGAGGAGGCAGGGTTCAGGGTAGTGGGGGTTGAGGATACAGGTGAAGGTGCTGTATCAGCGGTTTCCGAACTCCAGCCCGACGTTGTCATCATGGACGTCTACCTCCGTGGTGAGATGGATGGTATAGAGGCCGCGGAGATGATACAGTGCGAACACGGGATCCCTGTGATATACCTTACAGCCTATTCAGATGACTCGACCCTCGCCAGGATACTGGAGACAGAACCCTACGGTTATCTCCTCAAACCCTTCAGCACCGAGCAGCTGAGGGCCGAGATCGAGGTGGTACTACAGACCATTAAGGAAACTGAGGATTACTCAAGGAGGATGCATGAGGTCATCGTCACCAAGGCAGAGGAGATGAAGATAGAGAAGACCGGCGTCTTCTTTGTATCATCTGTGATAGTGGGACTTGCAGCCTATGGCTTCATAACATGGAGCATGACATGGCTTATGTACACACTATTCATACCTGTGGTTTACAGTCTCCTGCATCTTTCATTCAGTTACAGGAAACCTGAAAGACCTGTTTCAGATTCAATGCCCATGGTGAGCATTATAGTCCCCGCCAACAACGAGGAAAACACCATTGAGAGGTGCGTTGAAACCCTATCCTCCCTGGACTACCATGTAAACGGCAGGAGGAACTATGAGATCATAGTGGTGAACGACGGGTCAACGGATCGTACCGGTGAGATCCTGGAGGACCTCGTGAAGAGGTACAGGCACCTGAAGGTTGTAACAAGGAGGGCACCCTTCGCCTTCAACGGTAAGGGGTACGCCCTCAACGATGGCATGACAATTGCTGAGGGCGACGTCATAGCGGTCTTTGATGCCGATGCCAGGGTTGAACCGGACTTCCTCAGGAATATAGTCCCCTACCTTGATGGTGATGATGTGGCCGGTGCCCAGTCCAGAGTGAGGATGTACAATGCAGATGAGAACCTCCTCACCAGGATGCAGGACATTGAATTCGCCATATTCGGCAACGTGATCATGAGGTCAAGGATGAACATGGATGTCCCGGCCTTCCTTGGGGGTAACGGCCAGCTGGTTAAGAGGAGGGTTGTTGAGGAGATAGGGGGCTGGGATGGCTACGCGGTTACAGAGGACCTGAACCTCAGCGTCAAGCTGATGCTCAGGGGGTACCATGTCAGGTATTCCCCGGAGGCGGAGGTCTTCCAGGAGGCCGTGAGTGAGTGGCCGGCCTTCTTCAGGCAGAGGACCCGCTGGCTCACAGGTAACCTGGAGACCCTCTTTGTCTACCTTGCCCCGATGATCGATGCCCCCATAGCACTCCACAGGAAGCTTGACGCCATGTTCTACCTCTTCTCCATGATCTTCATAGGGTTCGTCATGCTGGGTTATGTGGTGTTCATTCTGAACCTGGCTGGTTTCGGATTCAGGATGGAGGCCCCCTTCATAATAGGCCTAATATCAACCGTGGCGTTCTTCCCCCTCACAATGAGCGGTATAAAAATGGACGGCTACAGCATACCCCGTACTATACTTTTATCCATTGAGTACTGGGCCTACTGTTTATACCTCATACCCCTCTTTGTGGCGGCAGCAGTTCACATGCTACGGAGGCGCGAGAGGCGCTGGGCCAAGACTGTCCACAGGGGGGAGGGATAGAGATGCCTCACCGGTTTTTCACGGAATCATGAGAATCCAGACCCGGCATGCTTCATGATATCAGAAGCACCCATCCCACTGAGAGGAGTACAGATGCCAATTCAGGTCCAGGGATGGGTCATGAGGGATTGAAAACGACCAGAATGTCTCTGTTCTCTGAAAAACATGCTTGAAGCAGATTCACGTTTACCAGATTGCTGATCCACTGGTACTGTGGATTGTAGGTTTCTGGGTACATTGAAACTGAAAGCAGTGTGAATACCAGAAAAACGCTAACACCGAGAAAGCCGATGAAGGAGCTTACAGGGATAGGGTTTCAGCATTCAGACACTAAGGGAAAACATTCCACCAATATCTATTCCATCATACCTTATTCTCTGAGTTCTTCCAGCTGAATATGAGGTATAATGGGACGCCCCCCATGATCAGGAGTAAGCCGGCGATGATGGTCCCTGGTGTGGTATTAAGGAGGAGGTAGATACAGATAAGGACACCCAGGACACTCTTCACAGGAACCCTAGCACCACCTCTCCTTTGAAGTATCACCAGTGAAACGCAGGTTGCCGCGTAGGGGAGTAGAAGGGTTAAAACTGATAATTCAATGAGCCCAGCCGCCGTACCGGTGAGTGCAGCTGCAAGGGCCGTGAGGTTCTGGACCAGGATGCTGACGTGGGGTGTGCCGAACCTCCCGTGGACCCTGGAGAGGAGACGCGGAAGGAAACCATCCCTGGACATGGCAAAGAGTAGCCTTGCAGTTGAGAGCATCCCTGCCTCCTCTGAACCGGCAATCGAGAACACGGCACCTGCAGTGAGTATAAGGGCCCCAAGTTCACCCATGAGGCTGTACCCGGCAACCGTGAGGGGTGCGTTTGAGGCTGCAAGGACCCTCCAGGGCACAAGCCCAAGGATAACGGCATTGGTGAGGAGATAGAATAGCATCACAAAGACCATCCCCAGGGTTATGGCCAGGGGTATGTTTCTCTCAGGATCCTTAACCTCATCTGCAGGGACGGTTACAAGTTCAAATCCAACGTAGGCCCAGAAGACCAGGACGGTGACACCGCCAAGGGCCCCGAGGCCCATGGGTGCCAGGGGGGTGTAATTAGCTGCAGGGGTTGCGGGGTTGAGGGCGAGGTACACCGCCCCCAGGATTGCAAAGAGGAGCACCGGCGCCACTTTGAGTACTGTCAGGGCATCGTTCACCTTACCTGCCCTTCCAACCCCTGCGATGTTTATGAGTGTGAGTGAGACTATGAAGAGGACCTTGACGAGGGCCTCCCAGATGGCATTAAGGGGGATGAAGTATTCAAGGTAGTAGACGAAGGCTATGGGGAACACCGCTATGGCTATCCACGAGGAGACCCAGAGGGACCATCCGGTTATGAAACCCGCGAAACGTCCGAGGGTCTCACATGTATAGGCGTAGGGGCCCCCGGTCACAGGGAGGATCCTGGAGGCCTCAGATAATACAAGGGCAATAACCACGGCCATGAGGCCGGCCAGGAACCAGGCCATTATGGAGGCCGGGCCAAGGCTACCTGCACCATAGGCAGCCACGATGTAGATGTCAGCCCCCACTATGGTCCCGATTACAAGGTTAACCGTGTCAAAGAGGGTCAGCTCCCTCCGCAGCTGGGTTTTCATGGATTTAAATTAGAGTGGTTCCACCTTAATATCATTGTTCCCAAAAACTGATGGAAACATTTATAGATGCAGGGAATAAATGAAAAAATTGGACACTCTAACCTTGAAATTGATATTAAGATATTACAATTGAACTGAAATTCAGCACCTTCCTCGACAACATGTTCGATATTATCAAGATCAAGAAGGCCATCAACGAGGACTTCATCAACCTGGATGCGGTGGCTGAGATAAGGATAGTGGCAAGTGATGGGGAAATGAATGAGGAGAAGTATGCCAAGATCCTTGAAACATTTGAACAGCTGGGAGTCCATTTAAAGAAGAGTATAAGGAGGTAGACATCCTGTTGAACATGGAAAATTCACCCTCAAATTATTTTTTTGATCATTCAGACCCCTTTAATAGTCCTTTTTTTGTTTTTGCATAAAATCAAAGGGGATCTATAACATCCAGGGTCCTGTTTTCCAGGTCCCTCACAACAAACCTTCCATCCTCCTCGTAGATATTTATTTCCTGGTATGTTTCCCTAAATCCAGGTGGGGGCCCATAGCGACCATTGGAGACCCTCCTCCCGGTCATCCAGGCAACCTTATCTGCAACTGAACCAGAGGCCCACACCACATCACCAGGGGACGTGTGGGTATCAATGTACTCCTTAAGGGGATAGTAACGATTTTCAAAGGGCGTGCTCATATCTGCCCAGGAAGTATCGATTAAACTTAAAGGTGCCAGAAATGCAGATGAAGAAAGTATGACAAGCAGCAATATTATGATCTTGAAGGAAGCTGGGGATCTGTTTATCAGCTGATTAAAGAAATATGACCCTGTAATAGCAAGGGGAAGCACCACATACTGGAAGGCCCTTGAAACATCAAAGTATAGCTGTAATATGAGTATACCTGTAATGTATGCTACAATAGGTTTAAATTCTTTCCTTTTTCTTATGAACCACAGACCGATAGTTCCGCTTATAATAGGTATCAGTGAAAGTTCATTTACCAGATCAAGGCCCTGAAAATCTGAGCTTAGATTTCCAGAAGATGAAGGACCGTAAACTGCAAAATAAATTATCCAGAATATGATTAGAGGGGATATAGCGATTATCAGGTTCCTATTCTTTTTGATACTATCTGCAAGGATAACAGGCAACACCAGAAGACCCATGATATGTGTGGAAATGGCCATCAATGACGTTATGAACGATAGCTTCAGCTTTGACCTTGAGAGAGAATATATCGTGAGTACAATGAATATGGGGACGAATGTGGCGGGCATTACTACTGAGAGTGTGTCTGGTCTCGGAGCTGCAAGTACAAGCATCCCTGCAATGAACCCTGCTCTTTCCCCATAAAACTTTGATGAAACCCATGATGCTGTGAGGACAGTAAGGAGAATCTGGAGGATACACATGATGGAGTGCATGAATCTAACTCCACCAATCCACCAGAGGGATGCCATTAGTATATGTATAAGGGGCTGATGCCAGAGGGGTCTTCCTGCTGGATAGTAGACCATGTAGTCCCAGAGGAGACCATGAATTGGATCATCAATAATTTCCCTCGCCCTCACAAGATGAAAATCAAGATCACCATGTGTGGGAAACAGATAATATGGATTCAATATAAGAAGAAAGGCAACTACAACAAGCGGAATATATGGTAGAATCCTTTGCAACTTCCTTTTACTGAAAAAGTTTATCTTTGGCGGGGCAGTGGAGGGGTTATCCATATCATCTGCAGATTTCATGATAACCTTATTATACGTCTGCAATAAAAATAATTATGGTGTTATTATGGTTACAAGTGAGGAGATGAAGATGAGACTGGCTGAGAGGAGAGGCAGAGCTGTTTCAGCTTCCCCAAGAGAGTCATCAGCAGAGAAATTCTGTCCAAACTGCGGGAAGGAATATGGGGCTGACTCAAACTTCTGTGACGAGTGCGGCACGAGGCTTGAGGAGCGAAGAGAAGCGCCTGCAGTTGAAAAGCACGGTGACGTGCTATACGTTACAAGCAACCATATCCCCGGGTACAAAGCTGTTAAAACCCTTGGATTCGTTTATGGGCTGACAGTTAGAAGCAGGGGACTCGGGGGTCAGATAGGCGCAAGCTTAAGGTCCATTGTGGGTGGTGAGATCAAGGAGTACGTCACCATGATGGAGCACTCAAGGCAGGAGGCCCTTGAAAGGATGCTTGACCATGCCCGTGAACTCGGGGCAAATGCGGTTATAAGTGTCCGTTTCGACTCAGACTCCATATCCGACATAATGCAGGAGATCCTTGCCTACGGTACAGCAGTCATCGTTAAGCCAGAGGAATAGGTAAGGCCCCGGATATCCCTGGAACGATCAGATGACCTGGCCATTCAACTAAAAACCACAAACTATTTATAATATTTATTTCTTATTCAACATTAAACATTTACATGGGGGATTTTTTATTGGACATTTTTGATAGGATTGCACAGACCCTTGAGAACAGGGTGAGGTCAGGGATCGGAACACCCTACTTCAGCTCAGCGAAATACAGGACCCATGAATTCAGCACAGCTAATTTCAAGCCCATTGAGGCGGGAGAGGAGCGGCTCATTGCCTTCATAGACGGCGGCAACAGCCCCATACTGGAGGGGCCGGGCATCTCAGTCCAGCTCAACAGGGTTGCACTGGGCCTCTTCAGGGGAGGCCAGAGGGTCCAGTCCGAGATGCCATCGAGGATCGAGTTCTTCTCTGTCATGACCATGAACCCGGAGGAGGAGATCTGCAGATTCCAGCTACACCCCATGAGGGAGGAGTACCTGGAATTCCTCCCGGATGAGGATGACATGCACCTTGAACTGAAAGAAACCGATACAATTGATGAGCCAACCCTCAAGGGCCTTCCCAGGAGATTTGCAGAGTGGAGCATGGCACTGGGTGCCCTTGATGAACTCGATGCAGGGGATGTACTGGTTAGGGACGGTTCACTGCAGGCGTCATTCGAGAAGGAAAACAATTACATAAATGAGCTTGGGGATAGGGCAGGGGACATCCACGTGGTAGGGCTCTCAAAGACCTGCACCCTCTACACCACCACTTCAATTTCACTCCTTTCAGCCATCGGGAGGCTCGCATCAGAGGGTGATGTGAAGGGGACATGGTGCTATGACCCCATAGCCATAAGGACAGACAGGCCCACCATCCTGGCGGCGGTTAAGCTGAACCCCGCAGGAAGGATATTCCGCATGGACATCCTCGGGGATTATGAGGCGTATAAGGCACTGGAAGTGGCATCCGCCCTCTCACTGAACGCAGGGGACGCCTGCTTCCCGGGCTACCCCTACGGGCTGGTGGACGTGGACATGAGGGCCCGTGTCTCAGGGGATGAAGTTGAAATCTACAGGAGAAGAGTCCTATCACAGATCAGGGATGGTGAAGTCCTTAAGGGCATAAAATATGAGACAGAAAGTCTCGATTACCACGATACACTTAACAGGTATGCAGGTGAATATTAATGGAAATCGCAGGACAGATAATAGGTGGCGAAACAGCCGCGGTACTAATAAGGCAGAAATCAGATGAACCAGTGGAGCTCGGCGACCTCCTTGTCGCTGAGGGGGATGGCTACACGATACTCCAGGTCAAGGACCTCAAATACAGGTCCCAGATACCCCAGGGGATGAGGGAACTTGCATCAGGCTTCAACCTTGAAGGCTACAGGGGGGACGTGGAGTTCCTTGAACCGGAACTGCGGAACTATATCATCGCAGAGGCCCGCCCTATACTCCATGTGAGGAATGGTGAGCCAATGCTACCCAAACGCCTCCCCGGATTCTTCAGGGAGGTCCGGAGGATAAGGGATGGGGACCTGGCATTCCTCGAAAAGCCCCGCAACCCGGTATTCCTTGGAAATGTGAGGAGCGGCTCAAAGGTCCTTGAGACACCGGTCTACATCGACGCCCTGGACGCCATAACCCACCACATCCTCATACCTGCAACCACTGGTAGAGGTAAGAGTAACCTGGTGAAGGTCATGCTCTGGAGCCTGGCAGATATGGACCGTGTGGGCATGCTGGTGCTGGACCCCCACGACGAGTACTATGGCAGGAACGAGGCGGGGCTTGGAAAGCACCCATCAGGTAACGTGGTCTACTACTCCCCTGACGCGCCGGTCGGCGGGAATACCCTCTCAATAAACCTGAGGGCCCTGAGACCCGAGCACTTTGAGGGTATAATACCATTCACACAGGCCCAGGAGCAGGCAATTGCAAAGTACCACAACTGCTACAAAGAGAGATGGATCATCAAAATTGTTGAAGGGGAGAAGCTTTCCGATGTCAAATCTGTGACACTCAGTGTACTGAGAAGGGTCTTCGATGTGATACTCGGCGTCTACCTGGATGAGGACACAGGCGAGATAAAGTCCCGTGGAGGAGTATTCCGGGATGTGGGTGGTGAGTCAACCATAAAGGACATAGCAGGACACCTCGAGGATGGAAAGATAGTCGTGGTGGACACATCAAGGCTCATGGGCGAGGCGGAACTCCTCGTTGGGAGCGTGATATCCGGTGAGATCTTCAGGAGGTACCAGAAGTACAAGTCCACCGGGGAGCTCAGGAGAAAACCCGTCATAGGGATAGTGATAGAGGAGGCCCCCCGTGTCCTTGGAAAGGAGGTCATTGAGAGGCAGGGAAACAACATCTACAGTACCATCGCAAGGGAGGGCCGTAAATTCAACATAGGCCTGGTCGCCATAACCCAGCTCGTAAGCCTCATCCCCAGGACGGTCCTTGCAAACATGAACACCAAGATAATCCTGGGGAATGAGATGGCCCAGGAGAGGGCTGAGATAATAGGAAGCGCCTCCCAGGACCTCTCAGATGACAACAGGGCAATAGCAAGCCTGGATAAGGGTGAGGCCATAGTGAGCAGCATATTCACAAAGTTCGCGGTGCCCGTGAAGATACCACTCTTTGAGGAGTTCATTGAATCCACGGATCATGAGGATGAAGATGAGGACATTGAATTCATAGGATGAGGTGAAACTGATGTACAGATTCGCGCACCTGTCAGACTGCCACCTGGGGGCCCAGAAACAGCCTGAACTCCGGGAACTGGAATTCCAGGCCTTCAGGATGGCACTGGATGATGCACTGGAGAATAATGTCGACTTCATGATAATAGCGGGGGACCTCTTCCACTCCAACATCCCAAACATGGAGACCGTCAAGAGGGCCACACTGGAACTCAGGAGGGTCAGGGATGAGGGGGTCCCAATCTACGTCAACTATGGCAGCCACGACTACAGCCCATCAAACACCTCCATGATAGACATCCTGGAAACCGCGGGGGTCATAGAAAAGGTTGTGCGCCCCATCCCAGGAAAGAAGCTGGGACTGGAGTTCACGGTGGATGAGAAGACCGGGGCAAAGATCACGGGCCTATCAGGGAGGTCAAGGGCACTGGAGGTTGACTACTTCAGGAACCTTGACAGGGAGGCCCTTGAGGCCGAGGACGGCTTCAGGATATTCCTCTTCCACAGCGCCATAACCCAGTTCAAGCCCGTTGATTTTGCAGAGATGGACTCCATCGACCTCAACCTCTTCCCCCGTGGCCTGGAGTACTATGCAGGGGGCCACCTCCACAGGAGGGGCTGCTACCTGGAGGAGGGCTACGGCCCCATAGTATACCCTGGGGCACTCTTCGGTTCATACGCAGGGGACCTTGAGGAGAACGCCAGGGGAGAGGAGAGGGGGTACTACCTTGTTGAATTCAGGGAAAAGGCAAAAACTCCCCAGTTCAGGGTTATAAGGCCCGCTGAATTTGAATACATAGAATGTGATGTGACAGGTAAGAACTCCCAGGACGCATCCCTCCTTATACGTAAAGAAATGGGGGAACACGATGTCAAGGGAAAGGTTGTGATGTTCAAGATCAGGGGTGAGCTCAGCTCAGGGAGAACCTCGGACATAGATTCAGCATGGATAAGGAGGGAACTTGAATCCAGGGGGGCCCGTGTTGTCCAGATCAACAGGCACGGCCTCAGCACCCGTGAGATACAGAAGGTGAGGGTCGCTGAGAGCGAGATCCCTGCACTTGAGAGGAGGATCTTCAGGGAGAAACTCGCCGGAGTTGACATCAGAAACAAAAGTCTCATGAAGAGGGGCGACTCACTGGCGGTTGAACTCCTCAGGAAACTTGAAAATGAGATTGCCCCCGGTGAGAAGAAGGAAGAATATGAGAGGAGGGTCATTGAGGAAGCAGAGGCCGTCATGGGGGTGAATCTGGATGATGATAACCGATAACCCCCGGAGAGATGATGGTGTTGACCTGCTCGGGTGAATCCAGATAACTGATAGCAGGTGGTGATATTCTTTGATTATCAATTCACTTGAACTCAGGAACATAAGGAGCTATGAATCAGGAACTGTTGAGTTTGATGATGGGGTGACCCTCTTTGAGGGGGATATAGGTTCAGGTAAGACGACGCTTCTACTTGCAATAGAATTCGCGCTCTTCGGGCTGGGTGACCAGAGGGGTGACAGCCTTCTGAGGGCCACAGCAAATTCAGGTTCAGTCAAACTCACCTTCACTGTTGACGGTACAGAGTACACCATCTACCGGGAACTTAAAAGGGCCGCCTCAGGGGTGCAGCAGGGGGAACTCTACATCAGAACACCCACAGGGAGAAGGAAACTCTCTGCAAAGGAACTGAAGGCCGAGGTACTTAACATCCTGGGTTACAGGGAACCCCTGAATCCAAGGGCCAGGAGCAGAATATACCGTTACGCGGTCTTCACCCCACAGGAGCAGATGAAGAACATAATAGAGACCGGAAAAACTGACCGGCTTGAAAGGCTCAGAAAGGCCTTCGACCTTGAGAAGTACAGCAGAGCAGCTGATAATGCCAAACTGCTTTCAAAGAAAATAAAGAGATACGCAGAAAGCCTTGAGGATAGATCCTACGACCTTGAAGATAAGAAAAAGGAGCTCCAGAATATTATCACTGAGAAGGGGGAACTGAAATCTGAGAGGAAGCAGCTTGAAGATGAACTCAGAGAAATCGAGGCTGAGATCAGCAAACTCAAACTGAAACTTGAAGAACTCGAAAAGGAGGAAAAAAGGATTCAGAATGCGGATGAGAAGATAAAATCCCTTCAGAATGAAATTAAAAACCTGAGTTCATTCTCAGATAGTCTCAAGAGGAAAAACAGGGACATAGAGGAAGAATATAAGAAATCCATGGATGAACTTCAGAAATGCCAGGATGTGAAAGATAAGCTTCAGAAGAAACTTGATTCACTCAGAAACGATATTGAAAAGATGAAGGATCAGAAAAAATCCATCAAAGAGGACTATGAAAAGTTCAAAGATGCTTCTAGTAAGCTTGAAGGCCTTATGAATCAATTTAAGACCCTTTCAGGTGTCAGGGACAATCTGGAACTTGAAATCACCGCAATTAAGGGTGAGATTGACGACCTCAAATCAGAGATAAGAAAACTGGAGTCCCTTGAGGATCCAGGGTACACTGAGGATGAATTGAAAACTGAGATAGATAAACTTGAGGGCGAGGTATCGAATCTCCAGCATAAGATGGGCGCCATTTCCGGAAAGATAGAGGACTACATGTCCATAAAAGATGTTAGTGTCTGTCCCACATGTGACCAGGATGTGGACCCTGCGTACATAGACGATAAACTCAGAGATGCCCGAAAGAGGGAAAGGTCATTTAAATCCAGGATAAATGAGCTTAAAGTGAACATTAAAAATAAAAAAGAACTCCTGAAACGTGTAATAGAATACATGAGGTCCAGGGAAGAACTCAGTAGACTCCGGAAGGACCTTAAGAAGAAAACAGCCGAATATGAGAAAAAGCAGAAGGACTTTGAGAATAAGAAGGAAGAAATCAGGGGCATTGAATCAGATATAAACAAAAATGAAGAGATAATCAGTGAACTGAAGGATGCGGAATCCCGTTTTAGAGAAATTGAGGAGGAGCTGGAAACCCTCCGTGAAAGGGAGAAGAACTGTTCAAGCAGACTCTCAGCATCAGATTCGAAGATAGATGACCTTGAAAAAAGAATTCATGAACTCAACCCTGAAACCAGCAGGGAATACAGAGAGAACCTCCAGAAGATTAATGAAAATGCTACGATCATCGCTGAAAAGAAAGAGGAAATAAAGAAAAACCAGGAGGCACTTAAAAACAGGGATAAGGTGGAGGCCAGTATACAGGATGTAAGTAGAAAACTCCATGAACTTGAAACCTCTGAGAATGAGAAAAGAAAGATTCTGGGATCAGTTGGGGGGAAAATCGAGGAAAAGGAGAGACAGATCCGGAAACTTGAGGATGAAATTGATGAAAAGAAGAGACTCAGAAAACGTGCCAGTGAACTCAAGGACCATGTGACCTGGCTTGAATCCTACTTCATCCCTGCACTCGCTGACATTGAAACCCATGTGATGGCACAGATAAACCATGAGTTCAATGAGAGGTTCCAGAAATGGTTCAGGGTCCTGGTGGATGACCCCGATAAATCGGTGCGGATTGACGAGGACTTCACACCCATCGTGGAGCAGGACGGCTACGAACAGAACCTTGAGTACCTTAGTGGTGGTGAGAGGACCAGCATAGCACTTGCCTACAGACTCGCCCTCAACATGGTGGTCCAGAGTCTGAGCGATGTGCGGTCTGATATACTTATACTGGACGAGCCAACCGATGGCTTCAGCAAGGAGCAGCTCTACAAGCTCAGGGATATCTTCGATGAACTTGAGGCCAGACAGATAATCCTGGTATCCCATGAGGAGGAACTTGAAAACCTTGCAGACCACATATACCGGGTTGAAAAGTTCGATGGGGTATCAACCATCCGGAAGGCGGGATAAAGTTTTAAAAGGCCATATATAATTTTATTTCCATTTTTGACACTTTATAGGGTCCTTTAGCTCCATATAAGCTTTTAAAATCATTTTAAATTCAAATTTTCATTTTAATGTTGCTTTTAATTTATTGAGCATTCTAGTTCTTCTTTTAACAGAAATAAGCTCTGTAAGTCGCTTTTTATACAGGATTTACCTTCTGGATCTCCATTCTATCGGGGAGCCCCTCTGCCCCTAAACTCCAAATGGGATTCCCTGATGGCCCCTATCTTCAAATAAAGTGGGATGGATTCTCAGAGAATATCTGAATATTAGAAAAGGATTCTAGTGGCTTTTTTTGATTAAATGAGCTCTCAGAGCTTTTATTTCATGGAAACATTTATATACTATGATGATGTAACCATTGACCCAGTGTCCTAAGCGACCTGAAGGGTTAGTATTGGACATGGAGGCGATAGAATTACGCGATTCAAAGCAGTCACAGTGCTCTTTGCACTGATGTTCACTGTGGGTTCAGTGCCCATCAGTGAGGCAACAAATACTGAAACAGAAAACGCAAAGATAGTAACAAAAACTGAAACCATAAAGGCGGAACCTGTGAAGGTTGACGCCGCATACAAGTACAAGAAATATAAGAAGACCTACAGGAAGAATGTCAGGGCCACATACCGTACCAGTGTGAAGAAAAGGTACTACAATAATAAGTACTACAAGAAGAAAAGGGTACGGGCGGCCTACAGCACCAGCACGTACCGCTATGATCCTAACATAGGGGACTGCTGGGCTATGAGTGAATACTTATATAGAAAACTCACATCAGCCGGGAAGAAGGTGCGTATAATACAGTACGCCACGAGCATGTCACCACGACACCGCACAGTACAGGTGTACAGCGGCGGTAGATGGGTGGACTATGACTACAGTGGCTACAACAGGATATACCACCCCACATCAAGCAAACCCGGCATGTTTGTGGTTAAATCATCGGCCTAAGAGGCCAACCCCTTTATTTTTCTTTCAGGTTTAATTCTTATTTTCTGGATTCACCGTATCATGATTTCATTTAACTCCGATTTTAATCCCTATTAACTGCATCAATTTTCATTGATTGTCCTCTGGATTAACTGCATCCTCAATGGCTTCCCCTATGCAGTGGGGATTCCATCCAACAATCTCGGAACTCACTTCTTCAAGTTCCAGAGGCACGTTCTCAAGGCCATAGGGCCTCACGGTTATTATGGGCTTGGAGAGTTTCACAGCCCTTTTAACATCATCCATTATTTTTTCCTTCATGGTTCCCCAGAGGCCGGCAAGGATTATCACAGCATCTGCATCCTCAAGGTCAGTCTCTCTCCAGCTGAGACCTGAAAGGCCGAGTTTCTCCATGAAGACATGGTGGTCCTCAATGTCACCCTCTGTTATGTAAAGCCTGACTTCCATACCAGATTCTCCAGTACAATGATTAAAATTATGGTCAATTAAAGTGCATGTTAAAGCATCATCTTTGATTCAAGGAGGGTCTTCAGCTTACCAGGATCATGCCTTCTCTTCCACAGTGGAGTTTTATCATCACTGTATATACTGAGGTTCTCCTCGAATGTGGCTCCACCATCAGCACGGTAGATCACACCCAGCGGAAACTTCCCTGAACCGTAACCCTCAAGGGACTTCTCAAAGGCAAGCGTCCTGTCTGAGGTGTCATGGTCAGTGTAGTAGGTGTTCTCACGGAACCACTGGAACGTGTTGACACGGTTGAAGGTCACACAGGGCTGGAAGATGTCCACGAGAGCATAACCATGGTGTCTGATGGCCTCAACGAGAATGTCCCGGGTCCTCTCAATATCACCTGCAAAGGCCCGGGCAACGAAGGTGGCCCCCAGGGAGATTGCCACTGCAAGGGGATTGAAGGGCTCCTCAAAGACACCGTGAACCTGCACAGGTGTCCTGAAGCCCGGCTGACTGGTGGGGGATGCCTGCCCCTTTGTGAGACCATAGACCATATTGTTATGGACGATGTTTGTTATATCAGGGTTCCTCCTTATGTTGTGGATGAAGTGGTTGCCGCCCTCACCGTACATGCAGCCATCACCGCTAACATCGATAACTGTGAGTTCAGGGTTCACAGCCTTTATTGCCACAGCAGCCGGGAGGGACCTCCCATGGAGACCGTTGAAGTAGTTACACTTGAGGTACTGGGGGAGCTTACCTGCCTGGCCTATACCTGAGACAAGCACCAGCCTCTCAGGTGGTATATCAAGCTCTGCAAGGGCCATCTTGAGGGCCCGGAGAATCGAAAAGTTACCGCAACCAGGACACCATGCCACATCCACATCAAGGTCATAGTCCTCTGGTTTCATGCAAAAACCTCCCCTATGAATTTTCTTATCTCCTCAACACTGAAGGGCATACCATTGTACCTATTGAGTCGATGGTCAACCTCAAAGCCGGCCTCAAGTTTAAGGAGATCAGCAAACTGTCCCCGGTAGTTGTTCTCAACGACAGCTGTCACATCAAATGACTCTAGAAGCTCACGGGTATCAGGTGCCAGGGGGTAGACCTGACTGAAATGCACCATGGTGACCTCGGCATCAGATGACTCAATGGCCTCCCTCACAGGCCAGTAGGTGGAACCCCAGCATATCACTGCACTGGAGTCGTCACCCCAGACCTCAGGTGGGAGTGCATCATCCCTGAGCATTTGAAGGCGCAGATTCCTCTTCTCAACCATCCTCCTTCTTACATCGAGGTCCTCTGTTATGAAGCCGTCCTCATCATGTTCATCTGAATCGACACGTACAAGTCCAGAGCCGTAGCCTGGAATCCCCCGGGGGGAGATACCGTCCTCGGTGAATCTGAACCTCCTGTAACTGGCATCCGTCTCTATGATATGATACTCTGGCTCCACGCTGATTTCGGGTTCAGGGAGGTTGTAGTAGAGGTCTGCCAGGTACTGGTCTGAGAGTATGAAGACGGGTATCTGGTACCTGTCTGCAAGGTTGAATGCATGGGCCGCTATTTCAGGTGCATCCTCCAGTTTTCCAGGGGCGAATATGGCCCTTGCAAACTCCCCTGGTCCAGAGTAGAGGGCCAGGTTCAGGTCCTCCTGGGCCGTCCTCGTGGGGAGACCAACCGCCGGCCCCGGCCTTTGACCGATATATATCACCACAGGGGTCTCTATCATCCCTGCAAGGCCCACAGCCTCCTCCATGAGGGCAAAACCACTCCCTGAGGTTGCAACAAGTGACCTGGCACCTGCATATGACGCCCCAAGGCACATGTTTATGGCTGCAATCTCATCTTCGGCCTGCTCAAATACCATGTCAAATTCATCGGCATTCTCTGCAATGAATATCTGGAGGGGACTTGAGGGGGTCATGGGGTAGGATGACATGAACCTGCACCCCCCTGCTATACACCCGAGGCCCACGGCCTCAGTACCGTTAAGAATTACGTGTTTCCTGACAGAGGGGTCCGGTTCAACAGAAACTTTCAGGTGCTCTTTTAGTTCCTCACCAAGTTCATACCCCTTTCTGCCAGCCCTCAGGTCTGCATCGAGGATCTCAGGCCCCTTCCGCTCAAACAGTGCCCTTACAGCATCATCAAAGACACTCTCTTCTACCCTAAAGAGACGGGCTGCGGCGCCTGCAGCCACAACATTGGCGAATATCCGTCCACCTAGCTTCTCAGCCTCCTCAAGTATGGGCAGGCCCACGGCATCTTCCTCCCCGAAGCTCTCATCTGCAATAATCAGTGTCCCGTTGATTCTCTCCCTAAGGTGGTCCACCGCCCCTGGGCTCAGCGCAAAGAGGACATCGATACGGTCCACAAAGGCCCTCACAGGCCCTGATGAGACCCTTATCAGGGTGGAGTTTTCACCGCCACGCACACGGGACATGTACTCCTTGGAGGAGAATATATGGTAGCCGGTGGCACTGAAGGCCCTTATAAGGAGTGCCTCAACGGTCTGTATCCCCTGCCCTGCCTCACCGCAGAGGACCAGTGCAACATCATCCTTGACCTCTTTCATTAGACATTCACCCCCTTTCTATTTTCACATTCTTTTTCAGGGCTGTGCCCTCAGATTAGCCTCCTGAGATAGCACCTTCGCTCCCTGTTCTTCTCAAGGTACTGCTGGTGGTAGTCCTCGGCCTCATAGAAGGTAGTTGCCGGTTCAATGGCCGTCACGATCCTCCCCCTGAACCTCCCGGACTCCTCAAGCTTCCTCCTTGACTCCACTGCCAGCCTCCTCTGCTCATCGTCATGGTAGAATATCACCGAACGGTACTGCTCACCCACGTCCGGCCCCTGCCTGTTGAGGCTTGTGGGGTCATGGATACTCCAGAAGACATCGAGGAGGTCACTGTAACTTACAATGTCAGGGTCAAAGGTGACCTCAACAACCTCGGCGTGCCCTGTAAGTCCGGTGCATACATCCTCATAGGTGGGGTTTTCCATGTGGCCCCCCATGTACCCCACACGGGTGGATACGACACCCCTGACTCTCCTGAAGGCATCCTCAACTCCCCAGAAGCATCCGGCACCGAAGGTGGCCTTTTTATATCTTCCCATCCATTTCACCTACCTTGATACGTTACCCCGCACCTGGGCCTGGTCTGCGGTGAACCTGAAGGGTGAGCCTCCGCCCCCTGCTATGGAGAATGACATGAGGACACTTCCAGTGGGGTTCTTACGGTAGTCGAATGGTCCTCTGATGGTCCAGGAGTAGGTCTGGTTTCCTATGCTCAGTGTCCACCTCCCCACTTGACCTATGCCCTTGAGGTCATCCGCACCTCTCCGGGGATCACCGACACCACCCTCAATCGTGAAGCTGGTTCCGGCACTCATACGGCCGAGGTTGAAGGTTCTGCTTGACCCTGGCTGGAGAAGGAAGAAATAGTTTCCGGGATCCCCTGATATGATGTGCCTGCTTCCGCCACCAGTGGTGTTATTGGCCTCATAGATAAAGACGCTTTTTGATGGGCCTATGTTGGTTATGGTGAGCTTCACCTCAACTGTCTCATTCCCTGAAACCTTGAAGTAGGAGCTGTATATGTAGAGGGCTGCAACCGCTATTATTATGATGGCTGCAAAAAGAAGTATGTACTCCGCACCCCCCTGTCCACCTCTATCCTTCATTATCATGTAAAATATATATTGTATGATTATTTATATAAAACTGAGGTGTGGTAATGGGACCCGGGGCAGCTTCTGAAACTCCGCCTGTGAGCATGGAGGTTATATTAACTGCGGTGGCCGTGACCCTTGCGGTTGCAGCGATCATCATACTCATTGTAGTTATAGGTAAACGTAAGAGGTCAAGGGAGGAAGGGGAAAAACCTCTCAGGCCAGAGGTGTCAAAGAACGAGGATATAATAGCCCAGCTCAAGGAGGAATACGGGGTTTCTGATGATGATTCAGGAGAAGATTAACAGTTAATCGGTGAACCAATGAGGGTTGCGGTTCTGGGACTTGGAGCTGAGGGTTTAAGGGCAGTTGAATCATTAAAAAGAAGGGGTCACAGTGTATATGCAAGTGACATACGACATGTCCCCGTAAACATTCAGGGGGTTGACCTTGACCTTGGCTTCCATGATACAGGGAAAATAGAGGCTGCGGATGCGGTTGTAATCAGCCCATCAATGATAAAAACTGAATTCATGGAGCGGTTCAGGGATAAACTCCTCTGCAGGGTCCTTGAGGGCCACAGGAAGCCCAAAACCATTGTGGTCACAGGGACAAATGGAAAGACCACAACCGCCACGATGATAGCACATGTACTTGAATGTGCAGGTAAAAGGGTGCTTCTTGGCGGAAATGCTGGCGGAGGATTTGAGGGCTACACAGAACTCTTTTTAAGGGCATCAGAGGAGGAATTCGATTACCTTGTTGTGGAGGTCTGCGACATGACCCTGGAATTCGCATCAGAGTGCTTTGACATTGACCTCGTGGTCCTCACAAACCTTGGCGAGGACCACATGGACTTCCACGGCTCAATGGAGAACTACAGGAGGACGATGACAGAATTCCTGAAGGATAGGGATGCTGTGGTCGGCGCTGAAGAGTCAGACAGAGAACTCATGGCGGCCCCCCGGCTTCTCAGGACCTACAGTGAGTACACCGGGCCCCTGATGGTTGAGGGCAGCTTCAACAGGCTGAACGCAGGGGCGGCATCCGAGGCCCTAAGGTATCTGGGGGTTCCAGAGGATATCATAAGGGGGGGACTTGCCAGTTTTGAGCCTGTGAGGGGCCGTATAAGGTCCTTCATCATCAACGGGTCATCTGTCGTTGCAGGTAAAACCGACAACCCCCATGCCATTAGGGCAGTACTTTCAGAATCAGACTTCGATGTCATGTTCATCGGGACACCCCGGAGGTCAGAGGAGTGGCGCCTCCATATCCTTGATGAGATTGCAGGGTCACCCCCCAAGGTCCTTGTGATATTTCCGGGCCTTGAGGACACGGTTGACATGGTACTGGAGTACCTTGAGGGCCTTGAAATCCCATCAGATGTAATAAAGGTTGATGACCCTGATGAAATCCCCGGGATGATCCTTGAGTTTTCCAGGAAATACAGGAGAATCTTCGTGGGTGGAAACGGTCAGGACAGGATAACCAGGGTCCAGGAAAAACTTGATGAAATCTCCTCCTGTGAATAAGCAGCATCACATGCATAAGTGGTATATATGAATAACCCATAATAATACAGATTGGGTATTTTAATTTACCTGCTGTATCATCACAAAACTATTACTTCATGACCATATCCTAAAACAGATTTATGGGTGCATAAATTGATCAGGAACATGAAAGTGCTTGTGCTTGGAGCTGGAAACGCTGGTAGACCCGCCGCAAGATTGCTGAGATACCTTGGAAACAGTGTTCTTGTAAATGACCTAAGGGAACTGGATGAACTGCCCCCCAAGGCCAGGAAGAGAATAGATGAAATGAAAAGGGAGGGTGTAAGGTTCAGGTTTGGGGGTCACAGGATTGAAGACATGCTCTGGGCTGATGCCGTCTTTGTATCACCCAGCATACCCCCTGATGCACCGGTACGTGGGATGCTGGGGAGTGTGGAGAAGGATCTGATCCACATAACAACCTCGGATATAGGGAGGACCCTGAACCAGCTTATAGGCATACCCATGGTGGGAGTTGCAGGTACAGACGGGAAGACAACAACCACCAACATGATAGACCACATACTTTCATCACGCTACAGGACGGTGTCATTCTCATCGATCCAGGACTCACTTGTCATCGAGGGACTTGTTGAACTTGTGGTGAATGGTGATGTGAGTAACAGGGACATGGCCGTGTTTGAACTCCCACACGGGACCATAAGGATGGCTGATGGCCTCGAAATAGTTGCTGGTGTTGTGACAAACCTCACACCCGACCACATGGATGAGTTCAGGGACTATGATGAATACATTGAGAGGAACTTCTCAATAAAGAACCTCATAGCCCCAGGGGGTGTTCTGGTCCTCTGTGGAGATGACCCGGTAATCGCAGGGCTCCTGGATGACCTTGAGGTTAAAAGTATTGTCTATGGTCTGGGTAATGAAAGGAAGGTTGAGTTCATGGACAGAACCTTCAGTGGCTCGGCAGAACCACAGGTCAGTGCAACAGACATAGACCTCATGGGTCTCGAGGGCTCGGAGTTCACACTGAAGGTATCAGAGATACCGACTGCCCTCTGCAGCACCTGCGGATCTTTAAGCTGTGAGGAACATGATGGAGTGGTCCATGTCGGCCCCCTTACAGAGAGGATAAAACTCAGGGTGCCCGGTCTCTTCAACGTGGAGAACGCCCTTGCAGCCATAACCGTTGCACTGGTACTCGGATTTGACATTAAGGATATCAAAAATGTATTAGAGAAATTCAGGGGTATAAAGGGTAGATTTGAATTCATAGATGAGGTTGATGGTGTGTCTGTTTATATGGACGCAGCCCACAACCCTGAGAGCATGGAGAAACTCTTTGAGGGCATTGAATTTAAGGGGAGGCTGATAATAAGCCTGGATAACCCCGACACCCTCACAGTGAGGGATAAGTACAGGATAGGCCAGATACTTGGCGAAAAAGCCGATATACTGATTGTGAGCGGCAAGAATGAAACAACAGGCATAATTGATATGGAAGCAGCCTCTGAGGTAGAAAGGGGGGCCGGTAGAGATAAAACCATAAAGACCGAGAGCGTATATGATAGCATAAGGAGGGCCCTTGAAATCGCAGAAAAGGGGGATACGGTACTCCACCTGGGTCCCGGGGTTGTCAACGCCTATGATAATGTGAGGAATGATATTGAGAGGGCTATAGAGTCAATGAGGGACTTTATAGTTGTCCTCGGGGGCTGCGGAAATGTTGGAAGCCTCATGGCAAGGAACCTCAGGGCGAGGGGTTACCGGGTAATTGTCTCGGATCTCAAGGAAAGCACACCCCTCGAGGATGTCTTCAGGGATGAGGGAATAGAACTTGACCTTGGGGGTCACAGCATGGAGGTCCTCAAGCGCGCTGGCACCATAGCCATCACACCAGCCCTCGAGAATAACAGGAAGGTTCTTGACCTTATCAGGGGACTTGAAGCTGATGTTATAGGCGTTGAGGACGTCCTGAACATGTGCCCTGTTGAGAAACCCGTGGTTGGAGTCACAGGGACCAATGGAAAGACCACAACCACAGGTATTCTCAAATCCATAATGAGGGCTGCCGGAAAGACTGTGCCAGAGCACCACCTCAACATACAGGGCAACACTGAACTGGTACCGGCCCTCCAGGCAAGGCTCCCGGGGGACGTGGCAGTGGTTGAGATAGGAACATTTGGGAGGAGGGACGAGATAAGGCAATCGGCCCTTCTCGCAGGGGTCTCAGTTGGTGTCATAACCAACATATCAAGGGACCACCTTTCAGGTGGAAGGAGGTTCTCTGATTACATAGAATGTAAGAGGGAAATCATTGATACAGCTGAGGTCATGGTACTCAACGCCGATGACCCCATCGTGGCATCATTCGCAGAGGGACTGAGGGAGGAGAGAGCGGTGCTATACGGTATTCAGAGCATGGACTCTGCCACAGTGATGCCAGAGGGGAGGGAATGCCCCAAATGTGGTAACCCACTCAAATATACGCGCAGAACCATGGGGCATATGGGGGACTACCACTGTGTCTGCGGATACAGGAGACCCCAGCCTGAGGTCATGGCACTGGAGGCATCTGCAGATGGATTCAAACTGGTGATAGGCTCCGAGATGAGGGATGTGAAATTGAGGACACCAGGGATCTTCAATGTCTACAATGCACTGGCAGCTGCTGCCACTGCCTGGTCCCTTGGCGTGGACATGGATGATATAGTGAGGGGAATTGAGTCATTCGGTGGTGTGAGGGGAAGGTTCCAGAAACTGATGGACTCACCCCGCGTTATACTCGACTACGCCCACAACCCCGCCGGTGTGAGGGCTGTGATGCAGGAGCTTAAAGATACTGATGGGAGGCTGATAGTCGTAAACACCGTGGCATCTGAGAGCGGAATCGATGGTGATCTGGAAATTGCATCGCTCCTTAGGGATTCCGATACGGTTATACCGGCCTCCTATGCTGCAAGGAGAGCCTCCAGTACCCTGGGTAAGAGGGTTGTCCATATAGAATCCAGCAGAAAACGTGCAGGAGGGGGGACCCTTGGAGCGAGCCGTGAACAGGTTGAGGAGGCTGTCAATAAGGCCCTTGAAATTGCAGAACCAGATGACACAGTACTCATAATAGGTGAGGGGGGATTCAGATATGCAGAGGATTATATCAGGTAAGCACATCATTTTACTGGTTATTTTTGCAGCCATCATAACAGCATCGGGTGCATACATCGAGGGAAGTGTTGAACCCCAGCACCCAGGGGAGATAGCTGCCATTGAGCCTGGAAGCACGGTACTGAAGGGCCAGGATGTCATCGATGAGTCCAGGGTGAGGAGCGTCCCACTCATACTCCACCCGGACTACATACTCGATGAATTCAACTACATGAACCCTGGAAACCTACTTCAGGCGGTCCTCACAGGGGCTGTGCATGTCCCTATATCTGAGATGACCTCAGGAATAGACCCCTCAGGAAGATCCACTGTGGATGGTCCTGGGGTACTGAGGGTTTCAGGGGATAAACTGGCGGTCCAGGAGCCACCTGTCTTCCTCTGGGCCTACAAGACACCCTACACCTATGGGGTCAAGAGAAACAACGGCATTGATATAATCGAAAATGGAAGGAAGGTTAAATTTGTCCCTGCAGATAGTATAAGCAATAGCACCGTCCCCCACAGGTACAAATCCGTTAACAGGATAAAGAGGTGGCTAAAAAGGGCTGATGAGGGCGACGAAATAGTCCTGGACTACCAGCTATCCAACTTCAGCGACGGCAGACTCCCTGTTCCACCAGGGAGGATAGAGAAACTATTTGGTGAAGAGGTTCTTGAGTACATGGAGAACTACCCCTCAGGGGCTCCTGTGATGGTGTACATGGGGCCCTACCGGAAGATCCTTGTATCATCTGCAGTGAGCTACCTGGGCTCATATCCCCAGTACGATGATAACAAGAGGGCCTTCAATGCAAGGGCATTCGCGGCGGCATGGAATGGCACGGTGATTCCACCGGGAAGTGAGGGTTCAGGTAAGGAGACAGTCAGGTTCACAGCATCAAGGGACCCCAAGGCCCCCGGAGGATACGCGTCCCACGGGTCATGTCCACCTGGAAGGGCCCTCAGGGCTGTTGTCACTGACGCAGGGATGCCACTCCCCAGGGGAATGACCTGGGAGTTCCATGCGGTTCTATTCGGCTTCAACCCGGCAACCGGGATAAAGGTCAGAAACACAGGAAGGTACCCGGTACTCATTGAGATGTGGACGACGGGTTCAGGTGCAGGTACAACCATATACGCCAGAATCTACAGGCTTGAACCGGCATAGGTGGTGGAGTTGATCTCAGCTGTTGTTACGGCGGCAGGGAGGGGTAGCCGTATGTTCAGGGACATGCAGGAACTTGGCCTTGAGCCGGTCCACAAATTACTGCTCCCCATCGACTCAGTTACTGTAATAGAGAAAACTCTGGATTCCGTGCTCAGGGCGGGCGTGGATGAGTGTATCGTGGTCACGGGTCACCATGCAGGGGAGGTGGAGGAGGCGATAGCAGGTATGGACGTGGAGATCGTGAGGAATGATCCTCCTGATGTTCCACTCGCGGCGTCACTCCTCAATGGTGTTCTATCTGCTTCTGGCGAAATCATACTCTGCGTTGCCGGAGATCAGCCTGCAGTATCCCCCGGGACCATGGGGAGGATCAGTGAACACGCTGACCCTGAGACGGTTTCGATACTTGCAAGAGGGAGGAGTGGCTGGCTTGATAGCGCCGAGGGCCTCGGGATGCCCCTTGCAGCGAGCTCAGAGCTCCTTAGAAGGTACCTTCCAATGGGTGATGGAAATATAAATCCTCTGCTCCGTTTGATGGTGGATGATGGCATCAGGCTGTACGGTGTTGAGGCATCAGACCCCATTGAACTTGTGAATATAAACCACTACAGTGATTACCTCAGAATAATGGAATATTTTGGAGTTAAAGGGGAATAGCTGGATAAAGGGTCTAAAACAGAATATAAAAGAAAAATAGGTGGAGACCATGCAACTAGAATTCTTTTTCCCCGGTCTCCTCTTCAAGAAGATCCAGTCTATCCTCAATCTCCTCGAGGAGCTTACCCACACTCCTGAGGATCTCGAGGGTGTCATAGATCCAGTTTATAACAAGTTCCTGGTCTGCCTCACTCTCATACTTCCTTATCTTCTCCTCGAGGTCAGCAACATCCTCAAGGATCCTGAAGGTCTTTGTCTCAACCACAATCATCACCCCATGATTTTATGGATTGAACCTACTGGCTTATGGCCTCAAGGGCATTGACAACACACCCTATGTTTTCGCCGTTGAGCCCCACGATGAGTTCGTCGTCCCTTACACCGGCGTACTGCCTTGAACCGCTGCAGCCCATGGTTATGTTTGGTCTCTTCCTCATGTAGGGACCTGCAACTGCGTCTGCACAGAGTGACTGTATACCTGAGAAGTCTGCCTCAACGCGGCCACCCAGGGTGTAGACGAGGGCCTGTGAGATCTTCATTGCCTGGGCAGGGTTGCAGATGATGACTATGACGTCAGGGTCAAAGGTTGCATCCTCAAGGGGCGCGTATACTGCGGCGTAGAACCTGAGGTCAACTGATGGTATCTCATCAAAGGTTCTCTTGGCGGATGCAAAGCTTGCAAAGCGGCCAAGGTTGTAGTAGAACTCCCCTGTTTTGACCTTCTCTGGTGCCTCATCTATCCCGATGGCATCTGCACCACCCTTGCATGCCTGGGCCTCTGCCGTTGCATAGAATGATTTTCCCGCAGCGGCCATCTGGACCATTTCACAGTGCCTTGCAGGTTTCTCTATTTTTTCAACACCCTCAGGAAGGTCATCCTCCCTTAGAACGAGTTTTATAGCCACCGGGGACTTTTCAAGTCCAAGGAGGGTTTTCAGTTTTTCTGATATTTCATCATATCCATTTGTAGCGCATGCATCAACCACAAGATCACCTCAATCAATAATCTTCACGGGTTTACCGTACTGTCGTTTCTCTAGATGGCCACAGTCTCGGCACCTGTAGATCACAAGGATGAAGTTCCCTGATTCAGGGTATGTCTCCTCCACCTCATCTGCAACACCACCGCAGACACTGCACTTCACCCTCTCTGGCTGATCCATTCTGTAGTGTATCATTAGAACCACACCTGTAATATTTATGTAAAAAAGAGTATATTAATTTCTCGGTTCTTTTATTGATTTATCTGTCTGGTTTTCAGCTGCTCCAGCTACCCCTCTATAGGGATGCTGGGATTTCAGTGGAGTCAAGGGTTCTTACAAACTCCCTGGCATGTTGCAGGGTTCTTGAGTAGTCCTGGTACATGTAATTCTCATACAGTATGGCGGGTGTTCCACCCTGAATTATGGGTTCCGTTACATAGGCGGGGCTTGTCTGTGACTCAGGGAAATAGTAGGATAGCCAGCTGATCCTGGATGCAAGTTTCAGGGCTATCACCCTGCTCTGCTCGTGGGGGAGCGGGGTGAAAACGAACCTCCTCATACCATAGTTGCCCCTGTTGGAGTGCACATCAACTGCCAGGCTGTAGTTACCCCTGGATACATCGGGTACCACGTATCTCCGTGCAAGGAGCTGTCCTGCCATCCTCCCCTTTTCGTAGTCCTCAGGGTTAAGTGTGACGTTGACCCGGTATACGAAGTACTTGTACCTCAGTTTATCCTGGTTCTCCTCAAGGACATGCAGCACTGCCCTGTGGGAGTCCCTCTCAAGGGGGTGGACCCCTGTTATGTAGGCTATTTTCACCTCTGAGTCCGTGTTCCCGTAGGGTCCAAGTTTTTCAACTGTGCCCATCCTGTCTGAGCCTAGGACCACAGCTTCGTTCCCATCTGTGCTGTGGAATGGGGGGTTCAGCAGGTAAACCGTGATTAAGGTTCCCATGATTACGAGTGATATGATCAATTTTCTCTGCATACTGAACTTCCATAGTACATTTTCCCTTAGATAAGGGTTTGTTTATTCAACAATAGTTATTAGCTTTCTATAAAAGAAAAGGGTATCAGACACTCACCACTTCAGGTAGAGTGCCTGTTCTCCTGTATTCAACCAGAACCTGTCTGAAGATCTTTCTTGCAAGGGATGGGGTTATGTCAGGGGATCCCTCAACATATATACCAACATGGTTGGGGCTTCTGCCATTGGCGTCCATCCAGGTGTATGTGCGCTCCGCCATATCGGTGTATTCGCTCCGTGTAAGGGTAACGGTATCCATGAACCCATAGGGGTCCTCAGGTCCACCGTATTCACCCACATGTATCTTTCCAGTTTCATTGAGTTCCAGCATCACAACCCCCCTTGCAAAGATGTATAGTAACTGGGGGCCTGTGAAGTTGAATCCCCTGTAATTCACTGTACCGTTACCTGAGTCCATCTCAGCAAGTTCAAGGACAGCCTGAAGGTTCAGCTGATATCCATCTGAGGTTTTTTCAACTGTTGCCGCTTCACCTTTATATTCTGAAACACTGCTGCCCTTAAATAACTGCAGTGCCCCAGCTGTCAACAGAAGAGCCACCATAACTGTTACAATAACCGGAATCATTCTGTCGGAATCCATATCACCCAACCCTGAAACTCCTTATAATTGTGTCTATGTCATCCTGTATAAGTGAGATGTCATCAGATGTGAAAAGCAGGGAGTATTCATATGTGCCATCTGTGAATGCAATGTACTCCTGCTCCCCGTATCCGTACTCTGAGTAATACGATGATTTGATGGAATATGCCCTTTTGCCATCAACCTCAAGCTCCCTCACATCTTCCACAATATCACCATTTTCATAACACACCTCAAGCCAGATATCCCTGAGTGTTTCAGCATCAAGGGATCCTGGCTTTTTATAGACTGTCATGATTGAACTCACACCACCCTTATAGGATTCAAGACTGACAACTGCATCTGAACTCCACTCTTCTTCTGGGGATATGCTCCACGTCTCTGGGTAACTGAATGAGATACCATTTCTCTGAAATTTATTCCCGGGTGAATCTGTTAACTCTGACCCACCACTCGCCTCAAGACTATCATAACTGGAATCATCACTGTAATCGGTACTATAATCAGTGAATACCATGGCTGCAACTCCAATGAAGAGGATTATTATTGTTGGGAGTCCAGCAGTTATTAGAAACTTTGATGTATCGCTCTGCTTTTTCCACCAGCTGTTACTCCCGCCGGAGTTAAGCTTAGACCCGCAGATGGAGCAGAAGACTGCATCTCTCCTGTTTTCTGATTTACAGTTTGAGCACCTTTTCAAATGTACACCTCCAGTTAAAAAATTAAATTGGAACTGCTTATTAGCCCAAGAATAGCTGCAATACCAGGGAAAACTGTTTTGGGAATTACATAGCAGATATGCTTAGAGGAAGCCAGATCGCACTGACTATGAGGATCACACAGCCCCTTCTGGGGTTGTTCCTTACATACTGATCCTATGATGCCCACAATGGAGGACGGTATTGCACTGACACCCAGATAGAGTAGTTCGGAGCCGAAAACCGAAAGTACAATGGCAAAAAGTCCTCCAAGCAAACCGAAGATTGCCCCAATTATTCCAAACACAGATTCAGGTGTTCTTGATGTTTCTACAGCATCACTCATTATAACTCACCTTCATCAGATATTCAGGGCTGTTCTGTATATGCCCGGATCATCGTCACCCGCCAGGTCAGTGAATATCAGCAGTTCAACCTTCAGAGGCTGATTAAATGAAATCAAGGCGCTGACCTGTTTTCGTGTCCCTGATGTTCCATGCAAGCGTGTCGTCGTAAAGCAGGTTCTGAGTCATCCACTGAGGTGCATCTCAAGTAGGAGAAGTCCTTGATTGGTGTGATCTTTCCCTCAACACAGTAACTTTCATAGTCCTCTGGGACGACTTCAATATCTTCAACCCTGATTTTAGATTGGAACTATGTGTTCGATTTTTATGTACTGGATACTTCAGTAGCGGTGTTGTCTGGCGACCTCATCCCGGCCATTGTAACAACGAGTATAAAAATCAAGACACAGTGCCCTGGATAACACCTACCTGGATGCTGAATTCTGTTCACCCCACCAGCTCATTTTATCAACCTCTTTTTGATCCAGAATTGTTCAGAGATGGAGTATGAAGTACTTCATTGCCTTTGTGAGTATACCCATTCCCACACCAGCTGCAAGGCCGGTTGAAAATCGCAGGAGATTGTTGCTTTCCCTGTAACCAAGTAGCTGTGTGAATCCGTCAAGGAATGTTGGTACTATCATAACTAATGCTGCTATTATCAGGGTGATATCATATTCAATCACTGTGAGGTATGCGTATATGAAGTATGAAAATGCACCTGTATATATGCCGGTACACCTTGAACATACAGGAAAATAGTGACCCCTTACTGAAAATGTTCTCTCTGGTTTTCTGTGGCACAGGTACTTCAGTTTCATCTGGACAACACCATCTCTGAAATGTCAATCAGGACAATTACTTAATTGATATCTCATTATATTTAAATGTTAATCTTTTTCATTTACATTAATAAATTTTTTAGGGATGCGGGATAATCAATTTCATCATGAAATTCGCTGAAAATGTCCATTAACTTCATATACCTTATGACAGATGATGGCCGAAGGATGATAAAGCACACATCCTCTGAATGGTATGAGCAAATTCGGTATAATCAAAGAGGGAATATACATTTTTTCACTGACACCTTCAATATAATTCCAGGATTTGGAATAAAAAAGAGTCTTTTCTGAATGTCAAGTAACATGGAGGAAAATATATATAGAATGATTAGAATAAGATAGCACAATATGTAATGAATTGTTTTCCCTCAACAAATCTTTGTGATAGGAAAATTTAAGGGAAGTGATAATAATGGATACGACACTGATATCTACAATATACTCCATTGAGCCGGTGATGTTCTGTATAACACAGTTCTCACCAAAAAAGGTTGTACTGCTCAAGGAGGATAAGGCGCCGAGGGAGAAGGAACAGGTTGAACAGGTCCTCAGGGACACCCTGGGCAACTTCCTTGAGATAACAACCTTTGAGACGAGTCTTTATGATGTTGTCACCATTGCAAAAGATATGGTTGAGATCATAGATGAGGAAAGGGCCAATGGAAGGCGTGTCGTGGTTAATATAAGCGGTGGCAGGAAGACCCAGGCGCTCGGCGCACTCTTTGGCTGCTATGCAAGAAACCATGATGTCCAGCGCATAGTATACGTGACTGAGGAGGATAACGAACTCATAGACCTCCCAATACTTAGCTTCGGGATCTCCAAGACCAAAAAACAGGTCCTTGAGGAACTCAAAGCCGGTGAAACATCGGTTAAGAACCTTGCAGTCAAGATAGGTATAAGCAGGGGGATGACCTACAACCACATAAGGGAACTCCGTGACATGGGGTTCATAGACCGTGAAAAGCTTGAAATAACCTCTGCAGGCGAACTTGCAGTGCTTTAAATCATTTTCATGGACACATCTTAACCTAGGAATTAAAGTGTCCTCAATGCCAATAATCTCTTTAAACAGGACAAAAGATTTTTTTGGAAGAGAAAAGGAGATAAGAAGAATTAATGAAGCCCTCAATGACCCCGGATTTGTGGTTGTGACGGGTAAGATGGGCTCAGGGAAAACCGCTATTCTCAGGAGAATCCAGGAGGAAAACTCCAACAGGACGACCTTCATTGATATGAGGTGCACCGATATCAGGAGGTCCCATGAGGGCATACCTGACTTCAGGAGGATAAAGATCCTTGCAAGAACCTTGGAGTGGAATATACTCCTTGACAGTATGCCTCCTGAGAAGTCATCCCTAATTGATGCATGGAAGATGTCACAGATGCACTGTATGCGGTGCGCTGTGGCGGTGAGGTACAGTGCAGCACTTATCAGGGATATTCAGGAGGAACTACCCAGGGCGGCTGTTGTTGAGGTGCCACCCCTCACAGAAAGAGACACAGAAAGGTACATAAGGTTCAGGGCACCGGCTTTCAGGGCTGTCAGGGCTGGAATAGAATATATCCATGAGGTCACAGGGGGCATGCCTCTATTCATTGACAGCTTCCTGAATGTCTTATCAGATGGAATCATATATGGTCCAGCGCTCCTTGAGGAGAACTTCAAGGCAAAGTTTCAGCAGATAGCCTTTCCATGGATCGCTGAACTTAACCGCCTGACCCTGAGGGAAAAGAATATACTGAGTCTCTTAAAGGACGGTCCCCTTGGAGGGGATGAAATACCTGCCAGTAGCAGTGAACTTCGGGAACTTGAACTCAGGGGCCTCATTGAGCTTCATGGAAATAGCTGGAGTCTCGGCTCAGAGCTGCTCAGAAGGGTCATTGTTGAACTTGAGAATCAGACGGGATGTATCTAGTTTTCATTCAATAAAAATATAAAATGGGGTTATCTGCCCCTCCAGTAACCGAATCCCACAAGGAACACAAGGGCCACAACACCTAGAAGTGCGTAAAGTGGCACCTGGGTTTCTGATGATCCGCTCTGGGTTGATGCTGAAACCTCATATGCTTTACCTGAGTCAGCACCCTTTTCTGTTTCACCAGGAGTAGCTTGACCCTGACTTTCAGCCGCTGAACCTGATGATCCTGTGTATGATTCACCTGATGAACCTGAGGGTCTCTGTCCTGTCATCCCGGCACTTTCACCATTACTGTCTGAACCTGAATGGCCTGGATTCCCTGAACCTCCTTCCTGTGGTACATCGACTGATGCGCCTGTTGCAGCTGCAAGGGCAGAGGCAAACCTTTTGAGGGATGCCTGGTTGACCGAGGAGACCTTAACAACCCAGTTATTGAAGACTATATTTGCACAGGTATGATGGCAGCACACCACACCATACTCTCCTGCAAGTTCAATGTAGCGGTTTGCAAGGTCCCTCAGGACAGCCTTATCTGCATTCCAGATGTTTCGCCTTGCAGCCTCAAGGACCCAGGCGATCATTGACTGGGTTGCAACAGCCTCATAGTCCCCTGATGCCCTGAACCTGTCACTGAGGAGGTTCAGTGCAAGCTGGTTCCACAGTTCATTGCTCACAGCACCTGTTGTGACGGCCATACCGAAGACATTCTTGTACCTTGAGGCGTATTCCAGCCAGCCGCTTGGTGAGCTGAGGAGTGAGTCCATGTAGCGCGGGTTGAGGAGCTGGGATCTCACCTCAAGTTCAATTTCCTCTGCAACGGTCCTGACTGTAACCGTTTTTCTGTTCCGTATATCCACCAGTGCGGTGTCAGGGTTGCCGCCGAGGTGGCGTGATGCAAGAACCATTCCACCGAACCAGTCATAGTAGTCGTCTGTGTCAATGAGCCTCCAGGTGCTGTCCAGGTTCTGTGTAACAAGGTTCACCTTACCCAGTAGGTACTGGAAGGTGCCCCTGTTCTGCTGTATATCCACTCCCCGGGGGGTTGACCTCCAGGCATAGGAGACCCTTGAGAGGTAGACATCTGCAAGTTCAGCGCTGGTATTCCACCTTGAGGTTGCCGGTGTCATATCTGATACCCCTGTACCCTCAAGCACGAGCCCCCTGAGTCCAAAGACACGGTCCAGTGAGCCGCATTCACTGTAGTGCCTCTTAACATAGTTTTCGGTGTCATTTGCCTCTGCAGCCATCTTAACAGCGGCGTTCATGAGGTCTATCCAGAGCTGGTTACCTGTGACGGCAGTTACAAATACGTCGATGCGCGGCCTTGGTATTTCAACGCCGTTCACTGTGATTCTGAGTTCTGATGCGTCCATGAGGACAGGTTCAGGTTTGACGTCACCGTTGGTGTTCCACTGGGGCTTAACCCCGAGGAGGTACATGAACTCTGCAATGGCAACCCCATCGGTCCTCAGAAGCTCTGTACCCCACATCACCATTCCGATGAGTTCAGGGAATTTTCCGTGCTTCATGTAGTACTCTGCAAGGAGGGTGTCTGTGATTTTCTTTGCGGTCTCCCAGGCGGCCCTTGTCGGCATCTTCTTGGGGTTGGTGGCGTAGAAGTTGGCGCCTGTTGGAAGCACATCACACCATGCAGGGTCACCTGCAAGGCCTGGCCTCACAAATCCACCTCCAAGGGCTGAAAGCAGGCTCTGCCATTCGGTGTTTCCACGTATCTTTCTGATCGTCTCATTGATGAATTCAAGGTCGGTGCCGTTTATACCTGCAGGGGCAGTGCCGTTTATGATGTTCCTGATCCATGTCCGTGCAAGGTTCTTGACCGAGGCTATCTCGTCACTGTATCTCAGGGGGTCCTTAAGCATTTCAGTGTAGACTGGCTTTGAGGGGTAGAGGGTTTTCCTGATGTTCTCCAGGAACTCTGACCTTGATGATGCTATGGTGAGAACCTCCTCAACCAGCTCCTCACCATCAAGCACCCTTCCCAGGCTGTGAAGTCCCAGGGGGATTATGTCTGATTCTATCTCATGGAGACTGAGGTGGAGCCTCTCCAGGGCATCTGTGAAGTTTCCTGACATGTTGAAGCCCATCTCTGAGGCTCTGGATCTGATCTGGGACTCAATGGCCGGGAGTATCTGGCTGTTACCAACCTTCAGGGCGTTCTCGTACTGGTGGATGAGGTCATGTATCTCAATGAGTTTACCGTAGAGTCCGCTCTCCACCATTGCAGGGGTCATGTGGTCGATTATGAGTGCCCCGCTCCGGTCCTTTGCAACCATGCCCTCCCCTGGATTTGAGACTATGTAGGGGTAGATGTTTGGTATCCCTGTGAGCTGGAATGGCCAGTCATCCTCCATGAGCCCTATCATCCTTCCAGGGAGGAACTCCAGTGTCCCGTGGGTTCCAAGGTGTATCATTGCATTTGCCCCGAAGACGTTCTCCATCCACCTGTAGAAGGCTATGTACTGGTGGTGTGGCGGCAGGTATGGGTTGTGGTAGTCTGTGACCTCATCCCATCCACGTGCCGGCTGGACCGTCACGAAGATGTTCCCCAGCATTATACCCGGTATCACTATGCTGCCGTTCACCGTCATTATGTTGCCTGGTGCGGCCCCCCATTTTGATAGGACCTCTGACCTGAGTTTTTCAGGGAGTTTGCTGAACCATTCCAGGTATTTCTGCACATCAAGGAGCTGCCCGCTGGCCTGCAGTTCTGCCCTGTGCTCACTCACGTACCTCTCAAGGAGTGGCTGTGCCCAGGTACCCTTGTTACCAAACTCTGAGACTATCCTGTAGAGCTCCTCCACGTCGGGTATCCTTTCAACCCTGTAGCCTGTCTCGTTGAGCTTCACCAGGAGGTCGTGGAGGCTCCTGAAGACGTCCAGGTATGATGCCGTGAACCCATCCTTCCCCGGTGGGTAGCTGTAGAGTATCACCGCGATTTTCTTATCTGAATTGCTGAGTTCCCTGAGCCTTGCCCATCCATCGGCCAGTTTGACGATCTTCTCCACACCCTCATGAACCACAACCTCATTCCATGATGCGTCGGTGTAGGACACAACGATGGGTGAGAAGACACCCTCGAACCCGGGTATCGTGACCTGCCATGTCCATTCGTACTGGGCACCCAGCGGGTTTGTGAGGCTTGAGTTGCTGTAGAGCTGCACCCCCTTGATCACGGGGATGTTGATCCTCTCAAACTCTGCTAGCGCCCCACCTGATGGCAGGTTGGCGTAGTTGAGTGACCAGGAGTAGAGGGATATCACCGCGTCTATCCTCCTTGTGAGGGGCCCCTTACCGTTAACACCAAGGGCGAGTTCCTCAAGGAGTGAACTCACAGCAGGGTTTGTGGCGCCCTGGTAGAGGTTGAATATGGCCCTTCCCTGTTTCTCTGCCTGGCGTATTATCGCGTCCACGGTCGGTGATGGATTGTAGCTTACAACGACGATGAATGGTCCTGTCATGTTTTTGTTTGCTGTGTACCAGTTCTCGAACTGTCTGTAGATATCTGCCCTCTGGTCTTCCGCCCATGCCGAGAAGTTCTGGTCTATCCATCTGAGGCTGTCATATGGTGGTATGAGACCAGGGTTGCCCTCTATCCAGGCCTTTATTCTGGATCTTTCTGCAACCACACTCATGACTCCAAGGTCAGGGTGGTAGAGTCCCCAGTCAGGGGCTGCCATGACCGGCCCCTGATTGTTCTCAACCGGGTTGAAGGTGGTCTCACCGAGGAGGTACTGGATGTACTTTATCATGTTCTCCAGGTTCTCCCTGGCTGCCCCTCCTGATGCGAGGGCGTAGTAGCTTGCAATGTAGGTATTCTCCACTGTGTCCGGTGTGTCATTTCCTGGTGTTCCGCCGAGGAGGTTCAGACCTGTTCCACCGTAGGGGTCAGTGTCTGTGTCTGTTGGGTAACCGAAGGCAGCTGCTATCATGTTTCTCTGGTTCGCGGGACTCCTCAGGAGGTATGGATACCAGGAGTCGCCCCAGCCTGTCCCGGGCATTGCCATGTCCAGGTAGGCGAAGTTCACGTGCTCCATGATCCAGTCACTGGCCGCTGAGGATGGGTCCCACATGTCATGGTAGATTATCCTCCTGTTACCCATTGACTTCAGTATGCGTCCCTTCTCAGGGACCGAGCTTATGATGGCTATATCCGGCATGAATGTGTGGTTCAGTGTTTGGCTTGAGGTCACGGTGTATGTCACTGGCCGGTAGGTGTGGTAGCTTATCCTCACCTCAACGGGGAATGTGTCACTGAATGTAACCCTGTAGGATCCGTCTGCCGCTGTTCGTGTTTCATTGATAACCGAACCATTGTATATCACGGTGATGCTTGCATTCTTCACCGGCAGTGCATCCTGGAGTGTGGTGTATCCTCCTGATGTTTCATTGTAGATCTCCTTTATATGTCCTGAAACCTCCGCTGCGCTGGCTGTCCCTGTCAGTGCAACTGCGAGTATTACCGCCATTACTGTGATGAATCTTTTAATATTTTCACCTCCCTTTAATTTTATTCAGGTTTACTTTAAGGGAGGCGATATTTAAAATTAACTTTAATTATTTTAAAACAAATTTTAAATATGTTTATTCATATGGTCCGATTAAATGCCTTTGCTGATAATAAAAGAAGTTGATGGGGTTTTCAGGTTATTTGGCGGGGATTCTTTAGTATTCACTGATAATAAAAGAAGTTGATGGGGTTTTCAGGTTATTTGGCGGGGATTCTTTAGTATTCAGTGATAATAAAAGAGGTGATTGGAGTTAAAGGTGGTGGCTGTTTCTCCTCATGGTCTCAGCCCTCTCCCTGTAACCTCTGATACCTCCGCTATCCTCCTGTAGGTTGAAGAACACCGAGTGTATGACCTCACCTGCATGTGTCAGGGCCGAGCCCACAAGACCCTCGGCAGTGTACCTGTGGTCTATCCCGTAGCCGGGGGATGGGTAACGGTGTTCCTCTGCGTTCATGATCCTCTCAATGAAGCCATCGGGGTCCACAGGGTCGTATTTTACATCATCATGGAGCATGGCCTCGATTGCATAGCTCTTTATGATCTTATCATGGAGTTTCCTGTAGGCTGAACTTCTTGATACAAGTTCAAATCCTGCAATTCTACCGTTGATTGCAACAAGCACTCCGTTCTGCTCTTTAAGCGGTTTGAATGGTTTTTTGAATTCCTCCAGTGTCTTTCTCTTCTTTCTGTAGGCATCTGCCATTGCACCTGTTTTTGAGGTTGAGCCGGCCCTCCTGTGGAGCCTGTTAACCTCATCCCATACGCTGCTCTGGCGTGAGCAGTACGCCGTCAGTAACTCTTCCTGGTTCCTGATATTGATCTCCCTGATATCCTCAAAGGTGTCACGTATGACATGCTCATCCTCAGGGGCATCATCTATTTCAGCGCTTCTACCAATGTTCTCAAGGTTCTCTGTCACGGTCCTTGTCTTGGTAACCCTTACGTTGAGTGCAGCCACCCTTTCAGGGTCCCTGAACTCCTTTGAGGTGTAGGACCATCTGCCCTGCTCCACGCAGCTTACAGGTATCATGGTTTCTGACTTCTCAGGCAACAGAACTGTGACGTTGGCCACACGGTTCTGCTTGGCACCCTCCAGTTCCTCCCCGTCAATTATGAGTACGGGTTCATCAGCCCGGTTAACTGCAAGTACCGTGGGTACTGAGCCATATTCGTCCACCTCACCTATACTTATGAGGTCCTTGCTCATGGCATCTCTCAGTGTAAGGTAGTTCTGGCTCCCCTCAGGCGCCCTCACCGGGATGACCTCCATCTGACCTGAAACCTGGGGTTTGAGGAACTCCAGGCTATCAAGACAGCTCTTGACTATCTCATTCAAAACATCACCTCTCAATGTTAACAGCCAGATAATTCACTCTGGATCTAGTTATGTATATGTAAATTATTGAATATAAATATTTTTACTGAATAATTGAAAATATTTTATTCAAATATGGGTGAAATATCTGTTTAATGAAAGAATTGCATTTAAAATGCGATATTCTGAAAGATTTGAAGTGTTTACAGGGGCACGCTGTGATCCTGGTTTCCTTCTCTGAGAGCCTGTAAGCATTTAATAAAAAATTAGAGGTATTATGGGGATATATCAGCTGTTGTCCATGAGGGCGGCCCTCAGGTCCTCAACAGGTACATCGTAGGTCTCACAGACCCTCTGGAGCCATGCCAGTGTCGACTCAGGTGTTAGGGACATGGAAACCCTGAAGAGCTCTGCAAGCACCTGAAACTGTGGTGAGGCGGTATCAAGGATTTTCACAAGTGATCTTGAAAGTTTGAGGCATTTCCTTGCGTTTGATATGAATGAGCTCAGGGTCTCCTGGTATTCAAGGGCATCCACGTCCCTCTCATCATCCATTATCACTGTGGGGGTGAAGATGTCGTACTCCCAGTTGAAGAGTCCCAGGATGAATCCCCTCTTATCCTCTGCCCCCTCAAGGTACCCTGATATGATGGACAGAATACCGTGGGATACCGCCGATGGACTTGACCTCAGGTTGCCTGTAACCCCCAGGCTTGACTCCAGCAGTTTCTTCAGGGAGGTCTTCATCCAGCCGCTCTGGGGGTCGTCAAGGTCGTTCAGCGTGGCCTCCACAACCTTCCTAATCTCAAAGGGTTTATCTGTGAGGTCAAAGAAGTGGGGGTAGCGGGATTTCATTTCCATCTTCAGCTCCTCTGTATCGTGTTCCCCAGGGTCTTCACGGGTCTCCTGGAAGGCCTCAAAGAGGATAATGTCCCTTAAACGTATGTGGGACGTCCACTCGGTGAAGTATTTTATCCGGATATCCTCGGCGGTTTTACGCCCCAGTGGGGTGTTCAGGAGGGAAGGATGGTATTTCAGGAACTCCTCCCAGCCCTCAAGGCCGGTGTATCCTGATTTCAGGATTCTCTCTGCAGCCTCATTATATTTTATGCCTTCAAATATGTCCAACATACCACCTCTAGAAGAGAGAGGGAGGTCACTGAGCCTCCCTATACACAAATATCCTGAATAAAACAATCATATATGTAGCAGTGTATATGTATTTTATTGAATATAAAGGTTGTGGTGAAGTTGATGAAAATAGTTCATTTATTAATCCTATGATTAAAATGTATAACAGAATTCTCCCGGGATTCTAAAAAAATAAAATGGGGATGTCGCAGCTACCTCCCGGTACCCTTAAGGTAACCGGCTCCAAGGAGTGCGACAATTGAAACTATACCCAGTATGGCGTAGAGTGGAGTTTCAGTGGATCCGGAGTTGCTGTTACTTGATGCTGCGACCTCGTATGCCTTACCAGATTCTTTACCGGTCTCTGAAGGCGTATTCTGAGATTTTGCTGAAGCCTCCTCTGAAACCGCAGATACGCTCCTACCAGGGCTGATATGTCCCTCTGATCCCCCAGGTGTGGATGGGTTCTGTGATCCCCCGGGCCTGCCCTGTGTAACATCAGGCGTGGGATCTCCTTCCACCTGAATGGCAGCCCCTGTGGCGTACCTGAATTTCTCAAGGAAGGTCCTGAGTTCAGCGGAATTCAGTGAGGAGAGCTTCAGTATCCAGCTGTTGAGCTGGATGTTACCGCAGGTGTGGTGGCAGCATGCAACACCGTACTCACTGGTTGTCCTCACGTAGATATCTGCCAGCATCCTCAGGGTCTCCCTGTCGGCATTCCAGTAGCCCCTCCGGGCGGCGTTTAGGAGTGTGCCTGTTATACTGATGAGTGCATATGCATTCTTCCCTGTTGAAAGCCATTCCCTGACTCCGAGACAATATCTGTCCCTTATATAGATATTCACTGCTTCGTTCCACATGGAATCAGTCACAGCGTCTGGTACTGTCACCTTCCAGCCCCAGAGGTTCTCAAAGAAGTTGCCTGATATGTAACTGGCGCCGGCATAGCCCTCCCGCATCATGGCACTGATCCATTCCCTGTTGAAGAACTTGCTGTGCAGGTCCCTGAGGATGAACTCTGAGAGCGTGTCGATGCCTGGTTTTGCCGGGTTCACCTGGTTCAGTATGAAGAGTTCAGGTCTCCTTCCTTTCACCCTCTCAACAGCAAGGCTGAAACCGCCAAGGAACTCGTAGTTATGGTCCAGGTCCAGGACTCCGTGTTTTGTATCTGAACGTGAATGGTAAACCCCGTCGATGTCCCTCAGCCTCCTTGTGAAGATCTCTGTGTTGATGGATCCCCAGTCGTCCTCCCGGTAGGAGTACTTCATGTCTGAGATGAAGGCGTCGCCGAGTTCCAGTCTGTCACTCCAGGTATCTGAGAGCTGTGCACCTGTTCTAACACCTGATGACCCCCACTCGCCAGGTGGAGGACCGAATATCCTGCTCACAGCCATCCTACCCGCCTCTGAAGCTCCAAAGTTCTTCGAAAGAAGAGCCTCTGTGTCGCTGAGCCAGTGCAGTGCAATGAAGTTCATCTCAAGGGGATCGTCCCCTGGCACAAAGAGACCTGCAACCCTCACTGTTTCAAGAGCAGCATCCAGGGCCTCCCTGAGCCGGGATCTCAGTGGTTCAGGTTTCCTTGAAATCTCCCCTGCAAGTGTTGTGTATGACGCTGCAAGCGCCACCCTCACGGACCTGTCAATGAGAACCGCGCACTGGGGGAAGGTCTCCCTGAGTATGCCTGATATGGTGATGAGTACATCGATTCTGGGCCTGCCAAGCTCTGATAGTGGAACTGCCCTCACACCCACGACGTTCCCGCTCCTCTGGGCCTGCTGTGCATAGACCGGTTCAACACCAAGGAGCCTCATTATGAAGGCAATGGTGGCACCGTTATCCCTCTGGGTCTCGGTTGCCCAGAGCACCACACCCAGCTCCTCAGGGGTGCCGTTGTAGGCTGCAAGCGCATCCCTCACAAGGTCCAATGCCTTAAGGTAGGCGTCCCAGTAGGGCAGCTTCTGGGGGTCAAGGCCATACAGGTTACCACCCGTCGGAAGGGCCTCAGGGGTCCTTATGGGGTCGTTACCCAGGGATGGAGGGATGTAGAGTCCATTGAGTGCCCTGAGAAGCATTGAACGCTCCCTGCCAGGGCTTTCAAGGATACTGGCGGCGAATGATGCCACCTTCAACGCGGCGGCCTCCTCGACTGCCGATAGAACCCTGCCACACCTTTCCCTGAGGGCCTCTGTGACATTACCACCACTCCGCACGGTTTCAATGATAAGATCCGCCGCGCCTGTTATGTTCCTGAGGGCTTCCTCCGGTGTTATGAACCTGTTGCCTCCAGCAGGCACCGCTGTGATCCTTGATGCCATTGAGAGTACAAGTGCCCTTACCATCTCAGGTGTCCAGTCACGTCCAAATACATGGAGCCCCAGTGGTGTGATGGAGGACTGCAGATGGATGATGTAGTCGTGTATACCCTCTGCAAGTTTCTCGGGTGACTCACTGAAGTTCACCACGGATTCCAGATGCAGACGGGATGCAAGTTCCACCATCTGCGGGATAAGTGCGCTGTTCCTCTCCTGCATGTACCTCTCTGTCAGTGTCTTGAGTGCCATCATGTCATCATCAAGGACTGTCGCTGCAAGGGGCTGTACCAGGTGGCTTATGATAACCGCAAGGCCGCGCCTCTTGGCATGGAGGGCCTCACCCACACCATCCATGGTGTAGAGGTATATTGATGGTATGCTCCCTGTGCAGATGTCAGGGAAATCGGCCCCAGAGAGCCCGGCATCCTTCCCTGGCAGCCACTCATAGGTTCCATGCCTTCCCAGGTAGACCGCTGCATCAACACGCCCCTGAAGGTAGGAGTAGAATGCAAGGTACTGATAGTGTGGAGGTATAACAGTGCTGTGATAGAGGAAATCAGCGTTTTCATAGCCCCTCTGTGGCTGAGCAGCCAGGTAGATGTTCCCGAGTTTTATAACAGGGAGCACGAAGTACTTGGTGCCGTTCCGTGTAACAGTCATCACATTGCCTGGAGGGGCGCCCCATCCACACAGCCCAGGGACCCTGAGATTCAGGAATGATGTCTTCGCCCTCTGGAAGTCAGCCCAGCGGTTTTCACGGTTCAGTATACCCTGAAGTGCCCTGTGGGCCTCATCAAGGTATCTGAGAGCATCCTGCTTCTGTGTTATGTTCATGGACTCCAGGGTGGACCTGAGTTCCCTGTACCATTCACTGAGGACCCTTGCTGAGGTCAGCCTCAAATCAGGGGTTACCTGGGCTGGATCGAGATTGTAGACCTTCCTGCAGATGGCCTCAATGTAGCCCATGGGTCCCTGCTCCATCTGAAGTCTTGCAACCTCTGGAAGATTCTGGTACCAGTCCATGAATTCATTCACAGGGTAGAGCACTGCATGGTCTGCAAGTTTTTCAAGTTCGCCTAGGGCCCAGGTACCCACGTTTATCCCCCCGCTTAGCATGAGGTCAAGGAGTGCGTCGGTACCTGCAGGCACATCAACCCTGTATCCACTGGCATTCAGGATCCGGAGGATCTCCATTATTGATTCAGGGCCGTTTAGTGAATCCGCACCTGCGATTCCCTGTTTTCCGGGTGGGTAGTTGTAGTAGATGAGTGCAACCCTCTTATCACTGTTTGCAAGTACCCTGAGACGGCTCCATGCCGCTATTCTCGAGGCGAGCTGCTCCACCCTTTCTCTTATGGGCTCTGTGAGGTCAACGGCAATTCCCGTGAGGGTGTCGGTTACACGGCATGTTGCACCCATCACCACTGGCATTATTTGTCCCTGGGTCTCCTTGAGGGCGATCACATTTGTGTTTATACCCAGACCCGATGTTTCTATTTCCCAGGTGTTCACATCTGAGCCATATATGAACGCCGGTACTAGGAGTATCCCGTGGGTGTTTATGAGGCTGTTAACCATTGCCTTGCTGGTCTCACCACCAACCAGCCATGTCAGGCTGATGATGGCATCGACCCTTGACATGTTGGTTGCCTGGTCAATGAAGTAGCTCCTTATACCTGCAAATTCATACATACCGTTTCCCATGTTTGACTGGGAGATAAGCGGAAGCACATTGAGTCCCTGGACCTCAAGGGCCTCTATCATTGCATCTATATGTCGGAGGTCACCCCTTTCAAAGGTGAGCGCGCTCCAGGCGGTTATTCCCACTGTTCTCCTTCCGGGTCTCAGGTAGAGGGACGCGTATTCTGTGAAGTTACTGTAGAGTCTTCCGTTACGGTATAGGCCAAACTGTGGCACCGTGGTTGGTGCCGTGCAGTTGAATCTGCCAGGGAAACTCTTTGCAAGTATGTATTCAAGCATCCGTGCCCTGTTTTCAGGTGAAGCGGTATCTGGAACATAATACTTTTTGACTTCAAGGTAATCTGCCATTTCAGGGTACTTGGCCTTGAGCATGTCAACCATCTGCATGGATGTCTTCCCCATCGGGGGGTATGATATGCTTGAGAATATCTGCTGTATCTCCATGTCAGTCAGTGCTGTTCCATTGGCATTCACAAACCTCACACCGGCGAAGTTTGAGAGCCTAACCACTGGAATTGAGAAGTAGGGGCTTGGATAGGACGCTATCACCTTACCATCGAGTTTTCCCTGGGATTTCAGGTTTACAAGGGTATCTGTGACTATCCCTGGCTGTATGTTACTGAGGTAAATTACGTGGGCCCATTCCACGAGTTCAGGGATCTCACTCACATTCTCGGAAACCTGTGTTGTGCTCCTGGCTTTGAATTTCACCTCAGGGTATCTGCTGCTTATCTCGTGCATGGGCTGGACTAGCTGCCCTGCCTCTGTGGGCCATGTTATCACGAGAAAGTGTATATCGCTCTGGTTTCCACCGTCTGTACTGTTGGCTGCCGATACAGGCGCTGTCAGTGCTAAGATCACTAGGAATAGCATCAGTGTAATGTATTCTCTTCCAGTCATTTTTCACCTCCTTTTAATTTTTATCAGATTTACTTGAAAAATTAAATATTTAAAATTTTCTTTAATTAAATTAAACTAAATTTGTAATACGATCTTATTCAACAGAAAAACTATAAAAGTAAAGGGAGAGCATAGAAATAACATTCAGGTGGTGCAGTGAATGGGAGGGGAGATTCAGCTCACAGATGAACAGCGCAGGGCTGTGGAACACTTCACCGGCCCCATGCTGGTTGTTGCAGGGCCAGGGGCCGGGAAGACAAGGATCATAGTTGAGAGGGTGGCCAACCTCATGGAGAAAAGGGGGGTTGACCCAGGAAGCCTCGTGGTGATAACCTTCACAAAGAAGGCTGCCGATGAGCTTAAGGAGAGGATACTCGGGCGTGTGGGTTCAAGGGCAGAGGAGATGCAGATATCAACCATACACTCATTCTGCAACCGCATACTACGCATGTACCCTGACCACCACCCCCTGGGTTCCCACTTCCATGTCCTGGATGAGGAAAAACAGCTAATGTTCATCTACGACCACAGGGAAGAACTTGGATTGAGGCACACCCCCCGGGAACGATTTCTTAAAATCCAGACCTTTTTCAGTGAATGCCAGGAAAATATGATCGAAGCGGAGACACTCCTGGAATACCACCGCTCCAATGGTTCAAAAAAGACAGATGTCGTCGCTGCAGAGGCATATGGTAAGTACCTCAAACTCATGGAGGAAAAGAGGGTCCTGGACTTCTCAGGGATGCAGTGGCAGGTCGTAAAACTCCTTGAAAATGAGGAGGGGGTCCTCCAGGACCTCAGATCAAGGTACAGGTTCCTCATGGTTGACGAGTACCAGGACACCAACCCCATACAGGAGAGGTTCCTGGAGCTCCTTGCAGGTGAGGAGAAAAACATATTCGCAGTTGGCGATGAGGACCAGAGCATCTACGGCTTCAGGGGGTCCACACCAGAGAACTTCCTGGGCTTCGAGGACAAGTACGATGCAGAGGTTGTGATGCTGGAGAGGAACTTCCGCTCAGTCCCCAGCATAGTGGACGTCACCCAGAGGTTCATGGAGGGGTACAGGGACTACCCCAAGACCATAAGGCCAGTGAGGAACTCAAAAAACAGGGTCTTCATCCTCGACAACCCCACCCACCAGGATGAACCAGGAAACATAGTCAGCATAATAAGGGCCCTCGTGGACCACGATGTGGTTCCCCACCAGGGATACGTGACGCTCCTCTTCAGGAGTGTTAAACACGATGCAGTCGAGATAATGAATGAACTAAGAAGGGAAGGCATACCCTTCAACGTCTATGGGGAGGGCGGATTCTTTGACAGGGAGGAGATACTCTACATCATACAGCTCCTCCACCACACAAGGAGTATAAGGCGTAGGATAATCAGACTGAGCAATGAAAACACCGAACACTTTGAGAGTGAATTCATGGACCTCACCGCTGAAACCGTTGATGTAATCAGAAATATGGGTGATGAGGGCTTCAGGTCACTCAGAACCCACGAAGAATTCAGGGAGGCTGGTTTTACTGATCAGGATGATATTGAAAAACTCGTCGCCCTCAACAGCCTCATAGACAGTGAACTCGGCGTCCTTGAGAGGTACTATGAGATCCTTGAGATCAGCAGATACCCCCACAGGCTCCTTGAAAGGGGTGATGATGAGTCAAGGGAGAAGCTCTACAACCTTGCAAGGTTCAGTTCAATAATCAAGGACTATGAGATGGTATCATCGAAGCCCACTGTCGAAGGCCTCATGGAGTTTGTGAGGATGGCAATGACCGGAAGCGTTAAGAAGTACGACCAGATCCTCCTTGACAACCCCTACTCGGTCAATGTCATGACCATGCACAGGGCAAAGGGCCTTGAGTTTCCCGTTGTCATAATCTGTTCCGTGTTCAATGGCAAGCTGCCAAGGAAGAATAGAGATGAAAAGGAGGACCTCAGCATCCCTGATGAACTCAGAAAAAGTACTGGAAGAGGGGATATCCTTGAGGAGAGAAGGCTATTCTATGTGGGGATGACAAGGGCCCAGGACATGCTGATAATCTCTGCGACAGAGAACCACAGGGGAAGACTGGGGTATTCGCCCTTCATAGAGGACCTCCTATCAGCTGCAAGGATAACAAGTGATAAACTGGGGAGGATAGACCCTGAAGACGCCAGGATAGAGGTCATAAAGAACAGCTGCCAGGTGGAAGATATCGAATCCGTGGATACCTTCAGGATGAGCTTCACGGAACTCAAAACCTACCTCATATGCCCCTTCAGGTACATGATGCTCTATGAGTACGGCTTCGATGTCCCCTCAACCAGGAACCAGTTATATGGTATGGCGGTCCATGAGTGTCTCAGGAGGATAAACAGGCGCCTCATGAGGGGTGAGGCCATAACCGATGGCTATATACATGAACTGGCATCAGAGACCCTGAGGGATCTGAATTTAAGTAGGAAGGCGTTTGATGCCTTTAAATCAAAACTGAAACGCTACATTGAGGATATAAGGTCCCGTGCAGCCAGGATAATCTCTGCAGAGAAACCCTTCAGTATAATGAGGGATGGTTTCATGCTGACAGGTCAGACAGACCTCATCATAGAAAACTCCAATGGCGGACTGGAACTCGTTGACTTCAAGGCAATGACAGGGGAGGGTATAGAGGCGACTGATATTTCTCTTCAGCTTGGACTCTACAGGCACGCCCTTGAAGAGGACTTTGATGGCTTCCTTGCCTACACCTTTGAGGATTCAGAGTGGCATGAGATAGAGCCCCTTGATGATGTTGAAGCAGTTCTCATTGAGGTTGCATGTAGGGTGAGGAGGGAGGAGTTCCCTGCAAGGAAGAACGATTTCTGCAGGTGGTGCACCTTCCACTCCATATGTGAACATGTATCAGGGCTCTACGGGACCCTTTAAGTTTCACTTCTTCACCCTGAATGAGTATGTTACAAGGTCGAAGTTTTCCTTCTCCATCTCAAAGTCACCCCTATCTGCCCTGCGTATCACCGCATACCGCCCAATGGGGGTAACAATTATGGTGGCCCTCACCATGCTACCATTTTCAGGGTAAATGAACTCAACCCCCTGGTAGCCGTTCACTGTGACCTTCCTTTCGCCTGTGAGATTATCCGGTACAGGGAACCTGTAGTCAGCCTTCAGCTTTTCAACCGTGACCATGGTCCTGAGTTCCCCGCCGGGCTCTGAAACGGTGATGGCATACTCATAGCCCTGCTCCACCTCATATGGGGGTGGATGAAGGAGACCTGCCTCCAGGATGCGGAATAGTGGAGTATGATCTCATGGTTCTCAAAGACCCTGTAGCCTGCTGTGCAGCATGATACAGATACGATAACCAGAAAAAGAATGGGAATGGGCCTCATCACTTAACTCTGGATATTGATGCAGTGATAGGAAATGATGTGAGGGTTCTCATCACTTCACCTGGAAGGAGTAGGTGATAAGGTCAAAGTTCCTCTTTTCAGAATCGAACCTCTCAGGCGTTTTTCCGCATAGTATGACGTAGATCCTCCCGTTCTTCTCAAGCCAGGTTGCACGTTCCTGTTTCGTCACCCCATCCACGTTGATGGTGTGTATGTTCTCATATGCGGTTACACCGTCAACGGTGAGGGTCCTCTCGGAGATCAGCCTGTAACCCGGCTCACCTGAAAAGGCCCGGTAGGTTTCATCATAGACGTCCTTCAGGGTCCTCTCTGCTGGCAGCGGTATGCTCTGTATGATGACCACGGTCTCAAGGTTACCTGCATCATCCACCCCTGATGGGTCAGCGACCGCTGCGATGCTGTTTGGACTTGCAACCGTCAGGTTCTCTGAGGTCCAGCTGGCAAGGTACCTGAATGATATCTCACTATCAGAGTACGTCTTGTATGGAACGTCCGGGACCGTATTGTTGCCCTCGGTTGTGACGGTACAGCCTGAGACAGCAACGGCCACAGCGATTAGGAGCAGAAAAAAGTATTCCCTCATATCAACCCCCTTTATCCACATAGTTAACTATCTATCCCATTATGGATATAGTTAGAGTGGGTGTTATTGATGGGGAGCTATTCGCATATGAGAGTACGAAGAGGGTATGGTTAGAGTGTGGTGTTAGTTATGCTCATGTTAACGTCGAATACCGTTGAGGGTAAGGTGATAGGCAGGTACCATGGTATCGTGACCGGGGATGCGCTCATAGGGGCCAACATATACAAGGACCTCTTTTCGGGTGTGAGGGACGTTGTTGGTGGCAGGACATCGGCCTATGAGAGGGAACTTGCAAGGGCAAGGGAACTGGCCCTGTCCTCCATGAGGGAGGCCGCCGGCAAGCTGGGAGCTGACGCAATTATAGGGGTGAGGATTGACTACCATAACCTTGGGGGTACAATGGGGAACACGATCCTCGTATCCGCCACCGGGACAGCGGTGTCCCTTGAGGAGTGAACCGGGATGTTGTCCCTGGGAAGGTACAGGTGGGCCGTTATTGCGGTTGCAGCGGGCCTTGCAGCGGGCCTCCTATCAGCCATCCTCTCTGTAAGGTTCCAGCTTGTCATATTCGGCTTCAACATCATGTACATAGTATCCCCCCTCCTCGCGGGATTCGTTGAGTCATACATTGCAGGGCGGAAGTACGGGGCAAGTACCGGTGCTGTAAGTGCAATCCTTGTCTTTTTTGCCGTGAACATCTACGGCTGGTTCTTTCCGGCTGAACCCATTGAGTGGAATGTGTTCACGGTTGGTGGTCTGATGCTGGTCTTCCAGGCGGCATTCCCCACAGCAGTTAACTTCCTCCTCGCAGCGATCATAACATACCTTCTTGGACTCGCAGGTAAGGGTGTGGGTGACCTCCTGGTACCCAAGAACGGGACCATACCCCTTGGCTATGATGCTGGAGGTGAAATGCTTGGTATAGTCGCAGGGGAGGCTGTCGGGAAACCTGATGAAATCACAGAACTTCGAAGGCTGGCTGTTGAGCGCATGCTGCAGAATGCTGAGGCCATGGGGGCTGTGGGGGTGGTTGACATCGATCTTGAGGTCACGGTGCTCAGGGGTCTCGGCGGGGAGGTTCTCGCTGTGACAGCCACGGGGACAGCCGTGAAGGCTTAATTTATATGTTTTTTTGGTTAGTCTTCATCTGCGTTTTGGTAGGTTTGTCTTTGTTTTTAGGGTTAGTCTTCATCTGTGTTTTTCCAGCATGTCCTCTATTCTCTCAATCTTCATTTCCAGTTCATCCAGCTTATCACGTAGAATCCTGAACTCATCCCTCCGTGTGGAGTCTATCCTCTCCTGCTCCCTCCGGAGGGTCTCAAGGAGTGTGGATGTCGCAGAAGCGGTTATGAGGCTTGTGGATGCAATGGCACTGATCATTATGACCACACCGGTCAGCCTTCCAGGGGCTGTTACAGGTATTATATCACCGTAGCCCACAGTTGTGATGGTCTGGAGGACGTACCATAATGAGTCCTCATATGTCCTTACAAGGGGATTCACGGGACTCTCAACCAGGTAGAATACGATTGTGAATACGAACAGTACAGATACAAATAGTCCCAGGCCATAGCCCAGGCGGCTGGTCCTTATGAACTCCCCAACAGACCCTGCAAGGTCCCTGAATGCGATGAAGAGCCCCACAACCTTTATGAGGTTCAGAACTGCAAGTATGACAGAATCAGGGTTCACCCCCAGGATGTTCACGCCAATGAAGTAGAAGGGCACCATCACAACGGGAATGTTCCACCTGTCGCGGACCCCCGGCTGGAGGATGTAGGCTGTTACAACCGTGATACTGGTTAGGAGGTCCAGGAGGACTATCCTTGAGAATGTCCCGGGCTGAAATGGAAGGAATGTGCTGATAATGAGTGACAGCCCGTCAAGTCCAAGGAGAACAAGGATGATAATCTCAGACAGTACCCTGAAACCTTTCTGAAGATCTTTCACTTTGGAACCCCCTTGAGGAAAGCATGAACTGGATACTACTTCTATATCGTGGATTATTTATAACCTTTCAGGCATGAAAAATGAAATCTTTCAGATTAAAACTCCATTTAATGTTTCGAATAACTAATAACAGAATATCAATGTCCCGAATAAGTAATAACATGATATTATCTACCCATTCATGGAAAAACTTTAATAGGGTGATTTTCTATAATCTATTTTTTCTTCTGGAGACTTTCACATGAAAGAGTGATAACAATGAAGGTGACAGTTTACGGTGCTGGTAATCAGAAATTATATACTGAGGAACTGAACCTCCCTGAAAAGTACGGCGGGGAGGCTCCATACGGCGGAAGCAGAATGGCCATGGAATTCGCACAGGCCGGACACGAGGTTACACTTGCGGAACCTGTAAGGGATGTACTGGAAGATGAACACTGGAACCTTGTTGAGGAAGCAGGTGTAACTGTCACAGATAACGATAAGGAGGCCGCAGCTGAAGCCGATGTTGCAGTGCTCTTCACACCCTTCGGAAAGGGAACCATAAATATAGCCAGGGAGATACTCCCTGAGCTACCAGAGGGGGCAGTTATAGCCAACACCTGTACGGTATCACCGGTGGTGCTGTACTACGTCCTCGAAAAAGAATTAAAAATGGACAGAACAGATATAGGTGTGTCCTCAATGCACCCTGCGGCTGTGCCAGGGACACCGCAGCACGAACACTACGTTATAGGCGGGAGGCCCACAGCGGAACTTGACATTGCAACAGATGAACAGATATCAAGGTGCGCTGAACTCGCAGAGAGCACAGGTAAAACAGCCTACGTGGTCCCGGCGGATGTGACCTCAGCAGTTGCAGATATGGGCTCCCTGGTCACTGCGGTGGCACTTGCAGGTGTCCTGGACTACTACTATGTGGGTACCCAGATAATAAAGGCCCCTGAGGAGATGGTTGAGAAGCAGATACTCATGACACTCCAGACCATGGCATCCCTGGTTGAGACATCAGGTGTTGATGGAATGGCCAGGGCCATGAACCCTGAACTCCTGGTGAAAAGCGCAAGGTCAATGCACCTCCTTGATGAACAGGAGGAACTGGACGCAGCCCTCAGGAAGATCTCCCAGCTCAACGATGATGTCATGAAATGGATCGAGGGCGCAGAGGTTAAACACACAGACCTTGTGGCTGCCCAGGCCCTCACAGGTGAACTCAAAACCGTCATGGGGGACCGTGCAGCTGAGGGTACAATAAGAAGGTGCATGAGGAAGATGTTTGAATAGGGGGTTTAAAGTTGATAGAGAGGATACTCAAGGACCTTGGAAGGGTGAACGGTGTTAACGGATCCCTGGTTGTTGGAAAGGACGGTCTCATAATAGAGAGTGAGGTTTCAGGTGACATCGACGCGGAACTCGTGGGTGCAATGGCCTCAGCGGTGTTCGGTACAGCTGAGAGGTCGGCCGAGGAGATAAAGCATGAGCCCCTCGAGCAGGTCATGATTGAGGGTAAACGTGGTAAGACCCTCATGATCGATGCCGGTGAGGGGATCCTCGTCGTGATAACCGACGTGGATGTGAACCTGGGGATGATCAGGATAGAGATGAAGAGGAGCGCCGAGAGGCTAGGTGACCTTCTCGGATGATCCTGTTTTTTTTGAATAATTCCTTTATTTTTCTTTGGCTATTCTCCTGATGGCCCTCTCAATGAAATTGCGGAGTCTCTTCTCATCCACAGTAAATTCACCAGGCCTCATGGGGAATGCACCCACAGAAGGGACCTCTCCGGTTTCCTCATTGAATATCACCCTTTTGCTGCCGGGGTAGAGGATGTAGGCCCCCATGCTGTGGAGTATGGCGTCCTTGTAGGTGTGCATCTTGTAGACGTCCCCATCCCTGTAACGGCTTTCAAGTTCCTCCTCGGCGTCCCGGAGGTCGATATCATAGAAGTCCTCAGGGTTAATGGTTGACCGGTACTTGGCATCAAGGTGGATGAAGTAGGTGCACTCCCCCACATCCACGAGCAGTGAATAGTCGGGTCTGAAGGGGAGTGAATAGGAACTGCAACGGGTATTTCTGGCAAATCTTCCATTGTAGGATAGTGCGAGTTCCACATCCCCCATACTGAACCTCAGCAGGGACATCCCCCTCCTGAGCCTCACACCCCAGTCATTGAGGTCGAAGATATCAGAGGGGTTGACTGAGTCCCCGGTTATATCCTTGAGTATCCCTATGAGTTTGAAGTAGCACCAGTACTCGTAGAGTTCGCTGAGCTTCCTCTCAAAGCCCCTGATGGCATCCTCAAGTTCATCCCAGGTGAACCTCAGTGAGAGGTCCAGCATGAAGAAGTACCTGAGTATATCCCTGTACCCCTCCCTCTTCTGGAGGACCTGTGAGTTTAGGGGGAGAACACTGAGTTCACCCACATCCATGAGCCAGCGGGCAGAGAGGAAACCCCTCACATCATCAAGGAACCCCTCCAGGGAGTCCCCTATGTAACCCTCAGGGGCTGTTTCAAGTAGCCTCAGGATAAGGTCCTCAAGCGACTCAAGAAAGTACCTGTAGAACCGGTTCTCGGGGATGTCAGGGGTCTCATGGAGCCTCACCTCCGGGAGTACCCTGGGGATACCCCCATCAATGCTGCCCGGGGTGGAAATCACGGATATGATCTCCTCAGGGTCAACGGTGGCGGCCAGTCCTGCAGGCACCAGTTCAACCTCCCGCCGGAGGCCCGATGAGTACATCTGATTTATGTGCTCTGCAGCTGCATGGAGGTTCTCGGGCCTGAATATATGCTCAAGGATGAGGAAGTCCTCGTAGAGCGTTCCTGCAGAGTGGTCATTCACGGTGAACCTCTGGAATATTGGGGAATCGGAGTTCAGTATGAGGGATGTTATCTCATCTGAAAGGTCCGAGAGCATTGCAGGGTACTGTTCATGGTAGTTTATCTTCTTTGAGCGCACCTCGACGGGTATGGCCTCATGGAGGTCACCGGAGGAGACATCAAGGAAGGACTTGCCGGCGTAGCTCCTGAAGTTGAGGAAACCCGCCGATTTTTCTTCTAACTGAAACCTGAGCTCCTGGAATACAGCATCCCTCTTCAGGGAGGGAAGGACATCACATTCACCTGAACCCTCAAAGAGTACATGGTACTCGGTCTCCTCAAGCAGCATGATCTCTGAGAGGTTATCATAGTACGGGCAGTGCTCGATTGGGTTGAGACCCGGTCTTTCAACCTCGGGGACGTTTATGAGACTCACAGGGTAACCGTTAACCTCGATGGTCCTCTCAGGTATCTCACCTGGGGCCGGGCCGCCCCGGATCCTCAGGGTGCCAAGCTGAAACTCTATGATAATCTCGGAGTCCATCTTCAACTACCTTATGAATGATACGTAGCGCTGGATCCTCAGCGTATCCACCATTTCCCTCAGTTTATCATGGGATTCAGGGAATCTCCCCTCGCAGTGTTCCATAAGCTCATTGAGGGTGTCCCTCAGGAGCCTCTCCGGGCCGTGGATCTTGGGCAGGATCTTCTGTTTGATCTGGGCGTCCAGGTAGCGCTCCCAGTTTTCCCATTCTGTGGGTTTTCCCTCGTACACCCATGCGGCGTGCATGAATTCCAGTACCTCCATGGTGACCCTGAAACCGAAGTCAAAGCCTGCCCCCTGAAGTTTCTCATGGAAGAGGCTGAGTTCACGGACCAGGTCATCACGGATGCCGCCCAGGTCCTCGGCGTCACCTGTGTCATGGTTGAGGGGGTCCTCCAGGAATTTCAGGTCCCCCGCAGGTTTTTCAGGTTCCCCCTCCTCCATGAGGTATTCCCTGGGGTTCAGGGTCTCGAATTCTATGGTGTTGGCACGGTCGAGGACCTTGGGTGAGAACATGTAGGTTGTCTCATCCACGTTCACGGTACCGACAACCAGGAGGTTCTCTGGGAGTGCTATCTCTGAGGGGAAGCCACAGTCAGGGTCGTCATGGAGGGGTACCGGTTCACCACTCTCGAGGGCTGAGAGGAAGTCTGAGAAGTAGCGTTCCACGTGTGAGAGGTTCATCTCATCGAGTATGAGTATGTATGGATTTTCGGGGTCCTCTGAGGCCCTCATTATGAAGTCCAGGGCAGGTGTGCTCTGGTATTTACCTGTCATGATGTTGAGGTAACCGAATATGTGCCTCTTCTCGGTCCAGTTGGCACCCACGGGTACAATGAGATACCTCTTGCTCTCAGGGGTTGAGATGTACTGGCCGTAGAGCTGGGCGATCTTCGTCTTACCTGTACCTGAGTTACCTGTGAGGATCACGAAGGGCTTCACCTTGAGTGAGAGGAGGAAGTTCTCGATGAGTTCAGGTTTGAAGTGGTATCCCTTGTTTTTAAGATAATTGTAGTAATTAATTCCTCTACCTATTAAATCAGGTCCTGATGGGTTGGAGATATCATTATCATCTTCTTCCGAAACTTTTTTCCTAATTTCGCTTAAAATTTTATAAAAAACCTCGTCTCCTAGGACTGGTTCAGCATTTTCAATGTCTACCTCTTTCGCTGTCCTAGCATAAATGATCCCACCGGTTTTTTCAGTGAAAACAGGTTCTTTTAGTCTGTAAACTCTGATAATCCATAAATAAGCGTTTGATTCAATAAAAGATTTTACGTGCTTTGGACTCCATATATGGTAGCTGTTAATTTTGCCTAAAATTGTTGGGGAGATGTTTATTACATCAACAACTTTAGCGAAATATTTTATGGCAGGTAAATTGTTCTGAGTTTCAGGAATACTCTTTTCAATGACAAAATCACGGTACTCTTTTTTGAAGGCATCTAAATAATTGTCATTTTTAGTATAGTTCACCGTCGGATACAATAAAAATTCATTTATATTTGTGCCATATTTTCTTATAAGTATGGTTTGTTTTCCTTCTCCTAGAGCATCTACAATCGCTTTCCACTCATTGAGGCACTTGTTTAATTTTCTGGAAGTTTCACTGGATTTTATCCTTTTAACCTCATATACAAAGTCCCTTATATTCTCAGGGAGTGTCTCGTCAAGGGGTCCTATTACCACAACCCCGGTTTTCCTGTCACCATCAACCACTTCTGTCCACTCGCCACTATAATTATCCTCAAAAAATTTCTTACTGTAATTACCTCCGAGTTTGCCCCTGTGGACCACGTAGTAGTTTCCATCGAGGTCACGTGCAAATGCAGCTCCTATTCTACGATCTATGCCTTCAGGAGGGAAGTTTATCTCACAGATGATTGTCCTGTTTTCACCCTCAGCAGGTTCATCCGTCCCAAAACCGTTCCAGTACCTGCTTCCCTCGATGAAACGGGTCATGTACCATATTTTGAGGTCCGACATCCAGTAAACCTTCCCTTTCTCTTCACCACCCTGAAAGCCCGCTCTCCCCACAACGACTTTGTCAGCTCTTTTCATTAGAATATTTGAGAATTTACGTTGAGCCCTTTTTATCTCATCATTGTCTTGTATGATTTCTAAGATTCCCCCACTTAATTTTTCCCCTGCTTTCATTGATTCACCCCCTTCATCTTTAATTAAATAAATAATAACAATAGCTATTATTTAATTGGCATTACATTTTTAAACTGTGTATATCTCTATCTTTTTCTAAATATATATTTCTAAAATTGCCTAAAAGAAATCCTTTTTTAATTAAAAGTGCATAATTAAAGCGATGTATTTAATCTTCAAAGTTTACTAATCTAGACAATAGTCTTACATTGAAGGGGCGTGTATAAAATATATAACTTAAAATGGGATATGAGTGAAAACTTTGTAATTTTAACAGAAAGCCATTTTGGTGTTAGTCCTCCCAGACCAGTGTTTTTTGAGGAACTTGACCTTTTAGGTTTTGATGAATGGATGGACTATCCAAAATCTGAAGAACCATTACTATGGGCAATTGGACGCAATTATTATTATAAGGGTGAAGTTATTGCCAAAACTAAAGGCGGAAATTTCTTTGAAAAACCAAAAATAGAATTCTTAAATGATCAAAAAATAGAAATAGAGCCTATAAATATCAAAAAATTGGTAAAAAAGAATAAAGACAAACTTTTTGTTTTAGAAAATGAGGCGATGGACTTTATTCAAGGCGTCTATAATATTTATAAGAATGATTCTATTTTCACGGTTTCATATAGCGGCGGAAAGGACTCTCAGGTTATACTTGACCTGGTAACTCGTGTAATTCCGCCTGATGACTTAATCGTTATATTTTCAGATACCACACTTGAAAACAGCTTTACTTACGAAAATGTTCAGAGAACTAAGGAGGAGTATCTTAACAAATATCCCAAACTAAAATTTAAAACAGCTAAACCTCCTAAATCCGCATCGGAACTAATTAAATATGCAGGGTTACCTAGCAGGTTTAAGAGATGGTGTACCGATGCACTAAAAACAGCTCCTTTTAAAAATCTTTTAAAGAAAATCCTAAAAGATTATTCGGAGGTCATAGTTTTTGAGGGTGTTAGATCAGAGGAAAGCTCCAAAAGGTCTACCTATTCGCGAATTGAAGGTGAAGTCAAACACTCGGCTATTATAAATGCACGTCCTATACTCGATTGGAATATAACTGAGGTTTACCTTTATCTTTTTTATAGAGGTTTAAACTTAAACCAGGCTTATAGATGGGGTTTAAGTAGAGTCGGATGCATTTTATGCCCATATTCTTCAGTTTGGACAGAATTCATCAATTATAACCTTGAAAAAGAATCTTTAGAGCATTATATTTCGTTCATCAAAAATTACGCTAATATAAGGGGGGTTCCTGAGAAGAATGTGAAGAAGTTCATTGCTAACGGTGAATGGAAGAAAAGGGCTGGAGGCCTGGGATTAGATTTGGAATCGAACATAATAATCTCTGAAGACTCTGATAAGATTAAAGGAACCATTAACAATCCAAGGCAAAGTTTTCTTGAATGGTGTAAAGTCCTTGGAGATCGAAATTATCGCGAAAATAAAGGCGAGTTGTCGGGTGAAATAAGGATTGATGATAGTAAGGTTGACTTTAAAATTAAGAATTCAAATTCAGAGAAACAAATAATCGAAGTATGGAATATTGAAAATCCAACAGTTAAATCGAAGATTAGGAAGATTCTCTATAAAACAACATTCTGTGTTAATTGTGGCTTATGTCAGGCTGAGTGCCCTAATTTTGCTTTAGAAACAGTTGATAAATTGAATGTGAATTCCAACTTCTGTAAAAAGTGTCATAAATGTCTATATTTCTCAAAAAATGGCTGTATAATTGCAGCATCAGTCTATAATTCTGTAGGGGGTATTAAGATGAAAAAAAGAACCGGCGGAATAGATAAATACTCAACATTTGGTCTTAGGCAGGAATGGTTAAACGACTTTTTTGTTCTAGGAGATGAATGGCTTTCTAACAATACTTTAGGGCCCAAACAAGTACCTGCCGTATTAAGATGGCTTATAGACGCTGAATTGATTGACGAAAAGAAAAAAGTTAGCACTGATCTTGGAAACTACTTAAGAGAAATTTACAAGAAGGACAAATCATCCGCTTGGCTTATAATATGGAATAACATGTATTACAATTCAATGGTAGTTAATTGGTATTTGAATAAGATTCCTTGGGGTAAAATAACTAATAAAAACGAGTTAAAAGAAAAGATGGGCTTAGATTATCCAGAGTACAGTAAAGGCACAATAGGTAATCCCATAGATGCCATGGTAAACATGTTTGATAACTCGCCATTAGGTGATAAATTAGGTATTGGCGTTATAGAAAAAAAGGGCAGGACAGTTAAGTCAATTCATAAAGTAGGTGTTAGTGATATTAACTCATATGTTGTAGCTTATTCCCTTTATAAACTAGCTGAAAACAGTTCAAGGAGAAACTTCACAGTATCCGAGCTTTTTGAAAACGATTTTGAAGGAGGACCCTATAAAATATTTGGATTATCAAAAAACAATTTTGAACGAATATTAAGAGGTTTGCAAGAAGGACAGAGGATTTTAAGTGTTGATCTAGTCGCTGATCTCGATAACATCCGTTTAAGAGAAGATTTGACATCCTTAGATATAATCAAAACATATTGTGAGGGGTTATAATGCTATATTCAGACATAATTTCTTTAAATGAAAGATTTCAGCCAGCTTATGACTTAGAAAATGAACTAGAAGATTACTGGAAAACATTCATACCTAACAAAAGGTTTTATAAAATTTTGGGCGAAACTTTAAATGCACTTGAAAGTAACCGTGTGGAAGATAGACAATCCATATGGATTCAGGGTACCTATGGAACAGGGAAGAGTCACGCAGCAGCAGTTATTAAACACCTCTTGTCAGATGATCCTAAAATTTTAGAGGATTTTGAAATTAAGGAACCTCAGTTAGCTGCTAGATTGAAATCTTTCAGAGAAAAAAAGAGAATATTTCCTGTTGTAATAAAAGGGACCGCTGGCATTACAGACCCCCGAGAATTTGCTCTTCTTGTTGAAAAGTCTGTTAGAAGAGCACTGGCTGAGGAAGGACATGAATTAAGCGTAAAAACTGATTTTGAAAAATTAATTGAATCTTTAAATAATGGTCATTTAAATTTTGAGAGTCTTTTTGAAGGTACAGAAATAGAGATCTATGGAAGTAAAGATAGTATAATCACTTTACTTGAAAAAGAAGACATTGAAATACAGAGAAAGATTGAAAAGATTCTTTCTTCCAAGGGTATTATAATTGCAAGAGAGAATATAACTGACTGGCTTAAGGAAATTAATGAAGAACTAAAAATGAGGAACATAGCAGATAATCTTGTTATTTTCTGGGATGAATTCACTGGAATAATGGATTTAGAAAATTCTGGCCCCCTTTTAACTGAAGTTCAGAATATCGCGGAACTCTCTCCGAAACATGGAATATACCTCTTTATAATATCACACAGAACCCCCTATCAACTAAAAAATAAAGGCAAAGAGGAGGACATTGAAAAAATTCTTGGAAGGTTTAAGCTCCTTGAGTACGCAATGGAAAGTGTTACAACATATCACCTAATAGAGCACACTATAAAAAAGAAGGACGCAGAGGCATGGAACTCACTTAAAAATCAAAATATAAGTAGAATAGAAGACGTTATAGCCAGAATAACTGAAATTGAAGATAATGCGACATCTTCACTTGAAAACATTTTCCCCATACACCCATATACTGCATACATAGCGACTATTATTGCTCGTCAAATTGGGTCCACTGAAAGGAGCATATTTAAGTTCCTATATGATGATGAAAGTGGTTTTAAGGCCTTCTTATCCAACGATGTGACAGAGAGACCATTTTTAACTGCAGATCATTTGTGGGACTTCTTCTTTAAAGATTTTGAAAGAATTGAAAGTGAAAAGGTGTATTCTATCATTGAACGATATAAATTATACCAGGAAAAGATTGATGGACTTGGAGAGAACTATTCTGCTATTTTTAAAGCGCTACTACTTCTGAACCTTATATATCGTCTTGTTGAATTAGGGGAAACACCGATATTAAAACCCGAAATGAAAAATATCTGCCATATATTCAAGGGTTATTTAGAAGAGGATACTATTAAGGAGGTTTTAGAATACATAGATAATGAAAAGATAGTAAACAAGAATCCTGATGGAATGTTTCTTATCTCTACTTCAACATTACCCTACGAAGAGGTAGAGAGAGAAAAGGAGTCCCTTAAAGAGACTTATAACAAAGTATCAATTGTTTTAAGTGATCAGCATAAAAAGGAATTACTAAACAGTATAAATGCTTTGAGGGAAGTTGAGACCCATATTTTTGACTTGCCTCCAAATAAGTTTAATCTACATTCCAAGCTTGAAAATGCCTTTAGTAAACACCATGCTGTGCAAATCGCATTGTTTTTGGGATTAGATGGAACAGAGATAAACAAGATTGAGTCTTATTTAAGCGAAGCATCTAAAGAGGATCATCTACGAAATAAATTGTTAGTTGTAAGTAAAAATGAACTTGGCGAAGAAAACTTTGATAGATTTTTAGAGTATAAGGCAAGGAGCAATATCGCTGCTAGGCACAACTATATGGATGATAAAGAGGAAAATGAGAAATATGCCAAAAAGATCATTGATAAGTGGATTAGTGAAATACAAAACGATTATTTAACCTGTTTCTTTAATGGAAATGAGTATCCTCAAATATTTTCAAAATTCGGAAACTTTATAGAGGATTTCCTCTCAAAGGAAATTTTTACCCATGGACTCGAAACGGTTAACTCAAAGCAAAGTAAGAACATTTGGAAAACTCAAAGATCTCCAAAAACAGCAGAAATATTTTTATTCGCGGAAAATAGGGATGATTTAGAAGAAAAAACTAAAGATGGCGCCAATAAGCCCCTGAGACTCATATTAAAAGACCATAATGAGAATTATATAGTTGATAACGATCTTAATTTTAAAGTTGATGTAAACAGGGAACATCCGCTTATTGTAATGGATAGAGAAATAGGGAAAGCAATCGAAAATGAGGGCGACGGTGTCTTCAATTTGGGCGATGTACTCAAATTCTTGTCGAAACCACCCTATGGACTATATAAATCTAAAATTAACATAGCAGCCCTATCATTTTTAATGAGAAAATATGTTGACCAGTTATTCGAAGCGGGATCTGGGATACAAGTTACCAAAGAGCGAATGAGGGATAAAGTCATTGAAATATTCGAATACTGGGAAAACAATAGAAACAGAGAGAAACTTAATGTTCGATGCGGTTCTGAAGATGAAAAGAAATTGATTAGATTATTATCTGATATATTTGACCTTGAGGACATTACTAGCCTAAATGAGGTTAAATGGAAAATCAAGGAATGGGTTAAAGAACGAGATACTCCCTTATGGCTCTTTAAGTGCGGAGAGTCTAATCAGCCTGAGAAGTTTGAAAAGATATTTAACCTGATTTTTGAATTTACGAGGTCTAACGATACCGAAATAAACTCGGAGAAAATAGGGAGGATCCTCACTGAAATAGAAGGTTTTGAACTTGATCTTAAGAGCCATATACAAAAGGTTTTATCGCAAAAAGAAGATCTTTGGACCTTTGTATTCAGAAAATGGCTTAAATCACACCTAGAAGAAAATGGAGATATAATAATAAATTACTATGAAATAATGGACTACCTTAAGCATCATATGCAGGAGGATATAGGGTCCTGGGAAGAGAAGGATGTTAAAGATAAGGTTAAAGATTGGTATATAAGGACCGTTACCCATCCCCCTAAGCCTTCGGAACCTCCAAAGTCCTCAGAAACTGAAACTGAACCCGAGCCTGAACTGCCTGAGAATGAAATAAAAAAAATAAAAGATAGGATTAATGAGCTAGACCCTGAAAAATTGAAGAATATACTCCGAAGGCTCGTGGATGAGAATCCTTCAATTATAGGTCCATTAAGAAGATTAATGGGGGAATAAGGCATGCATTCCAACCTGAAAGAGTTTAACTCTTTCAATGATCTTTTTTTGGAGATTGAGGAGGACAAAAACTCTAAAAACAGGTACCCTGTTAGATTCATTTTTTTGAATTCATTTGAGGAATTAAATGAAGTAATCGAACATTTAAAAAATTTTTCAGATGTTGTATTCCTTGATTCCCTGCTGGATAACATGCAGTGGCTTACAAAGGATAGTATCCTCCTGGAAATAAAGAATAAGTTGAAGGAGGATTCAAGGCTTGTAATTGTTCCTCTTTCAGAATTCCTCAGGTTCACCCCAACTAATGACTTTTATGGTCTTCTAAAGGCCTTGTCTGAAATAGAGACCAATGATTACTCGAGAATATACATTCCCCTTGTCGGACTTTATAAAAGATTTAAGAAGGAGTTTATTGATGAATTCTACAGAAAAGACGAATGGGCTCCCATCTGGAAGCTTATTGGGGATATAGAACCTGTTACGATATATCATGCTACATTTAATTTTGATGATACGCTGCAGCTCCCAGAATTTGAAATAATCAAAAATACGACGGACTGGTTCAACTTATGGAGAAATCCAGGAACTCTGAAGGTTCTTTCTTTTTCAAAGGTTATTCAGGTTTTTCATTCTAAATGGCTTCCTGACGAAATATTTAACTTAAAAATTATAAAGAATCAAAAGGAGTTCGTCGAGACAATATTTGGTGAAAAATTTGAATTGCCTTTTTATGAAAAAGATTCTAATTATTGGAATAGACTTATCAAGATATTCAATAAGAGAGGTGTTGTAAGTACGACATCTTTGATTAAGGATCATTTTAATATTATGGATTTGAATAAATTAAAGGCCGCTGATTTTGTGGAATACTTCTTAAGTGAACCAGACAAATTTTATAAGTGGATCTTAAAGAATTATGTTTCACAATTTTTAGAGGATAAAATATATCTAAAACACTGCTTTACCAAAATGGATGGCCTAGAAAATAGTGAACTAATTGAATTACTTTGGCTTGAAATATTCGGCCTTGAAAACATTGAAAGCTTCTATCTTGAGAGGAAAGAGATATTAAAAAGGATTCCGAAGATAGATGAGAGTAAAATTAAAGGTGCTTTGGAAAGGATCAAAGATCTTCCTCTAAAAGATCAGACACCTTATATTACGGGAATATCCACAGCCGAAAAAGAATTTGTTATAAATAATGTCATGGAAATGGATTTAGGATCCATTAGACATCATCTAAAGGACTGTTTTCCTGAACTCTACTCTTATTATGGTTGGGATAATTTAAAGCCCATATTGAATTCTGATGGATGGTTATTAGAATATTTCAAAGAGTACAATATGTGCAAAATTAGGAATGATTTCTCGGAAAATTTAAAATCACTTATTGAAGAAAAGAATAAAGACAAGAATTCCTTTTTTGATTGGTTTTATACTATTGAAAAGCCCAAAATAGATCCAAATGGAGTTAATTATTGGATTGATGGTCTGGGTGCCGAGTGGCTTCCATTTGTGTATTATTTGCTAGATGAATATCTAGGCGAAAACTATTTAGTTGAAGCACAAATTTGTCGCGTTGATTTACCAAGCATTACAAAATGTAACAAATATCCTTTTGAGAAATTTGGGGATCTAGACGGCTATATACACAATAACCATTATAAACATCCGAAAACGTTAATAGAAGAACTTGAAATAATTAAACAGATCATAAAGAAAATTAAAGATGAAATCACCATTAACGACCATGGGGTTATCAACATCTACTCAGACCATGGGTTTAGCTTTTTGACTTTAAGTAAGTTTAATGATAAAATTCTTGATTTTGATGATGCCCAGCATGAGGGCAGATACCTCTGGATGGATAATAATGAGGACTTGAATGATAAATATTATATAACTTTAAAGTCTGAATGCTCCGATAAAAACGTTTTAGTGGCATTAAAGCATGTTTCGTTATCTAATGTACCATCTAGGGAGACACACGGAGGCGCAACTCCTGAAGAAGTTCTAGTTCCATATTTCAGAATAATAAAGGCTGGAGAAGAAGTCACTTACACCCTTGAAACAGCTGAATTAGATGCTGATATCAGTAATCCCGTGGTCACTTTCAGATTATCCCCCGTTCCAACTAAAATACCAGAAGCTTTAATTGAAAACAAAACCTTGGTTGTCGAAAATAGGGGCGATGGTTATTACCAGGTAGATCTATCACAGTTAGGTGACCTAAGACCACAGTTATATAAAATCAAGTTAAAAATTAATAAACAAACATTGGATCTTAGGGTTAATTTAAAAGGAGGATTTAGGGAGAGGGAGCTTATATGAACATGCTTGACTTTAAAATTAAAGAGAAATTTCCAATGGAATCTGTTCTAAAGAATCCTGAGATATACGGTGTATTCTCAGGATATAATCTACCCTCCTTCGTAAAGGACTGGTTAATCCAGAGGAACAGCACTCAAGAGGGAAAAATTGATGAAGAAAATTTGAGACTCTTTTTAAACAGGCATATAGCTCAAAAAAATAAAAAAATTATTAAAGGGACATTAATTAATGATTACATCCCTATAACCTTATTGTCAAGGATTATAATTGAACCGGATATAAGGAGTGGTGTTATAAAATTTTCTATTCCTGATTTAGGGATCGGTCCTAATGAGGGTATAGTTCCAAACTATATTGCTGAGAAGCACCCCGAATTGAAAGGTGGAGAGGTTTGGGGTGTAGTAAAACTTTCATATAGTCCTCCAGATAATGGGAAAATGGGCTTTATAGAGATAGTAGATTATAAGTCATTCAAACCCTATGAAGTTGATCTGGAATATTTCAAACAAAAGAGGAATGACTTCACAATTGCAGAATGGATTGATTTGTTGATTAGGTCAATGGAGTACAATCCAGAGGGCTTTGAAAGTCTACAACAGAAACTTCTCTTTATATCAAGGTTGCTGATTTTTGTAGAACCAAATCTTAACATGTTTGAATTGGCCCCCAAGGGGACTGGAAAATCCTATGTTTTCAATAACCTGAGCAAATACGGATGGGTAATCAGTGGCGGCGTTATAAGTAGAGCCAAACTTTTGTATGACATTTCAAGAAAAACTCCTGGATTACTAACTCTTTACGATTTTGTTGCGATAGATGAAGTTGAAACAATAAAATTTACAGATGAAAGTGAGTTACGTGGCGCCTTAAAGAATTACTTAGAATCAGGTACATTTTCTGTGGCTAATTATAAAGGTGAATCCTCAGCAGGTTTAATGGTCCTTGGAAACATTCCCCTTACACAGGAAAGGAAACCCGTTGATAACAGGTACTTTGCTAATTTACACAAGTTTTTCAATGACCCCGCACTCTTGGATAGGTTCCATGGGTTTATTGAAGGATGGAAACTTCCTAGAATGAGAGAAGATCTTATAATAAGGGGGTATGCTCTAAATGTGGAGTATTTCTCAGAGATTCTACATGAACTTAGGACAGACTCTCAATTCAGAAATATAGTCGAAAAACTAGTTCATGTGCCTAAAGATGCAGATACAAGGGATAAAAATGCTATAATTAAATTGGCAACAGCTTACCTTAAGTTGATATTTCCCCATGTGAAGCATCCTGAGAATATAGACAAGAAAGATTTTGAAATGTATTGCCTTGATCCGGCCATTAAAATGAGGGAAATAATAAAAACACAGATAAGTTACATTGATCCTGAATTTTCAAGGGAAGTCCCTAATATTAAAATAAAAGATTATTGATTAGTAAATCACTCTTCAGGCAGTACTATCCCGTATGAGCTAGGCTCCTTGCAATTAGGATGGTTGCAATGACTGCAAGGAGGTAACAATGAGTGCATAGACAAATAGTCCTGTGAGTTCATTGCCCGCCTTGAAGAACTGTGTTATAAGTGCCTTTATGGCCTCGTTCCAGGCAAGAACCTCTATTAGGCCGAATGCAATTGTTATCAGTGTACCCATGGTCTTAAGAACTTCGAGTTTGAATTCCCCCATATCACCCCTTAATTGTATTATAATTTAATATATTCAGGTCTTATTTCAGGTCCACTCATATGGGTTGAACTCAGATGGTGGAATGTACATGACCTCAGCATATCCCCTCCTCAGGAGTTCCCTGTTTATGTTGACTCCATCAACGTAGACCACAGCGAGGACCCTACCATATTTATCATGCCTTTTTGCATCGTCTATGTCGAGCTGCACCGTCCTTGAGAGGCACATTGATTTCATGAAGTCCTTCGCCTCCCTGTAGCCTGGCTCCCCCCTCTCAGGGGTGTTAACACCCACAAGGCGTATCCTCCCTGTCCCCGAAACATCGATGGTGTCCCCATCAACAACATAGGTGCAGACTCCACTGGCATCATATTCCCCTGTTCCTGAGGCATTACCTGCATCTGAGGTCATGTAATCCTCTGGACTCACATCCGAGTAATTACTGGGGTTCTGGTCCTGGTATTCTGATTCCTCTGAGACACAGCCCGCCACTGAAAGAACGGCAAGTGCAAGGATAATCACAATCACTCTCTTAATATTAACACTCCCCTCTTCACTGTTAAATAATATGAGTTTACATGTATATATTAATTTTGAATCATTAGGGAAGGGGCCATGAACTGAAAAAAACATTTAATAATAGTATCTGGTCTCTTGATCCTGACTCAAATTTGGCGGATATTCTGAGATCTGAAAAAACATTTAATAGGATCGTCCGGTCAGCCACCAAAATAGAATTTAGGCGGCCTGAGTTGATCTGAAAAAAAACATTTAATAGGATCGTCCCCCAATTCTATTAACATGGTTAAAAGGGTGCTTGAGAGGTTCACCAGGGACTGGCGCTTCAGGGATGCAGTGGAACACGTTGAGACGGTCCCCGCAAGGCGCGCTGAATACGCGGAGGTCACCGACCTCCCTGAGAACATCATGAAGTACCTTGAGGGGAACGGCATCAGGCTCTACCGCCACCAGGCAGAGGCCCTCGAGGCAGTAAGGGAGGGGAAAAACATCCTCATAACAACCCCAACGGCCTCAGGGAAGACCCTGGCCTTCAACCTCCCCATAATGGAGGCCCTAACCCTTGATGGGAGTGCAACGGCCCTCTACATCTACCCTGCCAAGGCACTCTCAAGGGACCAGCTGAAGGTTCTGAGGCACCTGGAATCTGAGCTTGGAATCACACTGAACCCGGCAACCTATGATGGTGACACCCCCAGGGATATGAGGCCATGGATACGTGAGAATTCACGTGCAGTCCTCACCAACCCCCACCAGCTTCACCGTATACTGCCCTGGCACCACCAGTGGAGGAGGTTCTACAGTAACCTAAGGTACGTGGTGATAGATGAGGCCCACCAGTACCGGGGTGTCTTTGGATCAAGTGTGGCGCTCCTCATAAGGAGGCTAAGGAGGATCTGCAGGCATTACGGTTCAGATCCCAGGTTCATCCTTGCAAGCGCAACCCTCGCCAACCCTGAGGAGTTCTCAGGTAAACTGACTGGCCTGGATTTCCATGTTATCTCACGGGACACGTCACCCTCCGGCCCCAGGCACTTCGTACTCTACAACCCCTACAGCAAGAGGGGGGACCCATCGGCGCACCTTGAAACCTCATCCATACTCACCTACCTTGTTCTGAGGGGTGTTCAGACCCTCTGCTTCACGGTTTCAAGGAAGATGGCTGAACTTGTAACCAGGTGGACCCGGGAACAGCTTGACAGGGAAAACAGGAAACTCATTGACCGTGTGACATCCTACAGGGCAGGTTACCTTGCAGATCAGAGGAGGATGATAGAGTCAGGGCTTAGATCCGGGAAGCTCCTGGGAGTCACCACCACCAACGCCCTGGAGCTTGGTATAGATATCGGGTCACTGGACGCCGTAATAATATCAGGGTACCCGGGAACCATGATATCCACCTGGCAGCAGGCAGGGAGGGCAGGGAGGAACAGGAATGACTCCCTTGTGATCCTGGTGGCATTCGAGAACCCCCTGGACCAGTACATCATGAAGAACCCCTCCTTCATCTTCGAGAGGCCCCATGAGAACGCCATAATCAACCCTGAAAACAGGTTCATACTCAGGAACCACACGGCCTGCGCGGCCTCAGAGTTACCCCTCACCCTCGACGACTTCCTGGACCACGACTTCAGCATGGCAGTGGCAGGGGAGATGCTGGACGATGGGGAACTTGAAATCTCACATGAGGGACTGGTGTGCAGCACCGACCCCCAGTTCAGGTATGGCCTGGATGATATCTCATCAGATACCTTCACGGTGATATGCGAGGGCCGGACACTTGAGACCATGAGCCGGTCCCAGGCATACAGGGAGGCCCATGAGGGCGCTGTGCTCATGAACCACGGCAACACCTACATCGTACGGGACTTTGATCTGGAGAAGAGGAGGATAACCGTTGAGAGGAGAGACGTGGAGTATCATACATCGGTCCTCAGGGAGACAGAGCTCAGGGTGATCAGGAAACTCAGAAGACGGCGTGTGGGAAGCCTTGAGGTCAACTTCGGGGAGGTTGAGGTTACAGAGCACTACACCGGTTACAGGGTCATGAACTACAGTAAGGTCCTGGGTAAGAGGGACCTTGAACTTCCACCCATCAGGTTCAGGACCAGGGCACTCTGGTTCACGGTACCCGAAACCCTCAGGGAGAGGGTTGAAGGGGAGTACGGGGGTGATGAAACATTCGAGGGAGGACTCCACGGGGCTGAACACGCGCTCATAGCACTGTTCCCACTCCATGTACTCTGCGACAGGATGGATATAGGGGGACTGTCAACCCCCTGGCACCAGGACACACAGGAGGCAACGGTGTTCATCTACGACGGCTTTGAGGGGGGTATCGGACTTGCTGAGAAGGGTGTTGAGGTCTTCGAGGACCTCCTCAAGTCGACACTTGAACTTGTCTCATCCTGCGACTGCAGTGACGGGTGCCCATCATGCATCTACTCACCAAAATGCGGCAACGACAATTCACCCCTCCACAGGGACGCCACAGTGATGATACTCGAACACCTGATGGGCATGATCTCCGGGGTTGCCAAGGAGGAAAGCAGTGAGGAGGCCCCCGGCGTCCTTGAGGAGGTTGAACTCCTCTGCAGTGAGGGCAGACTATCTGATGCCAAGCTGAAGCTGCATGAGATCCTCGAGGAGGAACCATCTAATGCAGGGGCATGCTACCTCATGGGGGCCATCCTCAGGGAACAGGGGGAGGCTGAGATGGCAGATTACTTCCATGAGAGGGCCAGGAATGGAATGAATTGAATGGGGGATACTGGATGTTTGAGAAACTCAAATGGGACCTCATGAGGGAATATGAGGGCATGGAACTGGATGAGGCCATCGGGGCATCCAGGGTGACCGCTGCTGGATCAGAGGCACTTGAGGTGTCCTTCACCAGGAATATGAGGTTTAGGGTCCGCGAATCAGCGGATGACATCCTCTCTGACCTCAAGCTCCTCAGGGGTGTTGGGCCGGTCACCGAGGAGAGGTTGAAGTCTGAGGGGTACCTAACGGTTCCCGACCTACTTGCACATGAGAGTTACAGGGATGAGGCCTCCAGGGTCCTTTCCATGATCCACTCAGGGGATGTGTACAACCTGAGGTGTTACCTCAACGCCTCAGCATCCGATGAGAGGGTGCTTGCTGCTCTGGGACTCCTTGATGGCGGGGTGTTCACCTTCCTTGACATTGAGACCCTTGGGCTTTCAGGGGAACCTGTGATACTCACAGGGATGGCCTGGATTGAAGACGGTGAGATCCATGTGAGGCAGCGCCTCGCCCCTGAACCCTCCATGGAGGCGGCTGTCCTTGAGATATTCCGGCACATCCCACCCGACTCGATCCTTGTAACATTCAACGGTGCAAGCTTTGACATCCCCTATATAAGGAGGAGGTCAGAGTTCCATAACCTGAGTAACCGGCTGGAGCAGTGCCATGTTGACCTCTACCATGTTTCGAGGCGCCTCTGGGGCTGCAGCCTACCTGACTGCAAACTCTGCACGGTTGAGAGCCACATCCTGGGTGTGGAGAGGGACCTTGACATTCCAGGGGAATATGTGCCCGACTACTACCACACCTACCTCTCAACAGGTAACCCGGGGCCCCTGGTACCGGTGGTGGAGCACAACAGGGAGGATATAATCAACATGGCCCTTCTGCTCTCACACATCAACTCCGGGTCCACTGATTGAACGGTTATGGTGCAGATGGGGATTCTGGAAGTGAAAAACCCAATAAATAAATATTCCCTTTAACATATTATCTGGTGGTGTTTTACATGGATATCCTGATTCTTGTAAACCGCGTGGCGGGGCTCATCCTGGGGGTCATGATAATAGTCTCATGCCTCAGGATAATCTCGGAGCTGAGGTCCAGGGAACTTGCGGTCTCCATGCTCTTCCTCAAGAGGCGGGTGTCCAGGATTATAGCTGCATCCATATTCATAGCATCCATCTTCACGGTACTCGTGGGCCTAACATTCGTTGGGGGACAGTCAGAGTTTGTGGTTGAGGGCCTGCTGAACCTGAACGCCCTCTTTCTCCTTGTAGTGGTGGGCCTCCTAGCCTCAGTCATGGGGGGTGATACCTGATGGTCCCTGCCTGGCTCATCATGATACCACCCATCCTGACCCTGTACTTTGCAGCGAGGATACTCCTCAACAACCTTAGATACAGTGAGGCGGCCCTGGGGATGCTCTTCTCCAACATCAATGAGACCACACGCCTCCTGAGGGTATTCGCTGTTTCAATGATACTCTTCTCAGCCACGAGGGTGATGGACCTCATTGACCTCTTCCACCCAATACCCTGGAACGATGAGATAATAGCCTCCATAATATGGGTGGTTGACATCGTCCTTGTCTATGTCTTCTACAGGGTTGCCGCCACAACAACGCCCCATGAGAAGAAGATCTGATGAGTGAAGGAAAAGCTTCCACTGATATAGAATCTGATAGACAGCCTGCCGCCTTTCGGTGGGGGATATAACTGTTGAGGGAGAATCTGAATGGATAAATCTGCAAGGAAGATCATCGAGAGGGAATTTGAGAACCTGAGGGAGAAACTCCTTGACCTCACAATGCGAAACCAGCTCCTGAACTTCAGGCCAAGGTCAAGGACGGTTGAGGTTGTTAACCACGACCCTGAATACATCTACACCTACCTGGTCCTCAACGGCGGTAAGATGAAACTGGCCCCCAGGAGGGAACCTGAAGAGGAGACTGACCCCGGTAACGAAATTGAGGACCCTGAAGGTGAAGTTGATACCGTTAACCACATGGAGGACCCTGAAGGTGAATGGGAGATTGACCACGGTGATGAGCTGGAGGACCTTAAACCCGATGATGAGAACATCCTCCTGACTGACCTCACAGAATCTGAACTTCAGAGGAGGCTCTTCTACATCAACCAGAGGGCAAGGACGATGATCCAGGAGCAGGGCTATAACATACTCTACCTCGCCCTGGGGTTCCTTGAGTGGATGGCCGCGGATGAACCTGACATCAGGAGGGCCCCCCTGATACTTGTACCGGTGGTCCTTGAGAGGCGAAGGGCGGGCTCATCATTCTCACTACGCTGGGATGGTAGCGAGATCATAACTAACATGTCACTCCAGGCCAGGCTCAGGGAGGAGGGAATCGAACTACCCGAGTTCAGGATGCCCCAGAGTCCTTCAGGGATCGCAGAGTACTTCAGGAGGGTTGAGGATGCGGTGAAATCCATGGATGGATGGGGGGTCACCGATGAGGTCCAGCTGGGTTTCTTCTCATTCACCAAGTTCCTCATGTACATGGACCTTGACCCTGCATCCTACTCAAACTGGGATGAGATAGTTGAACGCCCCCTCCTCAGGGCCCTCTTCTCCATCGAAATAGATGAGGATGATGGGGAGGTGGACATAGACAGCATCCCCTACGAGGACCTCTACCACGTGGTTGACGCCGACTCATCCCAGATCGCGGTTATAGAGGATGTGAAGGCTGGTAAGAACCTTGTGGTTGAGGGGCCCCCCGGTACAGGGAAATCCCAGACCATCGTGAACCTGATAGCCGAGCTCATGGCCGCAGGAAAGACCGTGCTCTTTGTGAGTGAGAAGATGGCCGCCCTTGAGGTTGTGAAGAGCAGACTGGACTCCATTGGCCTTGGAAGGTTCTGCCTTGAACTCCACTCCCATAAGGCCAGGAAGAAGGACGTCCTCAAGGAACTGGAGTCAACCCTCATGGAGGCCGAGGCAGAGAGGCCAGACGCTGAGAGGGAGTTCAGGAGGGTGGAAAAGCTGCGCGATGAGCTCAACGAGTACAGGAGGGCCCTCCATGAGCCACTGTACAGCATACAGCTCTCACCATTCCAGTTATTCGGGATGAAGGAGAGCTCAGAGAGGTACTTCAATGGGGAGATGCCATTCGTCAGGATACCCTCACCTGAGACCATAACCCCCGATGAGTGGGATGAGGCCCTCGTGGAACTGAGAAACCTCGCGAAGCTGGCCGAACTCCTCCCACCCCTCCATGAGAACCCCTGGTCAGGCACCGACCCCGGGATGATGCTACCCTCGGATGTGAGGGAACTGGAGGTCCTCCTGGAGTCAGTGATTAAGGTTACCGATAAACTGATGGCCGCACTCAGGGAATTCCAGGAGAGGTACGGCTTCAGCCCAGTTAAGAATGTAGGGGACCTTGAGAGGCTCGGAGAGGTGGTCTCTGTTGTTGCAGAGTCACGCCCCTTCGACCTTGGTGTCCTTGAATCAGAGATCTGGGACCGCTACAGGGCTGACGCCTTCACACTCCTTGATAAGCTTGAGGCCTACACCCGCAGGAGGGAGATACTCGACAGGTTCCATGAATCTGTCCACAGCGTGGATCTGGAGGCACTCCTAAGGGAGTACCTAAAGGAGTCATCCAGCAGGATAAAGTTCCTGAGCGGCAGGTACAGGAAGGTGAGGAATGAGATAGACGCCCTCTACGTTGGAAGGGCCCCTGAGAATGACTATGAGATTGTGGAGGACCTTGAGAACCTGATTGATGTCATGAGCCTCAGGGAGGAACTTGAAAGGTACAGTGGCGTGGCCGAGAGGTTCTTCGGTTCAATGTGGAACCCTGAAAACCCATCCATCCAGGACCTGAGGGCCACCGCAGAGTGGATAGGCCGGTTCAGGGACCTCCACAGCGAGGGCCTCATATCGGAGAGGACACTGGAGTGCATCTCTGATGGCCTTGACGGTGATAGGCTTCTCTCTGAATTCCATGAAATCCTCGAAATCCACAGTGAACTCCAGGATAAACTCTCAAAGCTCCAGACAAGGATAAACACCCATGCCCATGTCATATTCAACTCAGCACCGGAGGAGGTCCCGTTCCGCGCCTGGAGGTCAAGGGTTAAGGCGTGGAGGGAGGCACTCAACCTCCTCCCCCTCTGGTCCCAGTACCTTGAGAAGAAGAGGCTCTGCATGAAGACCCGGGGGGCCGCATTCATACCACTCATAGAGTCCAGGATAATCAGCATGGAGGATATAAGGCCCGCCATGGAGGGTAACCTTGCAGATGCCCTCCTTGAGAGGGCCTTCAGGGAGATACCGGTCCTTTACACCTTCATTGGTGACCTCCATGAGGCCAGGATAAGGGAGTTCAGGGAGCTTGACTCCAGGATAATCGAGCTCAACAGGAAGAGGCTCATATATCAGCTCACAAGCAACATGCCAACCGTCTTCGGCGGGGCGGCTCCGGACTCTGAGGAGAGCATCCTCAGCGGTGAATTCACACGTAAGAGGGGGCATATGCCCCTCAGGAAACTCCTTAAACTTGCAGGTGGCGTTATAAAGAGGATAAAGCCCTGCTTCATGATGAGCCCCCTCTCCATTGCACAGTACCTTGACCCCAGGAGCAGCGAACTCCAGTTTGATGTGGTGATATTCGACGAGGCATCACAGGTTAAACCAGAGGACGCCCTGGGGGCATTCTTAAGGGCCAGGAATGCTGTGGTGATGGGTGACACCAACCAGCTCCCACCAACCAGCTTCTTTGACCAGATGCTCACATCAGAGGAGGACTCTGAGGATGTGGCCACAGCGGCTGACATTGAGAGCATACTACACCTCTGCAAGAGGAGCTTCCCTGTGAGGATGCTGAGGTGGCACTACAGGAGCCGGCACGAGTCCCTGATCGCCGTGTCGAACCAGGAGTTCTATGACAACAGGCTCCTTGTGTACCCTTCACCCTCAAGGGAGGATGAGGAACTGGGGCTTCACCTCAGGTACATTCCAGACACGGTATATGAGCGCGGAAGGACCTCATCCAACCCCCTCGAGGCCGCAGCCGTTGTTGAGGCCATAGAGGAGCACTTCATAAGGTACGGCACATCAAGGAGTCTTGGTGTGGGCACGTTCTCTGTTGCCCAGATGAACGCCATCCTCGAGGCCCTAGAGGAGAGGCTTCGAGAGAACCCTGAACTTGAGCGGCTCATAAACCAGGAGACCAATGAGCCATTCTTCATAAAGAACCTTGAAACCATACAGGGGGATGAGAGGGACGTTATCTTCATCAGTGTGGGCTACGGCTTTGATGAAAACGGGCGGATGTCCCTCAACTTTGGGCCCCTGAACCAGGAGGGCGGTGAGAGGAGGCTGAACGTCCTCATCACCAGGGCCCGTGAGAAGTGCGTGGTTTTCACCAACTTCAGGGCATCGGACCTTAAAACAGGGCCGGGGACGCCCTTCGGTGTCAGGGCACTTAAGAGGTTCCTCAGGTACGCAGAGACAGGTGTGCTTGACTCAGATTCCACCAGTAATTCACAGGGCCTCTTTGAGGATTCGGTATACGAGTTCCTGGTTGACCAGGGATTCGAGGTTGACAGGGGTGTGGGGTGTGCAGGTTTCAGGGTTGACTTTGCGGTTAAGGACCCAGATGACCCTGGCAGGTACATTGCAGGGATCCTCACCGATGGTGAGATGTACCGGAGGGCGGAGGTTGCAAGGGATCGTGACAGGCTCAGGGAGGAGATCCTCAGGAACCTTGGCTGGAACATCATCCACCTCTGGTCCTCGGACTGGTACCGCAATAGGGATGAGACACAGAGGAAGGTTGCGGAGGGTCTCTCGGAAATAGTTGAGAAAACCAGGGAATCCAGGGAGCTACAGGAGGTGACTGAGGTGGAGGGTCAGGTGGAGGTTGATGACCCTGAACCCCCTGAGGTTGATGAGAATTTAGATGATTCCACCAGGGAAGAGCAGGATGCAGCTGAACCAGTGGATCCCGATGAATCCATGGGGCAGGCTGTTGCCAGGTACGTCGAGTACACCACCGATAAACTGAAAAAACCCGACGATCTCTACAAAAACCCAACACCCGTGATATCATCCGTTGTGAGTGAGATAGTATCAATGGAGGGTCCCGTGCACGTCGAGGAGGTTATAAGGCGTATAAGGGAGTCATGTGGACTTAGAAGAGCAGGTAGGAGGGTGAGGAGCATAATAAACTCTGCAATTGAGATGGCGGAGAACAATGGTAACATCAAGCGGAGCGGTGACTTCCTGCTCCTCACTGAGTCCATGCCTGTCACCGTGAGGAGAAGGACTGGGAGGATTGACATCTCATTAATATCTCCAATGGAGATTGAGGAGGCTGTGAGGATAGCCCTAAGGTCCACCTCAGAGGTGGATGAGGTTGTAACAAGGGTCTCGAGGATGTTTGGCTTTAAAAATACCAGCAGAAAGACTGCCACGGGTATCAGAAAGGTCATAGAGGATATGGCCCGGAGGGGTGAGGTTGTGGTTGAGGATGATACCATCAGACCGGGGTGATGCGAGCATACCTCCATTTAGATTCGTATGGAGGCGTATATGAACCCCTACTCGATCATATCCCTCCCTGCATCTGTGATTCCTTGTATTCATCTACTACAGGAAAAACCCCGAATAACCTTAATCTTATTGTATCCACCCTGTGTTGCTGTATCATTCATGGCCTTCACCGACTTGGTTTACCGGAAACTGTCATCACAGGGAATACCATCATATGGCTCAGGCTGAGATTCCTCTGGCCTATCATACCGGAGATTCTCCTTCATACAGCCCTCATCTACACGGGAATGGAGGTAACCGGGAGTTGCAGTAATGCACCTGCACTTATATTCATCGTTAAAGGGGCTTGAATGACCTCTTCATTTCCAGTCCAGTCCTCAAATCCCATGGCTGGACCTACGCCCTCCCGGAACCCCTCTGGTCTTTGCACTCTTCTCGCTCTGGACATTTGCTGTGACACTCACGGCGGAAGCCATCATACTAAGGGACTACTTTAGATCAGAAGGGTACATGGGGGAGTCCCTGTACATATTCATGGGTCGTTTCGTGCTGCTGATTGTGAACTTCACAACTGACTTCATTTTCAGGGATCCTATTGGTTCGGTCTTCCAGAATTCAGCAATAACATCCTCATTTGACTGTTCTTCATTGCCTGTGGTGTCTGGAGATACGAATTTCCAGAAATCTCACCTGCCATGGCTACAAGGGGCATATGTGATGCCCAACTTCTCATGATAACGGACCTTTAGGGAGGGTTAGAGGCTACATCGGGAGTAAACATGAGAAGTTCTCCTACAGTCCCAGAGATTGTGGTGAAAACCATTCCAGGATATTTTTGACCCCTCTGACATGGAGATGATGAGGGAGGTGGTCTCGGATTTCAGCTTATCTGAAATGTTCCTTGAAGCGTGTAAGGGAAAGAACTAAATTATCCAGGAAATATATATGTAAATGGTGATAGGATGATTCCGTATGGTCGCGAATTTCAGGTGGCCCAGTTCATATCCACAGTTATAACTGGCCTGAGCCTCATCTACATGGTTAGGGTCTCTGCTCATGATGGTAGATGGATACCAATGACCATTGCGGTTTTACTGCTCTTTATATCAACTGTGTTCGGTTTTATGAGGGAGATAATGGCATTTGACCTTATGAGGACCATTGAGTGGGTCTTCATCATGCTTGCAGCTGCAATGTTCCTCTATGCCTCAGTGAGGTCCAACAGGAAACTGGAGGCTGAGACATGATAATAATCATCCTCAAGGGTGCGGCCCTCCTATTCATAACCCTTGCAGCTGTGGTTTCTGTGAGGAACTACATGCTCACAAGGTTCGCGTCTGGTGTCTGGGGATTCGTGTCCATGGGATTTGTAAGTGGCGCCATAATCATCGGTGTGAGGTTCATAAAGGAGTTCATACCCCTCATGGAGTTTGAGGTGGTTAAGATCTGCCTTCTCCCTGTTATGATGGCATTCATCCTTGCAGCGTCATTTGAGCTTAACAGGGACATACTGAAACCCATATGATAGTCTTAATCCATTTAAGTTAGAGAATAGTGGAAATATCTACTTCTTCTTTTCATTTAGGGTTATCACTCTTCTTCATCTATCCCCTCAAACCTTGCGATCTCATCGACCCAGTCAAGGCAGTAGTTCTTCTCCTCAGCCCTTTTTATGAGTATTATACCCGTAACTGCCCCGAATATACCTCCTATGAGATCTGTGAGGAGGTCCATCATGGTGTCGGTGAGGGGGTCCATCACCGGTGACCCCTGGGTGGGGCCAGTGGGGAGGAAGTGCTCTATGTGCCTGTAGAGGTGGTGGTCGTAGCCGTACTCAACCAGTTCAAGGAGGGCTCCTATACCCAGTGTCACGAATATTATGAGGAACGCCATTATGAGGAGGCTGGTCCTTATCTTCCCGTAGACGTAGGCGGTGTAGAGGAGCATCATTCCGATGAGGGCCACTATGAAGGGGACTGTGAAGTGCATGAACTTGTCATAGTAGGCTATTCTCCCGTAGAGGCCGAAGGTATTGCCCAGTATATACTCCAGTGCAACCACGGTGAGGAAGAGGATCTCTATCTCAACCGGGATGACGCTGAGGCCATCGGGGTGCCTGAGGGCCGGGAGGTACACCACGACCACCGCAAGGAGCGTCATAAGGCCGAAGACCTTTGTGCCCCCGGCACCGAAGACCACTATTATCAGACCCATAACCACAAGGAATATCCTTATTGCCGTAAGCAGCTTCCTCTTCCATGAACCGTTCTCCCTGCACTCATTCATCCTTCAACCTCCCCATTATGTACTTCTCGGCCTCTATTGAGATGAGACCTGTGAGTGAGAATGGTATTATTATCCCCCACCACTCAGATGGAAATGGAGACGTCCTGAATATGACCTCAAGGCCCGGGACGTACACTATGAAAAGGGTAACTGTCACGGTTATGATTATACCGGTCGCCACCCACCTGTTGGTCAGGGGAATCCTGATGACGGATTTATCCAGTGACCTTGCTGTGAGGAGATAGAAGACATGTACAAGAATCACCGTGGTGAAGGTCACAGTCCTTGCCACGGTAACATCAAGTCCCCTTGAGACCCCTATATAGAACACAGCGAGTCCTGAGATGGCCATTGCAGCGGATACCAGGCCAACCTTCCTTATGAAGGTGTAGTCCACTATTCCAGTCCCGGGGTCCCTTGGTGGTTTTTCAAGGACAGATTCGTCTGAGGCCTCTGCAACCAGGGGGAGGGCGAGGAAGACACCATCAAACATGTTTATCCACAGTATCTGGAGGGGGAGAAGCGGCAGGCTGGCGCTGAAGGTGGGGCTTACAGGTGCGAGGAGGAATGAGAGGAGTATTATGAGGGCCTGGCCCCCGCTTGTTGGGAGGACATAGTATATTATCCTCCTTATCCTCTCATAGACGTTCCTCCCCTCACTTACAGCCGCAACGATGGTGGCGAAGTTATCATCTGCAAGGACCATATCAGCTGATTCCCTTGCAACCTCTGTTCCGCTACCCATTGCAACGCCAATATCCGCCATTTTAAGTGCAGGGGCATCATTCACCCCATCACCTGTCATTGCCACGATCTCACCGTTCTCCCTCAGAATCTCTGTCAGGGTGTACTTGTGATCAGGGGTTACCCTTGCAAAAACGTTGCAGTCCTCCAGGGATTTTCTGATCTCATCAGTGCCCATTGATGATAATTCGGGGCCAGTGAGTACCCTGCCTGTTTCTATTCCAAGTTCAGCTGCAACGGTCCCTGCGGTGGCAGCATGGTCCCCTGTTATCATGATGATCCTTATACCTGCGGATTTGCATTTTCCAACGGCCTCAATGGCCTCGGGTCTTGGGGGGTCAATCATGCCCTGGAATCCCAGAAGGGTCATGTCGTTGAGGTCGTAGTCATGGATCCCGGTACCTGAATGCCTTTTCTCTGCAAATGCAAGAACCCTCATACCCTCTGATGCCATTTCATGTATCTTATCCATCAGTCTATCTTTTTCAATGGATTTCAATCCTTTCTCCGTTAGTTCATGGCTGCACATCTCAATTATCTGCTCGGGGGACCCTTTTGCCTGTATTAAGCCGTCCTCTGTGAGGACCGCCATGTACTTCCTTGTGGAGTCAAAGGGCACCTCATCGACCCTTCCAGCTCTCTCCCTTACACCTCCCTTGTGGGCCGCCACGATGAGTGCCACCTCTGTGGGGTCACCATGGAGCCTTTCATCAGCAACTGATGCGTTGTTGCAGTTGAGGCCGCATTTAAGTATCCTGAGGAGTGGCTCGGGGGGCTCTTTGATTCTGGAACCATCGAGTGTTATTTCACCATCATCACTGTAGCCCACCCCCTCCACCTCATAGTTGACCCCTCCCGCGTATATGGATTTCACTGTCATCTCGTTCCTTGTGAGTGTCCCTGTCTTATCGGAACATATCACGGTGACACTTCCAAGTGTCTCCACCGAAGGGAGGTTCCTTACTATGGCATTCCTCTCCGCCATGGCCCTAACTGCAAGGGCAAGGGTCACGGTGAGGACCGCCGGAAGACCCTCGGGGATTGCAGCCACAGCCAGAGATGTTGATGCAAGGAAGGATAGTACCGCATCGTATCCAAACAGGATTGCGGCTATGAAATTGAAAACTGCAAGGGACACAACAGCCAGTGCTATCGTCCTTGAGAATTCATCGATCTTCTCAAGGAGCGGTGTTTTAACATCAACCTCCTTCACCCTCTCTGCTATCCTGCCAAGCTCTGTTTCCCTCCCAGTTGAAATCACGGCACCCAGCGCCCTACCCTCTGTTATCAGCGTCCCGCTGAAGAGGATGTTCCTGAATTCACCCCTGAGGATATCCTCCCCTTTGAGGGGGGAGGGGTCCTTTTCAACAGGGACTGACTCCCCTGTGAGGGCCGATTCATCCACATGCAGGTTCTTTGATTCGATTAGCCTTATATCTGCAGGCACCCTTTCACCGACTCCCAGCACGGTTATGTCACCTGGAACGAGGAGTCTTGCGGGAATTCTCATTTCTTTTCCTTCCCTGATTACGGTGGAGTATGATTCCGTGAACTTCTGAAGTGACTCGATGGCCTCAGAGGCCTTCCCCTCCTGTATGAAGCCGATGATGGAGTTCAGAACCACAACTCCTGTGATTACAGCGGTGTCAATCCATTCTCCTATGAATGCCGTGAATACTGCAACGGTGAGAAGTATATATACCAGGAGGCTCTGAAACTGCTTCAGAAAACGGAAGATTGGGTGGGGTTTTCTGAACTGGATCTCATTGGGGCCGTGGATCTCAAGTCTACCCTGGGCCTCCGTCTCTTGGAGGCCTCCGGTTGATGTTCCAAGTTCATCGAGTGCCCCGGCCACATCCATTTCAGATATTCTTTTCCAGAGAGTCATTCCAGCACCATCTGTTTGAATACCAGTATTTTTATAATCTGTTTTGAATAAGCTTTATGAGGTCGCCCCCCCTTTTAACTGGAAAAAATTTATTGAAAGATGAACATAATATACAGGGTGATCATTATGAATGTGATAAAGAGAAGGGGTTCAAGGGAAGCCTATGACCCATCAAAGATACGGGCCTCACTTGAGAAGGCTGCCATTGATGCAGGTTACAGTCCCGAGGAGAAGAGGGAGATCATTGAGAAGGTCTACCAGACCGTTACTGAGAAGATAAAGGGCGAGGAGGAGATCAAAACTGATACCATAAGGATGTGCCTTTTAACCGAGCTTGATAAGTGCGAACCCTACATTGCAAGGTCATGGAGAAGATTTGAGAAGAAGTATAAGGGTTAGGCTCTGATTTTTCCTTTTTGAGGATTTTAGATGTATAAGGGCTATTAACCTTAATAATTAACTCCATTTATTTATTTGAGAAAAAATTTAAAGGCTTTTTAATATTTTGAGGACAACAACTCTTTTATTTATATAGCTGACACGGCCCATTGTTCCGCCATGACATCGATATGCATATATATTGCATGTCGATACAGTATATCTGTTGTAATGGAGGTTCCACTTATGGAGAAAAAATACGTTGCCATGGTAGCTCTTATTGCAGTGATCATAGGGGCAGCCATTTATGGGATATCAGACAATGGAAAGAGGCAGGTACTCAGAATATCCACAACAACAAGCCTTGAGGATACAGGGCTCCTTGAGAGTGTGGAGGCAGCATTCGAGAAGAGGTACCCCACTATCGATGTGCAGATAGTTTCAGGCGGTACGGGCATAGCCCTTGAGCGGGGAAAAAGGGGTGACGCCGACCTCGTCATAGTGCACGACAAAACCAGAGAGAAGGAGTTCATAAAGGAGGGTTATGGCACAGGAAGATACCCCTTCGCCTACAACTACTTCTACATCGTGGGACCAAAGAGTGACCCCGCGAATATCAGTGAAGCCAAATCTGCAGAGGACGCATTCAGGAGGATCCTTGAGGCAGCAGCCAGCAACCCCTCTGTGAAATTCGTATCAAGGGGGGACAACTCCGGCACCAATTCAAGGGAAATAAAGATCTGGAAAAACGTAACAGACTACAACGCCACAGTCAATGGCTCAGCATGGTACATTGAAACCGGGAGCGGGATGGGCGACACACTCAGGGTTGCAGACCAGAAGGGCGCCTACACACTCACAGATTCAGGCACATATCTTGCCCTCAGGGATGGGATAAACCTCGTCACGTACCTCACAGAGGACAGTTCACTCCTCAACGTCTACGCAGCAATACCCGTGAACCCACAGAAGGTGAGGGGCGTGAACAGCGCGGCTGCAGAGAAATTCGTTGACTTCCTCCTGAGTGATGAGTGCCAGAGGCTCATATCAGAGTACGGAAAGGATAAATATGGCCAGTCCCTCTTCAGGGCCCTCAATGGAGGAAAAGAACCGGAAAACTGAATACAGCTATAAACTTAAAACTTCAGGGCGAAAATCATGAACGAAATAATCACAGGATTCATAAGGGCCATTGAACTCATGGCATCACTTGACCCTGAACTCATTGACATAACAGCAAGGACACTCATGGTTTCAGTCTCATCCACGGTCCTGGCATCTATAATTGCGGTGCCGGCAGCGGCGATGATTGACCTGCGGGAGTTCAAGGGAAAGAGGGTTCTCCTGAATGTGATACAGACCCTCTACAGCATCCCCACTGTACTTGTGGGCCTCTTTGTATTCCTGCTCATCTCACGCTCAGGGCCACTGGGTCCGCTCAACCTCCTCTTCACACCTGCCGGTATGATACTCGGCCAGACCATACTCATCCTCCCGCTGGTCACAGGCTTCAGCATCACAGCCCTCAGAAGTGTTAAACCGGAGCTCAGGGACCTTGCAAGATCCCTGGGCGCCACCGAGTTCCAGGTTATGGTGAGGGTTCTGGAGGAGGCAAGGTACGCTGTCATGGCCGCAGTCATCCTGGGATTCGGGAGGGCAATCTCAGAGGTCGGGGCCGCCATAATGCTCGGTGGAAACATACGGGGCTTCACAAGGGTCATAACAACCGCCATATCACTGGAAACCTCAAGGGGGAACCTTGAACTATCAATAGCCCTGGGGATAATACTCCTCATCATATCACTGGCCGTTAACACAGTACTCAACCACTTCCAGGAGAAATAATCATGAACGTGCTTGAACTCCACGGGATAGAAAAGACCTACGGGGACGTAAGGGTCCTGGATGATGTGAACCTTAAGGTCAGGGAGGGTGAGACCCTCGGGATCATAGGGCCCACAGGGGCGGGGAAATCCACACTCCTACGTATAATAAACCTCCTGGAAAAGCCTGACAGTGGCGAGATAATCTTCCAGGGCGAGAACGTGGCTGAGAAGAGGGAGGTGGATGTCAGGAGGAGGATGGGCATGGTATTCCAGAACACCCCGGTATTTCGTGGTACCATAAGGGAGAGTGTCCTCTACGGTCCCCATGTGAGGGGGATGAAACCGGAGGCCCGGGAGGTCCGGGAGGTCCTTGAACTGGTGGGCCTTGAGGACGCCTCAAGGAAGACCACTGAACTATCGGGTGGTGAGAGGCAGCGCCTGGCACTTGCCCAGGTACTCATAAACCGGCCTGAACTTGTGCTCCTGGATGAGGCAACATCCAGCCTTGACCCTGTATCCACCAGGAGGATGGAGGAGGTCATAGCTGAACTTGACGTTACGGTGATACTCACAACCCATGACCTCATCCAGGGCCAGAAGCTCTCTGACAGGATCGCCATACTCAACAGGAGGATTCTCCAGGTGGGTGAACCCATGGAGGTCTTCAGGAGGCCGGCGAGCAGGTTCGTTGCAGAGTTCGTGGGTGCAGAGAACATACTCAGGGGGAGGGCCAGGGTCACCCCCGACGGTGTGACCATCATAGAATGTGACGGTGTGAGTATCTACTCGTCAGAGGAGGCCGAGGGCATGGTTTCAGCCACCGTGAGGCCCGAGGATATAACCATATCATGGGGGAGGGTGAATTCAAGTGCACTGAACCAGCTCCGCGGCACAGTTAAAGCGATACGTGATTCAGGCTCCCTCCAGGAACTGGAGGTCAGGTGTGGCGGTGAGACACTCACTGTACACCTGACAGCGAGGTCACTCCATGAGATGGGGATCACCACAGGCTCAGAGGTCTGGCTTGAATTCAAGGCATCTGCGGTCCATGTAATCAGATGAAGCGCCTTGGGTCGGTTTTGATGTCCACTACCACAGGTCCCTCTGTTCTGAGGGCATCTGAAACAGCATCCTCCAGTTTGTCTGGTTCGGTGACCCGGATTCCCCGGCCGCCACAGTTCTCAGCGAACCCTGCGAAGTCACAGTTCTGGAGTTCGGTCTGCCAGTTGGGGAAACCCTCAACCAGCTGCTCCTGCATTATCATCCCGAGGCTCCTGTTGTTGAGTATGAAGACCTTCACAGGGAGATGGTACTTCACAGCGGTTAGAAATTCAGCCATGACCATGGAAAACCCTCCATCACCTGTTATACATGCAACCTCCCTGTCAGGGAACTCCAGCTGCGCCGCAATTGCAGCCGGAAGCCCGAATCCCATTGAGCCAAGGTACCCTGAGAAGAGGAGCCTCTGGGTGCCCTTCATCTGGAAGTTCCTTCCAAACCACCAGCCGTTCTCACCAACATCAAGGGATATGATGGCCCCCTCATCAAGGAGGTCATTGAGGACAGCCATTATGTACTGTGGCCTCAGGGGCCTTGAGGATGAGTCTATTTCAGATTCAAGAAGGGCCAGCCACCTCTCCCTGAGTTTCCTGAGCTCTGCCCTGTAGGACTCCCTCCTCCTCTCGCGGGTCATGGAGAGAAGCTCGGGTACTGTGAGTGAGGATCGACCCTCAAGTCCCATCTCAACCGGGTGGCGCCTTGCGATCATGAGGGGGTCTATGTCAATCTGCAGGATCCTCCCAGGGGGTAGCTGGGTGAGGTCAGAAAAGGATGACCCTATAACAATGAGGAGATCCGATTTCCTTACGGCCTCGGCCGCCGCAGCGGACCCCAGGCTCCCGTGACAGCCCAGGTAAAGGGGGTGGTGGTTATCAACAACCCCCTTGCCCCTGAATGTGGTCACAATCCCGGCCCCTATCCTCTCTGCAAGTTCAACAACACTCTCCGCCGCTTCAAGCGCCCCGAATCCAGCGATTATGATGGGGCGCTCTGCAGAATCAATTAAGGATGCAGCATTCTGTAACTGGCGTCTGGGTACGGTCACCGATACAGGGGCGATCGAACCGGTGAGTGGTCTTACACCGGCAGTGCACTCCATTGTCTGGACGTCCCTGGGGACATCAATATGTGAAACACCCCTCTCGATGATGGCGTGTTTCAGGGCATCCCTTACAATCTCCGGGGTCTCATCAGGGCTTATGAGGGTCATGTTGTACACTGTCAGGGACTCGAAGAGGCTGTGCTGGTCTATCTCCTGACTTGCACCTGTCCCGATCCTGTAGGTCTCAACCTGTCCTGTCACAGCTATAACCGGTGACCTGTCAAGGGCCGCGTCCAGAAGCCCGGTTATGAGGTTCGATGCCCCCGGGCCGGCGACTGCCATGCAAACCGCAGGGTTTCCTGTGAGTTTGCCATAGGCTGAGGCCATGAATGCCGCCGACGCCTCATGGCGTACCTGTATGTACTTCACGTCACTGTTCCTCCTTATGGCATCAACAAGTCCCAGTGTTGAGGTTCCCGGGATCCCGAAGATGTACCTCACACCCCAGGCTGCAAGCTGTGCTATAAAGACATCCGAGACCGTCCTCCCTGTTTCCCTGGCCCTGGACCCCAGCCTCACAAACGCGTCCTTGGGCGCGTTGCAGACCGGGCAGCGCCATTCCACTGGGAGGGAGTCGAATTCACCCTCATGTTCCTCATGGAAGATGTAATTGCATACCGTGCACCTGAAGTCTGCCATCTGAAGCCCTCATTTCACCTTAAGGGTACCCATCACTGGGAACCTTTCAAGGAGTTCCCTGCCATGGGGGGCTTTCTCCAGTTCATGGGTGAGATCCCTTCCTGCACTGTGGATTACCTGGTGGCGCCCATCCCTCCATAGGAAGCTCTCTGATACATCGTAAACCCTGCCGTCGCATGCAACGTATGCGGGACCTGAAATTCCATCAAATCTTCTGAGATCCTCGGGTGTGAACTCCCTCATTCCACCACCAAAGCGCTTCACTTCTGATCCCCAGTTTCTTTATTAATATCCAGATGAACTCCCGTACCCCAGCACCCGGAGAGAAGTTATTCAAGGAATTTCCTCACAAAGGGTGAGGTTTCACCGCGCCTCATGAAGTGCCCTGATGGGCCCTCACCCAGGAACTCTGAGAACCAGGACTCATGCTGTATCTCCTCATGGAGTATTGAGAGTGCAAGGTCATAGGTCCTGTGGTCCTTACCGGCAGTTATATTGCATATGTGGGTGTACTGCCTCACAGCGCACCTCTCTGCGGCAACAAGGACCTCAAGTATCTTCATGGTGTCAGTGGTCTTCTCAGGGAGGTATGCGGGGGGCATCCTGAGATATCATGGAACTCCTTCATATCCTGTGGGAGTTCACCTCCAAGCTCGTATATCCTTGGGACAAGTGCCTCAAAGTGGTTCCGGTCCTCTATCCTTGCAGATTCCGCTATCTCCTTTATCCCCTCACCATCAAGGCCTATCAGGTTGGCCCTGAGTATCGTGTAGTAGTAGAAGTTTGTGAGTTCCGCAGCCGCGTTCTTCACAAGGAGTTCAACAAGTTCATCCACATTTATACCTGAATTTTCAACCATTTCACGGGTAACCCTGGCCATACTATCACCTCTGAATATTATGTATAACATCCCTAATAAAATATGATAGTGAATATTCTTTCAGACCAATTTCTGAAAAAATTTCAGGAAAGTGCCAGGTCAAGTATCATCATGAGAACAAAGCCTAAAAGGGCGGATACAGTTGCAAGGTCCGTGTTACTCCCGCTCTGGCACTCGGGGATGATGTCCTCTATCACCACGAATAGCATGGCACCAGCAGCAAAGCCCAGGGCGTAGGGCATGACCCCTGAGAATGAGTAAACCAGAATAGCGCCTGCAAGGCCACCAAGGATTTCAACCAGGCCCGATACCTGGCCGTAGGTGAAACTCCTCCACCTGGACAGGCCCTCACCCCTCAGTGGGAGGGAGACCGCGGCCCCCTCAGGCAGATTCTGTATGCCTATACCCAGGGCAAGGGTGATGGGGGCTGCAAGTGCACCTGTGGCTGCAGCGGCCCCGAAGGCAACACCAACCGCAAGGCCCTCAGGGATGTTGTGTATGGCAACGGCAAGGAGAAGGAGCCTGTTCCTCCTCCAGGTCGTGGGGAGCCCCTCTGCATCCTCAGGGTCGCATCCAGGGTGAAGGTGGGGTATGATCTTATCCACACCTGAAAGGAAGAGTCCACCTGCAAGGAACCCGAGGGCCGGGGGTAACCACTCTGCATATCCGTTGATGGCTGAAAGTTCAATTGCAGGAACCAGGAGAGACCAGAAACTTGCAGCGATCATTATACCCGCTGCAAAGCCAAGTGAGGAGTCAAGGAGTTTCCTCTCAGCCCTCACAGGGAGAAAGACCAGGGCAGCCCCTGCAAGTGTCATGAGCCAGGTGAAGACGGTTGCAAGGAATGCGTTGAGGATGGGGTCTGCGGGGTTCATTGTAGATTGTATGTATGCTGTGACTTAATAATTCTTCACCAGAAAAATTCCATCAAACGGGGAAAACATTAATATATTCACCACCCAATCTATGAAACAGTCACGATGACAGGATCACTCTGCAGGAAAGGGGAGGCATGTACAGAGAACCAGAAGAGGGCCGTTAAGAAGACCGACGGGCCACTTGTAATTGTGGCAGGACCAGGTGCCGGGAAAACAAGGGTTCTTGTTGAGAGGACAGCTTACCTTGTTAAAAGAAAGGGGGTTAGCCCGGAGAATATACTTGTTATAACCTTCACAGAGAAGGCTGCAGATGAGCTGAAGTCAAGGCTCATAAACTGCGTTGGACTGGACGCCGAACTCATGCATATATCAACCATACACTCATTCTGCAGCACCATACTCAGGGAGCACCCCGAGGAACATGACCTTGGAGCGGGATTCGAGATCCTGGACGAGGAGTCACAGCTCATGTTCCTAAGGTCAGTCTTCTACAGGATCGGGCTTAACAGTTTCATGAAGATGGGTGAGATTCATGAGGCAATAGAATTCTTCAACAGGTGCACCGAGAACTACGTGGACCCCGATGAACTCATGGAGGCCCTCAAAAAACATTACCCTCATAAGAAGAGATACCATGGCATGGCAGCTTGCTACAGCCAATACCTGAATGCCCTGAGGGAGGAGAAGAAGATAGACTTCCCTGGACTTGAAAAGGAGGTTTACATCCTCCTTAAATCAAACGAGGATGTCCTTGAATCTGTCAGAAATAAATACAGGTACATAATGATCGACGAGTACCAGGACACGAGCCCAATCCAGGAGAGGATATTCAGGACGATAGCAGGGCCCGAATCAAGCATATGCGTCGTTGGGGATGAGGACCAGAGCATCTACGGCTTCAGGGGCGCCACCCCCGAGAACTTCATAAGGTTCAGGGACAAATACAATGCAGAGGTGGTTTTCCTTGAGGACAACTTCAGGTCAAGGGCTGGGATAGTTCTCACAGCCGACAGGTTCATGAGGGGGGAGAGACACTACCGGAAAACCATAAAGCCTGTGAGGGATGGCGGAACAGACGTTGTGATACTCAGGAGCCGTGATGTTAACTCCGAGGCCAGGAACATAGTAGCCCTCATAAAGAAACTCAAAGCCACAGGCAAAATCCCTGACTACGGATACGTTGCACTTCTATTCAGGAGTGTGCGCTACCATGCAGACAAGGTACTCAGGGAGCTCAGGAGGGAGGGGATCCCCTACATAGTCCGCGGTGACGGATCATTCCTCAAGAGATACGAGATAAGGAGCATGCTCTACTTCCTGGCCTACGTGGACCCCCCCAATTACGATGGTAAATTCAGTGGAAGGTGGGGTGGCTGGTGGAACATCTCCATGTTCCGCGGTGAATTCCTGGATCTAAGTAGGGAAACACTGGAGGCCCTTGAATCCCTTGAGAGGGATGTGAAACTCTCGGATTTCAACTCCCTCCAGGAACTGGAGGATGCTGGTATCCGGGGTGAAGATGCAGAGAAGATACTCGGCCTCAACAGGATCAGGGAGGAACTTGAAAAGGGCTCACTTACGGTGCTCCAGACCTTCTACAGGATACTGGAGGTGACAGGTTACCTCAGAAGACTCCTCCTTGATGGTAGTGACAAGAGCAGGGCAAGGATATTCAACCTTGCAAAGCTCAGTTCACTCATAGACAAGTATGAAACCATAAAACCAGGTGCCAGGATACAGGACATCCTCTGGTACCTCTACCTCCTCCCCCATCATCTCCACCATGACGAGGCCGTCCTGGAGGACCCGGCCTCAGTGAAGGTGATGACAGTCCACCAGGCAAAGGGTCTTGAGTTTCCTGTTGTGTTCATCTGCTCTGTAATAAATGGAAGGTTCCCGGGCAGAAAAAGGAAGAGGAAGGAACTGGTGCCCATCCCCCGGGAACTGCTCCTATCATCTGGAGAACAGGAGGATGAAGACCGACGGCTCTTCTATGTTGCAATGACAAGGGCCCAGGATGCACTTATCATCTCCACCGCACCCAGAATCAACACGAGGAAGGTGGGGATCTCACCATACATCACCGAGTTAAGGGAGAAGTGCGGTATATACGAGTGTGAGTGCACATCCATCGAGGGGTGCCTTGAGAGGGAGTGGTCAGAGGAGCCCCTACGGATCAACTTCTCGGCCCTCTTCACCTACGAGGAGTGCCCCTTCAGGTACATGATGATCTACCATTACGGCTTCGTCTACCCGGAAACCTTCATGCAGCGCTACGGTATCATACTACACAGGTGCCTCGAAGAGTTACACCTTGGAATGAAGAATTCAGAGAATATAAACGGGGCATTCATAAGGGAAATCGTTGAAAGGTGCTGGATACCCATGGGGAGAGACGATGAGTTGAAAAAGAGGCGCCTTGAAAGGGAACTCCTCAACTACTACCATGACAGCAGGGACCATATAGAGGAGGTTGTCTCGGTGGAGGAGCCCTTCTCCATACCCGACGATGATATAATAATAGAGGGTCGGACCGACCTCATCATCAGGAACTCTGAGGGTGAACTGGAGCTTGTGGACTTCAAGGCCCGGGAACATGGGGGGATTGAGAGGATGGGACTCGAATACCAGCTCAGAACCTACGAGTATGCACTGAGGGAGAGATACAATTTTGACAGGCTCTCTGCATACGCCATCAGGGACTCCATGAGGATATCATTTGACTCCGACCCCCAGTTCACTGTAAGGGAGAGGATAGAGGAGACAGTTGAGAAAATAAGGAGTGAGTGCTTCGAGCCCCGCAGGAATCAGTTCTGCTCAAGGTGCGTGTTCAGGAACTTCTGTGGGGTATAACCTGATGGAATTTACGCATTTGGGTGATTGAGGTGTTTCTTATGGATTTCACACATTTCTATGATGTTTTACGGGAGAACATTAACAGTTACCGTGGAGAATATGAGAGGATAGTGGACTACGCACCGGATCTCTTCCGGCTGCTGGCTGAAGTGCTTAGGACTGATGAGGTGCTGAGTGAGGAGAGGCTGAGGATATCCGCCGCCATGGGCTACCTGGTGGCCCCCTACGATGTGATACCCGAGGAGATCTATGGTCCACATGGATACATTGACGACGTTTACATCTGCGCTGTGGTTGTTGATGAGCTTGCATCCCGCCACGGATACGCCTTTCTGGAGGAGCACTGGGCTGGTGATGAAGAACTTGAATCAGTTATTGAAGAGTGCCTGGAGAGGGCCTCGGAGATACTGGGAGAAAAAAGAGGGGAAATACTCTCATATGCCGGTTTCAGGTGAAAGGTCTACCTTTTATCAAGATATTACTTTAATATGAAAAACCATTGTTTTAAGAACTTTTATTTTTTTAAATCTTAAATTAAAAAATTTTAAATACAGCGAGAGAGAATAAAATAATATTTATACTAAAGGGGTTCTGGGGGGTAAATCTTGAATGATATTACTGATGGATTCTCCTCTTTAAGAAAAGGTGCATACACTGGAATTGCTCTTTTTATACTTCTACTGAGTATTCTGGCAATTACATGTCCTGTTTCTGCTGCTGAACTCAACGAGTCGGCGATACCACCACCTGGCATTGACCCATACGGGACAGTGAAGTCCTGGAATGGGGATCCGATAGAAAATGCAACTGTAAGGGCCCTGCAGGATTGTGTGACGGTTGCTGAGAACACCACCAGTTCATCAGGGGCCTACAACCTTATCTTACCCCCGGGCACCTATGAAGTTGTGGCATCAGCCGAAAATTACACCCCATCATCACTTATCCTTGACGTGAATGAACCCCTCGAGGTCAACTTTGAACTTGCATACCCCAACTCCTTCTACGGTACCGTCTATGACACCACCGGCGCGCCACTGGAGAACGTCATCGTTGAGGTCCGTGACCAGCTGGACGTCACCATAGCAGAGAACTACACCGATTCCGCTGGCAGATATATGGTAAATTATGGAAGATACTTTGATGAACACCCCGGCGTCATACAGGCCTACCTTGCCCTCGTGGCTTTCCGCGGCGACCTCTTCACAGAGAGGTACAACATCCTCATGGACCCTGGTGAATCATCACGCTTTGATCTTGAAATGGAGTACCGCACCTCCCTCCGGGGCACTGTGAGGGGCCAGGAGACCCTGCCATCAGATATCCCTGTAAACGTCCTTCTTGAGGGCGAGAACCGCACAGAGTACACCGACCCCTATGGGAAGTTCTACTTTGAGTTCAGAGAGGATGAGGTCCCCCTCGTGAGGGGGGTAATGGTGGATGCCTACGGTTACCATCCCTGGAGCAGTGACCTTACCCTCCAGCCAGGTGACGACATAACACTTGATATAATCCTAGATGAGAGGGCGCTCCTCACGGTTAACGTCACCAATTCAAGTGGGGAGCCTGTTGAAGATGCTGTTATCTCATTCGCTGGAATGGAGGGATACACCGGTGAGGATGGCTCAGTTAAACTGGCCGTCGAGACTGGAGAACTCACCCTTAATGTTTCACATCCACTCTACGCCCCTGAAACCAGGGCAATTCAGGTTGATGATGGTAAAAACACCCTCAGCATCCAACTTATAAGATTCGGGCTTCCGGTTGAGGTTAGGGGAACCGTGGTTGATAGGGGAACACCCATTGATGGTGCCGAGGTTGTCCTCGAATCAGGCTCATTCCGGTTAAGCAGGTACACCAGTTCCAGTGGGGAGTACGCCTTCAGCACAGATGACCACCCCATCCTCACATCAGGTGTGCCCGTGACACTCACTGTGCAGATGTGGATGTATAAACCCTACGCTGAGACCTTCACAGTCCCTGAAACAGGGGATTACAGGGAAATTGAACTTGAACATGAAACCACACTGGGGGGTTATGTGAGTGACCCCGACGATAACATCGTATACGCGGATGTTACCCTCAGCTACACCCAGAATGGTGAACCTGTTGAGCTGAACGCGGGCCTTGATGAGGGAGGCCATTACCTCTTCTATGGTGTTGGACCCTCAGATACAGGGACATATGACATCCACGCTTATCACCCACTCTACAGGCCCTACCATGCAGTCATAGCCCTGAACATGTCCTCTGAAAACGTGCATAACATCGTTATGGGCTACTATGACGGTTCAGCCTCCTTCACAGTACTGAACTGGGATGGGGAGCCACTGAGTGGAGTGGGGATCCAGCTTGATGGACCCGCCCACCTCTACAGGGTCACAGGGGCGGATGGTGTTGCACTCTTCAACCACATCCCCGATGGCCTCTGGACCTACACGGTGGGGCCCTACGGCTATGTACCGGTCACCGGTAATTTCACAATCACTGATGGTGGCAGTGAGTTAGTGACGGTGAGGCTCATAAGGAAGGGACTTCCTGTGACACTGCAGGGTCATGTCTATGACTCAACGGGTGCACCGCTACGGGGTGTCAGGCTGTACTTCTGGCCTGAAACACATCCAGGATACACATCCATATGGAGCGAGACGAATTCAGATGGGTTATACGTCTTCACAACCCAGAATTACCCTGAACTGGTATCAGGCCTCTCAGGTCACCTCAAAACCTACCTGTCACACTACCGTGACGCAGACATCTACATGTTAATCGGGGAGGGTGTCACAACCCGTGACATACAGCTGGACCTCTGGCCCTCAAACATAACTGTTAATGTTACTGACATTAACGGCAACCCTGTGGTGGGTGAAACCGTCTACCTCTTTGGCCCGGACACATTCAGTGGCACCACAGGTGCTGATGGTCTTGCTGTATTTGAACACTGCCCTGCCTCAGAGTACTGGGACATCTCCCTCTACCCTTATAACTACTATTACTGGGACGGCTACTGGTACACCCTCACAGAGGACAGGAACCTGACTGTCAATGTCACACTGGTGCCAAGGACGGTGCCCTGTGAGATAAAAGGTACTGTGGTTGATGATGTGGGGGTTCCAGTATTCAATGTTAAGGTGGACCTCCTCTACATAAATGCAGACCAGCCTGTTGAATGGAATTCAGTAAGAACAGATTCATCAGGTAGATTCACATGTAACCTCTATGGAACAACAGCCAACCTTATGAGGCTCGTATTCTCAAAGGATGGTTACAGGAACCTCACAGTTGATATACTGCCCGGGGAGTTACCTGTGAACAGGGTGTTCACGCTTCAGCTTGATGTTGAGGAAACAGGCAGGGTGCAGGGTTACATAAGGAACTTCCCTGGTGAGCCTCTTTCAGGGATAACCGTCACAGCCTCAAGGGTGGGTTACCCCAGCATCTCAAACACTACAGATTCCAGTGGCTTCTACAGCTTCGACCTTCCAGCAGGGAACTACATCTTCACAGCCTCCAGCCCCACCCACATCCCTGTGAGCAAGGCCACCACTATTGCGCCCAACCTAATAATCCCTGTGGACTTTGAACTGCACCTTAAAAACTCCGTTTATGGTCGGGTGCTCCATGCGAACTTTGAAAGGGACCCCTCACCTCTGGAGGGGGCGCTTGTGGAACTTTTAATGGATGGTACATCAGTTGCATCCACCATCACAGACTCTGAGGGAAGATATGAGATAGCCATCCCAATATCAGGATCATATAACCTTACAGCAGCACTATACCCCTATGAGCCTGCATCAGAAGCAGTTGATCTCCAGGAAACATCAGCCCTATTCAGGGAGATCATACTGTATCCTGGTCCATACTCAGGCATCCATGGTACAGTAACAGACGCTGTAACAGGTCTCCCGCTGGGTGGTGTCACAGTGACCTTCAGAAGATACAGAGGCGAATTTGTTGACCTTGAACTTGTGGCACTCACCGGTACAGATGGATCATACAGCTTCCAGTCACTCCAACCCTGGATACCCTACACCCTGGACTTTGAAAAACCAGGCTACGTACCTGTAAGGGACCTCTGGTTATTCCCTGAAGTTGGTGAGGATTTTGAACACAACCAGCCACTTCAGCCATTCCTCTCAACTATGATTGAGGGCCAGATACTCTGCTGGGCCGGGCCCCTCCAGGGTGAGGTGGTCCTGGATGGTGCCATCAGTATGATTACAGGCCCCGATGGCAGATTCGAGTTCACTGATATCATACCAGGCTACCACATACTCACAGCATATGTCACTGATAGGGCAGAGTCCGTCTACTTCCTCCTTGGAAACGGGGAGCACCTCCACCAGGATATTGTCTTCAGGACCTTCGTAATGGACAGGTCCCCCTCACCAGGGGAGGTCCTCAGGGAACTCCAGAGTGTGGGTGTGAGGCTCTTCGGTGGAAGGGATGGTGCTGCGGCCACACTGAACCTCTACCCTGGAACAGCCGCCACAGGGACACCAATCCCTGGAATACTCTCATGGACAGGGGACTGGCTCATATTCACGCCCTCCTCAATGCCCCCCAGGGGCCCATGCACAGCCAGGGCTGAGGTGCCAGGTGAGGTAACAGCGACCTGGACATTCCAGTACCTGCCACCGACAGGTAACCCGCCAGTTATCACATCTATTAGCCCCCAGGATGGGTCATTCTTCAGGAAGCCCACAGAGATACCGGTAACGGTGTCTGTGAGGAATGACCCTGGAAATGGACTCTCATTTGTTGATTCAAAGATCCTCCTTGATAATCTGCCAGTTGCAACCATGATAACAGGTAACAGCCTCACAGGAAGCTGGGCAATGACAGCGACACTATCAGGCATCTCAGCTGGATGGCACAAACTCACCGCCATCGCAATTGATCCCCAGGGCCTCGGCACATCAGTGGACTGGAGGATCTTCGTGTCCTATGCTTCAGGCCCCACCATAAGCAACCTCAGGGTGACGCCCGCATTTGTACCTGGAAGGGAAAGCATGCATATAACCGCAGATATAAGTGAACCTGTAAGGTCGGTTTCCCTTCTCTTTGAGATACCATCCAACAGTGTTGAACTTGGAGGATTTGAGGATAGAATAGATGGATACTGGAGCGGATGGTTGAGGGACTGGCAGAGGACGTTCATGGCACCCGATGGGGAGATACACTTCACCATCATGGCTGTGGGGATGGATGGGGCATTCTCAAACACACTGGGTGGTTCAACAATCGTCGACACCACGGGACCTGAAATCATATTAACAGATCCTGATGTGATCAAATCAAGAAATACCCCTATCGGAGGCATACTTAAGGACCTTACCGGAATTTTCAGTTTCAATGCAACATCAAAAACCTGCAATGTGACATCAAGCTTTACGGCAACCACATTCACGGTGAACATCTCAGCCCCCTCTGACGGCTACCATGAGATAGTGATGAATGCCACCGACATCCTTGGAAACTTCCGGAGTGTGGTCTACAGGATTCTCATTGACACATCAAAGCCTCTTGTCCAGTTCACAGCTCCAAGGGAGAATAGCACCGTGAGACCGGGCACCTTACTGAGCTTCAGGGTATCAGATACTGGACCATCAGGTCTCTGGAGGGGCAAACTAATGGTTTATTATAACAGAATGTATGACAGAATGCCTGATCCTGTCCCTCAGGACCTGAGGGTACTACTTGACGGTACTGATATAACAGGTAGGCTTCAGTATGGAGGGAGAACATATTCTGATCCTTTAATCTCAGGCATATATGGCTACAATTATAACTATACAGCATCACTTGAATCCATTGAGGTAAAATACAATCCCAGGTTATATGGCTTCCTCAGCGATGGCCAGCACACACTCCAGGTTACAGTAAGGGACAGGGCAGGTAACGAGGAGACATCTGAACTGCGCTTCTCAAGCTTCACCGGAAACCCTGAAATCATAGAAAAGAGTATTGATATGGTCTCAGAGGAAAATGAAACCCTGATTATGATATTTGATGTGCAGGAGAACTCAGATGGTGGATTCAATAAATTCATGCTTAAGGTGGATGGCTCCACGGTAGCATCGCAGCCCATCATAACCCCTGGCACTCTTCCCTACATGTGTACTGTGAGATATGAGGTTACAGGAAACTTTACAGAGGGCCCGCACACGGTGAGCCTTACAGTTACCGATGGCAGGGGATTCTCAGGGACACTGGACACAGGATTCTATCACCTTGAAAGGACACCTGTAAGCCTACAGAACTTCAATGAGAGGTACATGTACATCCCTGACATCGGGGTGTACTCAGGAAACCACACCCATTACCTGAAAACCAACAGTTCATACTACTTCAAACCTGGCAGCAGCGCCCTTCACGGTTACTGTGCAATGGATGGACCCAGCAACAATCTCCTCAGGAGATACTCAGAAAGATCGGATAACATCATACTCCCAATGGGTGGGCAGCTTGCCTTCACCATAGCAGAGACCCCATATATTAATGTGGCTGATGCAGAATACCTCTCACTGTGGATGACCGATATAGAGGTCATCAACAACGTTTACTGGGGGTGGGGTGGAGGTATACTGGTCTACTTCGACGATGGGCGAGGATACAACCTTCTGGTGAATAACACCAAGGGAATTCGCGGCTTTGACCTCCTAAGCACCCTGAACCCCCCTGCAATACTCTACGTCAGACATGAAGCCCCATGGGTGAACCGGGCAGGTATTGTGGATAACAGTGTCGCATCCAGAAGGGGAGCTGACGGAAGGATATGGAAGAACTACATTGTGAAGATACCCGAGGGCCTTAACACAGCCAACCTGAAGGTGATATTCGTATGGGAGACCGTGAACTGGTACCAGAACAGCGCGGGTATGACGGTCTCTGTCTCATCAAAGATAGACCACATTGAATTTGTTAAGTCCATAGTGGATTTCGTGTACCCGGACTTCGGTGAGGAGGACGTTAAACTCAAACCAACAATATGGGCCTGGTTCAAGGTTCCCCTGGATGCTGCAAGGTTCAGTTCAGATGTCTTCCACCTCAGGAACTCCGCAGGCGGAATCATAAACGGAACAGCCAGCTACGATCAAACACTGCAGAGGGCCTACTTCACACCCTTCAGTGAACTTGGAGGCCTCAAAACCTTCACCGGATACGTCAGCCAGGACATAAGGACTATCTATGGGGTTGTACTCCCAAAAATGGGGCCCTACACATGGAGCTTCACAACTGCCCGTGGACAGCCAGCCCTCTGGCAGACTATCAGGTACAATGGAGAGGACTACTGCATATACCTCGTCTGGGGACCAGACTACGCTGGGGGAAAACCAGGCTACCTTTACTCAGGCAATGAACTTGTATCAACCTATGGAACACTCCTGGAGATACAGGTACTCAAGAAGGTTGGAAGCAACTACTATGAGATCGGGGACATGGACCTCAAACGCATGATATTCCAGGCGGCCCAGAGAAAGGCCTTCTACACCACCTTCAATGTCACATCCCCTGAACTCATACCCCAGTCAACCAGGGACTGGATTGAGGACTCCGCAGGAAGCTGGAGCGGCTGGTTACTCTGGGGAATCGCATGGCTGGTCTCAGACCCGGCCCCGATCCCTGACGACGATGAGGTTATAAAGGACATGATAGGCCTCATACTGGGTGATGGATCAACACCAGCCACGCTCACAGGGGTTGAACAGGCACTATCCTGGTTCTCAACGGGACTCACCGGTGCAAGTAAAATAAACGATGCCGTGGAGAAACTGAGGGAGATGAAGGCCAAGAAGGCGGGTAACAAGTTTGAGGAGAGTGTCGTGGGTGATGTCCTTGAGATAGCAGAGTTTGTTAAGGGAGAACTTGACTTCCAGAGGGAACTCTGGGAGTACGTCTTCAAGTGCATGTGGCAGCTGAGGGTTGCAGAGAACTACCGGCCACAGCTGACAGCCATCCTCCCATACACATCTGGAAGTACACATGAGGCCATCAGTGAATTCCTATCAGCGAGTATAGACACGGTGAAAAGGGATATAGCTCGCAAGGTGGCTGAACACATAGGTAAAACAACCGTCAGCCTGATCAAGGATGCTGTCCTCGATGTGGTCAGCAAAAACCCCTACGGTAAGATCGTGGTGACGACACTGAAGGTCTTCTTCAAGATAGCAAGCTTCACAAGGTGGGATGATGTCCATGCATCATCGAATGTTGCAGTAGCATACTCGGACGCAGAGTACAGCTTCCACAATGCCCGGGAGGCACTGGTCAGTACCTTCAGGCTTGTATCACCTGACAGAATCACAGTTGATGACGTCACCTACCCTGCGACGGCTGGAAGGCTCTGGTACGGTGCAGGGGGATACTTCTATGATACCCTGCTCAAGATAGCCAGGATAGTGAGGAACTGGCCAACATCCGATAGGAGTTCATGGGACGCCGCAATACCCATATATGAGAGATATGCCTCAGAGTACCTTAGAAGGAGTGGTAGCTTCATACCCGAGATGCTATCATCAAACACCGATATAATGCGTCTCCTCCCCCTCATAAAGGGGGGCACGCAGGGTAAACCCTCAAGGATATACCTGGCAGCCTATTCACCTGTGGCACTCCTTGTAACAGCACCTGACGGCCGCAGGATAGGATATGACCCCACACGTCCTGAGGGTCAGAGAATAGTCAACGACTTCGGTGCCAGCGCATTCTACAACAGCCCCTACAGTGAACCACAGGTCATGGTGATACCTGCAGGTATAGGGGAGCTCAGGATACAGGCCTTCGGGGTTGACACAGACAGTTACAGGATAACCGTTGAGGTCCTCGATGAGGATGGAAACCCCATCTCAGGTTCAGAGTGGACCGGTAACATCACCCCTGGTGTCTATAAATTCTTCAGCATCCTCATAGACCAGTACGGCTCAACCTACAAGTACGATGGCAGGGCACCGGTTATCAGGGTTACAGGCGTATCAGGTGGCGGAAGGTACACCGGTACAGTAAAACCCCTCATATCAGTTGACGATGACAACCTTGAGGGGTGGTTCGCAACACTAAACGGCAAACTCTACACAGGGGGCCCGGTAAGTTCACCGGGTGTTTACACACTGGTTGTGAGGGCCACGGATGGAGTGAACGTGGTCTACAGTACAGTGATATTCATGATACAGGAGGTTTCACCCGTGAAGCCACCCGAGGAGGGTGAACACGGCGGTGTAGGGGAGACTGTGATTGTGCATGCGGTGTACACTGTTTCAGGTGCTGTGAGTGAGGTCCCCTCAGGGGCTGTGGTACCGCCCGCTGAAGTGGTTAACGTTACACCCACAGGTATGAGGGGAGGATATGACTACACATGGCTTGCGGTGTCTCTCCTGGTATCAGTGCTCATAATTGGGGTGTACGGGGCCCTTAGAAGGAGTAATACGTGAGGGCTACCTCCCCCACAATTCTGATCCGCAGATCCCGCAGAAGTTCTCATCACCTGTTAGGGGTGTTCCGCATTTATGACACTTTAAATCGATTTCTAATTGTGAACCAGTGTGTTTTTCTATAATTTCATTGTATGCCCCTGATTCAACCCAATCAAGGATTTCCGATGCTCTCATAACAGTCCAGGGGTGTGTTGATCCCATGATGAGGATGGTTTTCCCTACCTTATCAAGGTTATCATAATCGTACCCCTTGAATTCCCTTGCCTGTTCAATGAATTTATCTCTGTCAATCTTGTCGAAGAAACTTTTAGGTGCGCCTGCAATTTTAATCATGGCATTTATGGCAGCATCCTCATCCTGACATGCCAGGAGACCAGCCCTGTCAGCGGTGAATTCTGACATTCTATTCCAGTAGAGGAGTGCCAGTTCAAGGCCGGTACTTATGAGTCCACCTATTCCCAGTGTAGCCGTGCCAATGATGTCACCCGCTATGGGTATAATCTCTGCCATGATATGGTACAGCATATGGCCACTTTTGATATGGCCGACCTCATGACCAATTACATATCGCAGTTCATCTTCTGTGAGTAAATCAATGGCACCTGAGTTTAAGATGATTATTGGGTTTTCTGATCCTATGGTACGTCCATTAACCCTATAATTCCATTCTATATAAAGTTCAGGTATCTTTTTGAGGTGAAGGGTGTTACAGACATCAAGAAGAATATCGTGAACTTCAGAAAAGTGGTTCTCATTGACCTTTATGTAGCTTCCAGTGTACTGCAATCGATAATATCTTTCTACACCATGCTTGAATATCTTACGCGTTAATGTTTCAAGTCCAGGCGTTCCCTCAAGGGCCTGGAGCGCCTGGCGGTCCAGTGGGTGCTCATATTCACTGGGATGGAGAAAGTTAAGCTTTTTTATTTCACCAGCCATTATATCACCTTAGTTCTTCCATGAAAATGAGGCTTCCACCACATTCACATTTCTTTAAGAATTCCTGGGGATCATCCCATGGTCTGAGTTTGTAGTACCTGTTACACGTATCGCACACGATATAACCGCATTCATATTCCCTCAAGGAATTCCTTTTAGAAATTATTCCCTTGAGGAGAGTGTCTGCAGAATCAATAATCTCATCAAAGGTATTAAAAAATCTGGATTCCAGTTTATAGACTTCATGTTTGAGTTTATTCTCATAATTAGATTCCTCTTTGTTTTCTGATTTTGATTTTTTTATTGCCAGGGCTTTGCTTATATCCTCAGATGTAGGGTTTGCCTTAGCTAATGATTCGCCACATTCCTCTTTTTCTGATTTTTTTATTGCCAGGGCTTTGCTTATATCCTCAGATGTGGGTCCCGCCTTAACTAATGATTCACCACATTCAATGCAGAACCGCTGCCCGGCTTTGGCATCTGTGCCGCAATGGGGACAACTAGAGGCTACCCTCAGGGTACTGATCCTGTTCCCGCAGTTTGTGCAGAAACGTGATTGAAGGGTTAGATTATAGCCACATTCGGGGCAGATCTTAATATTATCATGTGATGTAATCTGCTCCCCCTCAATGTGTAGACCCCTATTTTTTACAACTGGGGCTCCACAACTGGTGCAGAATTTAAAACCATCCGGAATTTTCTCCCTGCATTCCATGCAATAAAGTGTATTGCTTGATTCAGAGTTTCCATTAGCCATCTACACCTCCCCTTCAATATTCAGTTTATAATTCATAGTGACCTCCAAAATTATAAACTTTATCATGACCCCCCCTATTTGATGTATTCCATGATTTCAAGGGTTTTTCAGCAGATAAAAGAGACAATTGATTTATAAATATCCTACCTACGATAAATAATGGCCACATAAATTCAATATTTCCCTTTTAAGTCTTGATATTTGAAGTTTTTAATAAGATTTTAATAGATTTATCACATTAATATGACATGCATAGTGTGGAGGTATTCAAATGGCTGGAAAAAGATGTCCAGAGTGTTATTTTACAAATGCTGAAGCTGTCAAATTTTGTACAAACTGCGGAAAGGATCTTCAAAACCTTCTGGTATACTTTGAAGCACCCTCTGGTGGTGATGATATTGAAATAACAAGGGATGCTGTGATAGTACATAAGAGAAGTCTAACCGGTGAAAAAAGTGGAAAAAAGGAAGTTTTTCTGAGAAGTAATATGGAGGATGTTAAAATTGGAAGGATACTATCACAGCTTACCTTTACCTACAATGGCAAATTCAGAGTATACAATCTCAGAAGAGAGTATCTAGATAGGGCAGAAGAACTTCTTCTACCTCCAAAAAATCCCGATTTTGAGGATAGCAGCGTAGATCCTTTAGAAACTGAATACGAACAAACAACCAAGCCTCTTTTTTTCTTAGATGGTAGGAATGGACAGGTTGAACTTTATGATAACCGTGTCGAGATAAAAAGAGAGGGCCTTAAGTCAATCCTTTTCTATGGAAGTTTAACCAAAGGGACAAAAACGATATACTTGCAAGATATTACAGGTGTCGAAATAAAAAAACCAGGATTCACCGTTGGATACATCCAGTTTACAGTACCTGGGGGGTTCGAGAAAACTGGTGGTGGTGTATCTTCAACCAATGATGAGAATACAGTCACATTTGATGGAGAAAAACAATATAAAATCGCCCTTAAAATAAAAGAGAGAATAGAAAAATTAAAAAGTGGAACATCCTCCACCCCCACAATAAGCGTTGTGGATGAGATAAAAAAGGCCAGCGAACTGGTAGAAAGCGGAGTACTCACAGAAGAAGAATTCGAAAAACTGAAAAAGAAACTTATCGGTTAAAGTGCTTATTTAGCATGATAAGTATCGGAATCACTAAAAACTAGAAGAAGCCTTCACTTTAGAAAGATCCAAGACAACTACCTATTCAACTACTGTGTCGTCACACCTGGACCTCGCATCTAATTATTCAGAACGCAGTATCCAGGAAACGATTAATTCAAACATTAAATAAATGATAATAGCGGTTTATTGGATACTAAGGAACTGAGGAGGAACTTAAGGAACTCTTAAAAACTTAAAAATGAACCTGTGGCCATAAAATGGTCCGTCAGGGAGCCAGCAGACATTGAAAGGGAGAATGGTAAATCAAGGTTCTGTGAAAAACTCGTGAAGGCAATGAACGGGGAGTTCTTCTATGCGACCAGTGATGAGGAGGAGTGCATGGGGGGTGCTAGGTACACTGGCCTGAGAGATCCATTCAAATTCCCAGCTAACATGCGAAGCGGCGCTTTCCCTGTGCCCATGGGGGTCTAAAGGAACATACAGGCTTGAGCCCAAAGTCATATTCATTATCTGCAATGCCAGGCAGGCAATGGAGGTCCTCCATGCCAGCGCCTATGACTCAGGTTCACATGGCCTTGGGGCCGACTCAGGACCCATATGCAGCTCATGGCAGCAGTCCCCTACCTCACAGCTAAGGTGACCTATGGTTTCGGGGATGTGGGCTCAAGGAGGTGCATGTGATAGGGGGACGTCATGGTGAGCATCCCCGGAGGTGACCTGCAGCGTATCGTCTCGAACCCTGAGGAGATGAGGACCAAAAAGCTTTTCGGTGATGATGAAAAATAAATTACTGCTCAAGGGCTGAGGTGAATGTTCAGGATTCTTCTTGTGAAGGATGGAGATGGCGCTCCTGACTTAGAGGAAAAACTGAGGCGCCATGGTTTCAGTGTGGATGTGGCCACAAGTCTTAAAGATGCCAAGAAAAGTGAAACCGATCTGATCCTCATATACACAACCCCCCAGAGGGTGGGAAAATGGGATCTGGAAGATACTGAAATCCCCCTCATGTACCTCCTAGACTTTAAGGAGGAGGGGAGGCTTGTATTAACCTGTCCGCATGGATGTATTGAAAAGCCTGTGGCTGATGACGACCTTAAAAGCTGCATTGATTTTCTCATGAACAGGATCATCCTTGAGGAGGAGCGCTACAGAAAACTCTTCGAGTACATCGATAGCTGCGTGGCCGTCTATGAGGCGGTTGATGATGGTGAGGACTTCGTAATCAGGGATTTCAACCGTGCCGCTGAACTTGCTGAGGACGTGAAGAGGGAGGAGATACTGGGAAGGAGGGTGACTGAGGTCTTTCCAGGTGTGGATGATTTCGGGCTCCTTGAGGTCTTAAGGAGGGTATACAGGACTGGAAGGGCAGAGCACTTTCCCCTTGCCTTTTACAGTGATGATAGGATAAGTGGCTGGAGGGAGAACTTCGTATATCGCCTCCCATCAGGAGAGGTGGTCGCTGTTTACAGGGATCTAACAGAACGTAAACAGCTCGAAGAGAAGCTTAAGGAGAATGAGCGCTTATACAGGAGCATATTCGAGAATACTGGTTCTGCGACAACCATAGTTGATGAGGACACCACCATACTGATGGTTAACAGGGAATTTGAGAGGCTCAGCGGCTACTCCCGGGAGGAGATAGAGGGTAAGATGAGCTGGAAGGAATTCTTAGCAGATGAGGATCTCAAGAGAATGGAAGAGTATCACCATCTATGGATGAAGGACCCCGCACTTGTACCTAGAGTCCATAACTTCAGGTTCCGTGACCGTCATGGGAACATAAAGTACATAAGGATGAATGCGGATCCCATCCCCGGAACCACCATGATCGTGGCTTCACTCGTTGATGTCACGGATATCAGGGAGGCTGAAGAGGAGATCCTCAGGTCCCTCAGGGAGAAGGAGGTGCTTCTCAGGGAGATACACCACCGGGTCAAGAACAACCTCCAGATAATATCAAGCCTCCTGAACCTTCAGCTTTCAAGGATAGGGGATGAAGAACTCCGTAAAATAGTCAGGGAGAGTCAGGGCAGGATAAAGGCCATGGCCATGATACATGAACACCTTTACCAGTCAGAGTCACTGGAGAGGGTCAATTTCCGGGAATACGTGGAGAAACTGGTTGGGGACATAATCATATCCCATGGGGTAAGTGTCAGGAAAAACATTGAAATTGAGGACATGGAACTTGACCTGGACACCGCCATTCCTCTCGGGCTGATCATCAATGAACTTGTAACCAACAGCATCAAGTATGCATTTCCTGATGGAAGAGGCACCATAACCATAGGTATGAGAAAGGCCGACGGTTCAGTAGAACTGGTGGTGGCAGATGATGGTGTGGGTCTTCCAGAGGATATTGACCCCTCGAGTACCGGTACACTTGGACTTAAACTTGTGGGTCTCCTCACCGAACAGCTGAACGGTAAGATGACACTGGATGTAGATGGGGGTACGAAATTCAGTATTGTTTTCAGGGAGAGGGATGAATAGGTTGCCGCCATTAACATAACTTCGTAATAGTGACGTTTAACGAAGATAAATCAAGGTGTTATAAGATGGAAATGAAATCCACCTGAACTTCGGATTCATCTTCTTATCTGATAAAAATAAAATGCCCCGAAAAACCTCCAGATTCATCGCTACGTATACAATATGATACAGATACCTGTATTTTGCACTGAATCTGCACCCATCTGAGGCATTATCATATGAACCTTACCTCTGGAAAAACTTGGAAATTTTAGATGATCAAAAAAGACATGATAAGTCTATTTGATTTTTTTAATATACACCCCATGTATATCATGATATACACACCCTGTATATAACCCAGCGAAGGTCTCCTGGAGAAAACCCTGATATATATATCGTGTATATGTATATCAGGACGGCCCTACAGGCATACCTTCAACGTATATCACCCCCACACCCCCAGATATACACACCACGTATATCGGATGATGTATTACAATATCTGTATATCGATATCAGCCCCGACCGGGGGGTACCCTCGGAGAATTATATACACCCCATGTATATCATGATATACACATGCTGTATATCATATTGGCTGTTATTACTTCACATTAATGCTAGAGGTATTGGCTGCCACATTGACAAAATTGTATATGTCATGTGGGGGTGGTATTGTCATAAGCACACAAAACAGCACACATGGAAAAGGATATAATCACTTCCCCCTATAAGTAGAAGAGGGAAATCTCTTTCAAGTGATATCATGGCCTACCTCATATGCGAAAACTGTAACCACTACTGGCAGATCAAGAGCGAGGAGGAATTCTGGGTATTCCACACTTGTGATGAATGCGGTTCACCACTCCTCTATGTTAAAAACTTCAATGAATACCGCAAAATCACCAAAGATGTCCCTGAATCCAGCAGAAAAACCCAAAACCAGGGGAAGGCCGATAACTACTGGAGATCCTGGAGGGGCGGGCACCTGATCCTCATTGCAGGGGCATTGATGGCCGCTGCGGGAATATTACTTACAGTCACAGGGACGGCATGGGGCATCACACCAGTTCTTCTGGGAATCATCTTCATGGCCCTCTCGGTACCACTGGGCAGGGCCAGTGCGAGAAGGGGTATTGGCTGGAAGAAGGGATATGAAGATGAACTCATAGTAACGAACTGCCTCAGACGCCTCCCCCAAGGGTATCATATCCTGAACAACGTCCAGCTCCCGGGGGCAGACGGGCACATGGACCACGTGGTCGTGGGGCCAACCGGAGTCTACGTGATAGAGACCAAGTCCTATTCAGGGAACTACATCGTGAAGGGTGACCGATGGTTCCTTAACGATGAACTCAGAAAGGAGGAGGTCAGATCACCGTCCATCCAGGCAAAAAGGAATGCCGCAGCCATCAAGGAATTCCTTGAAACCAGGGATATCTATGTCTCATGGGTTAATGCTGTGGTTGCATTCCTCAGCGCCTCCTGCACTATCATGGAGGAGGATGAGCACTGCAGGATCCTGAAGCCATGCCAGGTCCCGGAGCATATAATGGAGAGTCGCCTAATGCTGGGTGAGAGCAAGGTGAAAAGGATAGTGGATGCCCTGAGAAAACATGCCTCGGAGGTCTGGTAGAGTACATTTATGAGTGTAATCAGAACACACCAATTTTCCACCATCGCATCGAAGGGTACATTTATAAGGTGGCTGGTTATAAATATCTTCTTCAATTCATTATCATGGAGGATTTAAATGGGCTACTATGACAGACTCAGGGGTTTCCTGGCAATATTCCTCCGGGGACTTTTCATGGGAAGCGCGGATGTTATGCCCGGTGTCTCGGGCGGGACAATCGCACTCATAACAGGTATCTATGAGAGACTTGTACATGCGATAAGTAAGATAAGGTTTGGATTCATAAGACCCCTCATCACCGGCGACCTTGCTGGTGCCCGGAAGTCCCTGAGGGAGGAGGTCGATTTTGAGCTCTTCGTACCCCTCCTTGCGGGTATAGCCTGTGCTGTGCTAACACTATCAAAGGTTATACTCTTCTTCATAACCACCTACGTGGCATTCACCTACGCATTCTTCTCAGGCCTCATACTCGCCTCTGCATATGTTGTCTACCAGAAGATAGATGGTTTTTCACTCAAAAACCTTGCATCAGGTGCCCTGGGCCTCATATTTGCCTACCTATTCGTGGGCCTCAACCCGATACAGGCAAACCATACACTCCCTGTTGTCTTCATATCCGGATTCGTGGCCATATGTGCCATGATACTCCCCGGAATTTCAGGTGCATTTCTACTTCTCCTGTTGAACCAGTATGAGTATATGCTGGGTGTCCTGAACCGCCTGGCCATCGTTGAAATATTCACATTCCTTGCAGGGGCGGCTATCGGTATAATGAGCTTCTCAAGGGTTCTGGATTACCTTCTGAGGAACCATGAGGCCGTTACCATGTCATTTCTTGTGGGTCTCATGATAGGTACCCTCAGGCTCCCCTACAGGAAGATAGCAATAGTGGACACAGCCTCCATCATAATATCCGTAGCTATTGGTATAATCGGCTTTGCCCTCGTCATGATACTTGAGAGCAGATTCGACTACATAGACTACTGAACTCTAATTTTTTACCTAAATTACCAATATTAATTCCCTTTAATTTACTGGAATGTTTAAGTGGCAACTGTTGTGGAGATTGAGCATACTATTTTAACATGATTAAACATATATGAACTATATGCAGATCCTGAAGGGTGTGGGTGCCGGTGCCGGAAGGCAAAGCGGCAGAGTGCGCATAATAAGGAACCTGGAGGATGCTTGCAGCCTTGAATGGGGAGAGGTGGCTGTCTTCAAAAAGATAGCCAGAGATGTGCTGCCTGAAATCAAAAGGGCTGCCGCCGTTATAGCAGATTATGGTGGACTTACGAGTCACGCCGCAATAACACTCAGGGAACTTGGAATACCCTGCGTACTCGGAACAGAGACCGCCACCAGAGTCCTCAGGGACGGAATGATAGTCACAGTGGACGGTAAAACCGGGAATATCTACAGGGGAGTCATGGACTGGGCGTCCAGGAATGACATAATTGGGGTTCATGAGACCGCCACAAAGGTCATGGTGAACCTGAATTTCCCCTGGCTCGCAGCGAGGGTTGCTGAATTTGCCGATGGTGTTGGCTCTGTAAGGATAGAGAATATGATCATAGAGACAGGAAAGCACCCATACCTGCTTTTGAATGAAGGTAAACTCTCCGGGGTCCTTGAAAGTGGCCTTGAGGAGATACTTGAAGCATTCCACCCGAAACCGGTATGCTTCAGGACACTTGACATTCCATCAGATGAACTCAAACACCTCCGTGGATCCGCTGAACCCCACGAAAGGAACCCTTTCCTGGGTATGAGGGCTATAAAAAGGGATCTCAAGGATAATGAGGTCCTGAAAGCAGAATTTGAGGCATTGAGGAATCTCCTGGATTCTGGATACAGTAACCTCGAGCTGAAGTTTCCCTTCATAAGGGATATTCCTGAATATGTCCGTGCAGTTGAAATCCTTGATGAATCAGGCATAAGACCCCACAGGGACCTCAGGGTGGGTGCATCCATTGAAACACCATCTGTGGCCCTCCAGATAGATGAACTCCTGGATGAGGGTGTGGATTTTGTCTCACTTGGCCTCAGTGACCTCACCATGTGCAGCCTTGCAGCGGACAGGAGGAGCACCCGTGTTGCAGGTATCTTCAATCTATCACACCCGGCAGTCCTGGGAATGGTTGAGGATGTGGTTGTTGCGTGTCATGAAAGGGGTGTGGAGGTTTATGCTGCTGGATACGCTGCAACAAATTACGTTCTGGTGAGGGAACTTGTTGAGATGGGTGTCGATGCTGTATCAACAAGCCCCGATAAGGTCCTCAGGATGAGGTCATTCATCGCAAAGGTGGAGGACTCACTGATACTAAGAGGCATGGGAAGAAACAGTTAAAAAAGCGCCAGTAATCTGAAAGGCAGTGCTTATGAGTCGCGCTCAATAAGTGGGAAGGTTATCCTGAAGCAGGCCCCATCACGGTTTCCGTATTCAAGTTCACCATCGATCTGCCTTACAAGGCTTGTCACAAGCTGCATTCCAAGAGATTTAAGTTCCTCTATGTTGAAGTCCGCTGGAAGACCCCTTCCATTGTCAGATATCTCAAGGACACAGTTATCACCGGTTTTTCTGATTGATACACCTATCTTACCCCTATCCCCTGTGAACGCATGTTTAACCGAATTTGAGATTATCTCATTTGTTATGAGGCCAAGGGGTATGCATCTCTCCATCTCCACCATGATATCATCATATTCAAACTCGAGTTCTATGAATCTTCTATCGTTTGACTGGAGTGTTACCATCTCATCTGCAAGTGTTTTGAGGTATTCCCCAAGGTTTATGCTGGATATGGCCTTTGACTGGTATATCTTTTCATGGGCGACCGCCATTGTCTTCACCCGCAGCTGGCTATCCCTGAGGATATCCAGAATTTCAGGGTTATCTGTGTAGGCTGACTGAAGTGAGAGGAGACTTGCAACTATCTGTAGGTTGTTCTTGACCCGGTGGTGTATCTCCCGCAGAAGCACCTCCTTTTCATAGAGGGATTCGATGATCTGCCTGTGCATCATTATCCTCTGAATTCCATCAGAGATTTCAGCTCCAAGTATCTCAAGAAATTCTGTTTTGTCCCGGATTTCATCGGACTCTAAACCCAGTTTAAGGATTCCTTTAACTTCACCATCAACTATGAGGGGAATTTCAGCAGAACTTCCATCCAATTTGAGTTTAGGGGACTCTGGAAGATCTTCAGGGGCGTCTATTTCTCTTTCTACTTTTAGGTCAGGTTCAATGTAGGCTGCCGCTGATTTGAATTCAGGGCACCTTATGATGGCATCAAGGACCCGTTCCATAAAGATATCTGGGTCATCTGTCTCAGCAGATTTAAGTATGATATTTATGAGCCTCAGATGATTCTGATGTTCCACCATTCTCTTCCTGTAGGCCAGCTGCCTCACCGCCAGGAGGTAATACTGTGATAGGTGTTTAACCGCCCTCAGGTCTGATTTATGGAAATTTCCGCCCATGAGGATTATCTCAGATTTCATATCCCCCGATGATGCACTGACACGCAGGATGTCCCCTGCAGATGAGATTCCATCCTCTGAAATTGCCTCAATTTCCTCATTACTGAGGTCACTTGATACCAGAATTTCCCTTCTATTTTTAAGCCTTATGGCACCCTTCTCTGCATCTGTAACCTGGCATGCGGCATCGAGGATGTACTCTGTGAATTCCTCTATGCTCTCAGCGGAAATCGCATGGGGATATATCTCACTTAGAACCATCCTGACTCTGAGTTCATCCCTCAACTTGTGCTGGGACAGTTTGAGTTTTGTTATATCATTGAAGCTCAGCACAACCTGACCTGAACCTGGAATATCACCCCTGTGGACTATCATGTGGAGAATCCTATCATCGGCCTTCATCCTTAGGAGTACCCTGCATCTGTCCTGGAGTCCATGGAATTTCTCAAGGTCATCCTTATGGATGATCTCAGCCATATTGATCCCCTCTGAGCTGCCGAAGATCTCTCTGAAGATCCTGTTTGTCCTCAGAATATTGAAGTCCCTGTCTGTAACCGCAGTTGGGGTGGCCCTGTTTTCAAATATTGTCCTGTAACTTTCCCTTGACTTCTCGAGTTTCTTCTTGGTCTCAATGTAATCTGTAACATCCCGCAGTATCTCCACGGCGCCTATGACCTTCCTATGTTCATCGTATATTGGGGATGCCTTGATCTGGAAGTGCCTCCCCATGTGCTCCACATAGACCTCAGCGTAGATTGAATTCCCATCCCTTCTTATATTTCTGTATCTTTCAGGGACATCTCCGGGTTTTAAAATGAATTCAAGAAGGCCAGGGGTTCTTTTACCGTAAAATGGAATTGCGTATGCCCTGTCACCATCGCCAATTATATCATCCTTTTTTATACCTGTGAGCTTTTCCATCTCCCGATTCCATGCCATAACCCTTCCGTCGGTGTCAATTGCAAATGTGGAGTCGGGTATTGACTCAAGGAGATCCCTAAATTTTCTGTGTTCAGTTTTAAGTTTTTTATGGGCTCTGTGGAGGGCTGTCATGTCCCTGACGATGGCCATCACAAGGTCTCCTACCTTGCTGACGGTGACCCTTGTGGGGAAAACCTCACCTGTGATTTTCCTGTGGAGCCAGTCGAATTCACACCTCTCACCGGACATTACCCTTTCAATAATGGCATGGGCCAGTTCTGAGGATTTTCCATCCTTCTGGTACTCAGGTGAGAGTTCCCATGGGTGTTTGCCCTTTATTCCATCCTTTTCGGCCCTGAAGAGTTCCAGGGCGGTTCTGTTACAATCGATTATTTTTTCATTCTTGATTAGGAATATGGCGTCCCCTGCATTCTCGAAGATTTCACGGTATCTGGATGAGATGGAATCAAGTTCACTTTCTGAGGTGATTCTCCTGAGGGTTTCTGTTGTGCTTGAGGCAATTTCCCTAAGGAATTTCATCTCTGCCTCATCGATTTTCCTCCTCGCTGAAACCACAAGGTAGAGTGGGTTTTTGCAGTTCTCCAGTTTTATGACTGCAGTTGATCCGCCTTTGCCTTTTTGGATGCCTTCCCTCAGATCGACATCAGGCATTGGACCCTCACCTTCAGTGACACCATCGGGTGTCCTGAATGAGGCATGGGAGTATCCCTCATCAACCAGGAGTTTGCATATGCCTTCCATGAGTTCAGACGGATCGGTTGAAACCGCCGCCTTAAGGTTAATTCTGCTTAGAAGTTCCAGGCATCTGTTTGTCTTTCTAAGGCGCCTCTCAACCATCTTATGCCCTGTTACATCCCTGAACATGCAGAAGCCGCCCTTGAACTGGGATGACTCAGTTATGGGGTGGCCTGAGAGGATCATCCATTTCGTGCTACCATCAGCTGCCCTGAAGCGGATCTCACGCTCCCCTGATACACCCTTACGGCAGGAATCAAAGATACGCTCCATTATTTTCCTGTCTGCAGGGTGGACAAAATCAAAGATGCTTCCTCCTGTTATATCCCCGCGTCTGCAGGATAAGAAATCAGCCATCCTCTTATTACAGTACTGTATAATTCCATCTTCACTGAATATACAGACTCCCTCACCTGTTGTATCCAGTATCTGCTGGTACCTTCTGTTGGCATGGGCGAGGAGTTTCTGCATCTTGTTCTTGTACAGGGCGAGTTCAAGGGCGTATGCAAGTTCCCTTGAATTGAAGGGCTTGAGGAGATAGGCGTCCGGCTCAACCTCGGATGCCCTCTCAAATATCTTCCGGCTTGAATATGCTGTGAGGAACACCACGGGTATATCAAGAACCCTTTTTATGGCGCTTGCGGCCCTTACTCCATCAACCTCTGACTGGAGGACTATGTCCATGAGGATGATGTCTGGTTTCATCCTGAGGGCAGTTTCAATGGCTTCCTCCCCGGTACTCACAGAAACCGCATCATATCCCCATGATTCAAGAAGCCTTACAAGTTCAAGTGCGGTTACTGCCTCATCCTCAACGATAAGGGCAGATGGCATATAATCATATATTGCTTTTCCTGATATATTAAACCTTTTATATTAAAGAAATGGGGGAAGGCAAAAATATGAAAATCCCATTATCTTCCAGATAATGAAATATTGAAGCTGTGTACAAACTTTCTACTTAAGTTTATATTCAATATTGAGAACTATCTTCACTATACTCTCATAACCTCATCCGGCGCGTCGCAGTAGCCCTTCTCAGCCGTTCAGGGAGTATTCCACCATCCAGACAGCTTCAAAGGGATTTTCTCTTCTTAATCCTTCTCCTCATCTCATCATCATGTATTTGGAGTCTCTGCAACACCATCAAATACTCCACTTTCCAGGAACCTGTGTGGCTGAAAAGCTCGGGAGGTGCTCCACACAGTCCTTGATGTTCTTTGCGCAGGGATAATCATTGGTCAGCATCCCTTCAGGCCGTGGGTTGGGAATCTGCATTCCACATCCCTCCTATGAAGTCCCAGGTTCCCTCAATGTAGAGCCCATCATCAGTTGAGACCACAACCAGCAGGTCATAGGAGACCCCAGGCTCCTTAGGGATGCTTTGAGGAAACCAGAAATTCATGAGGAAGTGGGAGGTGTCTCACAGGTACCTCACCCTCAAATTCTTTTTGAAGGAAAAAACATGCAGCTGATAAGACGGAAATAAAAAACTAAACCTTCAAAAATCTTTCAAGGGACTCGAGCGCCCTTAAGCGATCCTTTCTGTTGATTTTAGCCTCCTCAAGAGCACCCCTGAGGTAATCCACTGTGCTATCATATGTATCCCTATCCACGGGGTAAGGGTATCCGTCCTTGCCACCATGTGCATAGCTGTACTTAACAGGATCCCTCCAGCTCACCTCCTCACCGTATATGAGGTCAGCGACAAGGGCAAGGGCCCTGATCTTTCTGGGTCCAAAGCCTTCAATCATGACCAGTTCCTCATAGTTCCCGGGCTGGATCTCATATGCCCTTTCAAGGACAGCCATGTCTTTCTCTGTGAGGTCAACAGATAGAACCTCATGGCGTCCTGGCATCTCAAGCACATTGAAGTCGAAGAGTGTCCGCTGTCCTGTGAGGTAACTCCTGATGTGTGATGGGCCATCGCAGACGATATCAACACTCACATCACGGGCGCCCTGGCTTTTGGGTGAGGTCATGTCAAGGACCTCCCCCATGGTCCTATCTGATGATATCCCGCTGTGGGGCGAGTCAACATAATCCTCAACCCCTGAACCAAGCCAGTGGTATCTCCTGGCATATCCTCCATCAGGGTTGAGTCCCTGCTGTAAGACAGCCCACTCACCATCGGCGTCAAGAAGGAATGTGTGCTGGTAGAGGCTGAACCCATCCTGTATACAGTTACCATCCACCTGGCAGATATCCTGCTGGAATAAACGAGTTGGGATGAATCCAGGTCAAAAAGTTTCCCTGCAGCCTCAAGTTCACCTGGTGTCCTGCGGGACGCCCTTCCCTTACCACCTGCAACCAGTATACCGTGCCTCTCTGGGTCAAGTGCAGCTTTGAGGGCACCACAGGTTGTGGTGGTTGTCCCTGATGAGTGCCAGTCAAATCCTATTGTGCAGGAGAATGCCTGAAACCAGAAGGGGTCCGAGATTCTTGATATGAACTCAGAGGTCCCGTACTCCTCAATTATAACCTCAGCTATGGCACCTGAGAGTTCGACCATCCTCCTCATGAGCCAGGCAGGTGGGTGACCCCTATGGAGGGGTAGATTTGCAATGCCCGTTCTCCTCATTCCAGACCACTTAAAGGATTATTTAACGCTGACCTTTGAAGATTTTTGTTGGAGTTAGGGGGTTTCGAATCCACTTAAAGGATTATTTAACCCTGAACCTGAAGAGGCACCTCTCTGATCCATCTGCAATGTGTTCAAGTGCCCTGAAATCACCAGGAAGTCCGCTCCAGTCCCAGCTCAGCTTGAGAATGGCCTCACAGTTGAGGCAGAATCCAGGGTTCTTCCCTGCATCATCAATCCATGGACAGTTCTCAAATTCAACGTAGACATTTTCATCATCCTCAAGGAAGCCCACCCTTATAGTGAAGTTCTCAAATACATCTGCAACCCATGCAAGGTATGCCTCAAGGGGGTCATCGTAGGGGGATTCCTCCATATATGATTCAAATCCAGGTTTAAGTTCAGATATGATCCTATCCCTGAATATCCCTGATAATAATTCCCTGATCTCATCCCTCTCGGCGTCTGGTGAGGGCATTGCGTTGAGGATGAAATTGTAGAAGTCGGAGATTATCCTTTTCCTCATTAGCTCCATTTCCCTCATGGCCGACCTGTGCCTGTATATAGCCATCTCAATGTTGGCGTTGAGTTCGGATGATTTGAAGGGCTTCACAATGTACCCGTAGGGCTCCGTTATCTTCGCACGTGCCATCATCTCCTCATCGGCGTAGGCTGTGAGGTAGATTATGGGGATGTTGAAGCTGTCCCTTATCTCCCTTGCGGCCTCTATCCCATCCATTTCACCCTTGAGCACTATATCCATGAGGACAAGGTCCGGTTCATGTATCTTACTTGCCCTTATGGCGTCCCTGCCTGTTGAGACGGTATCCACCACCTCATGGCCCATTGTCTCAAGTTTGTGTCTTATACCCATCGCCACTATGGCCTCGTCCTCAACAACAAGAATTCTTGCCATAAAATCTCCCCAAGGTCTTTTTAATTCAGATGATCTTCAATTATTCTGGAATCACTGAAATTTAAAATTTGATGTGAAAATAAGGCCTTTAAGCCGCTTGTAGCAGTCTAAAAGCAACAAGTCAGCTAGAACCTTTTACTGTACTCAACCTCACGGAATTTTACAGTGAACCTGGCGGGCCTCTCTATCTTGAGTTCACCATTTATCTGATCCACAAGGTTCTTCACAATACTTAGACCCAGGGTGCCGGTATTCTCAAGGTCAAGGGCCTCTGGCAATCCCACACCGTTGTCTGAAACGATGAGGGTGTAAAGGTCACCATTCTTGTGGACCTCCACGGTAATCTCGCCTCCATCATCAGGGAATGCGTACTTTATACTGTTGGTTACAAGTTCATTTATTATGAGGCCACAGGGGATTGCTGTTTCAATGTTAAGCATAACATCATCCACGCGGATTCTCACATCGATTTCACTTCTATCTGCACCGTATGAGTCAAGGAGGTCACTGAGAAGTGTCTTTATGTAGTCCCTGAGGTTGACCCTTGATAGGTCCCTTGACTCGTAGAGCTTTTCATGTATGAGTGATATGGCTTCTATCCTGTGCTGGCTGTCCATGTAGAGTTCCCTCAAGCGGGGGTCCCCCGTGATGGACGCCTGCAGCATCAGGAGGGTTGAGATTATCTGGAGGTTGTTCTTGACCCTGTGGTGTATCTCCCTGAGGAGCAGCTCCTTCTCCCTGAGGGATTCTCGAAGGCGCTTCTCAACCGACTTCTTATGGGTTATATCCATGAGGGAGAGGAGACACTTTCCGCTCCCAGGGATGGTGACAGTCGTTGCAAAGAAGTTCCTCTCCTCACCCCTCCTGTTTCTGAGTGTGACCTCAAAGTTCTTCGGTATAGCATCAGGGTTAACTGACATTAACCTGTGGTAGGCCTCTATACGACCGGCATCAGAGGGGTCCACAAAGTCGGTGAGCTTCATGTATCCCTGTATTTCCACCTTGCTGTAACCAGAAAACCTTTCAAAGGCACTGTTTACAAGCTCTATCACCATATCACTGCCACATATAACTGTGAGGGTACCCGTATTCTCGAATATCACCCTGTACTCTTCCTTGCTGGCTTTAAGTTCCTTTTCAATTCTTTTCTGGGCTGTGATATCCTTCCCCATCAGGTATATAAGTTTCTTATCATCCACCTCAACCGATGTTACAGATACGTCAAGGGTGCGGCCCCGAAGACCCACTGTGAACTTAATATGGCCACCCTCGCACTCTCCCATGATCCTTCTGAAGTCCTCCTCACTGATCCATTCACTGATGTTTCTACCGGTTATATCCTCAGCAAATGATTTCAGGAATCCCGCAGCGGCAGGGTTAACATCAAGTATTGTCCCGTCTAGTGAACATATAAATATGGGGTTACCCGATTTCTCAAAGAGGGCCCTGTATTTTCTTTCACTCTCTTCAAGGGCCCTCTGAGCCTCTCGAATCTTTCTTTCCTCCTCTGCCTCCTGAAGGGCCCTCCTGAAAGCGAGGGGTAATTTTGAAAGGTTATTTTTGAGTACGTAATCTGTTGCCCCTGCCTTCAGCATCTCAACGGCAAATTCCTCCCCAATCTTCCCACTCACAAATATGAATGGGATATCGTATCTCTTCCTCACTATTCTCAGGGCTGATGCACCATCAAAGTTTGGGAGCGCATGGTCAGCCAGTATGATGTCCGGCTTGAATTCCTCAAGAGCTCTTCTGAAGGAGTCCTCACTGTCAACTGTTAGATGATCAAATTCTATACCGTATCTCTTGAGTTCCCTTATGGCCAGTTCAGCATCAAGGGGGACATCCTCAAGGATCAGCACCTTAACCTTCTCTGACATTGGAAATCCTCTGAATATTCGCATGCGAACTACTCAGGCGGCTGATTTATGATCATCCAGTAGAATCCCAGGGTTGAAACCGCGTTTATGAATTCATCGAATTCCATGGGTTTGCTCACGTAGCTGTTAACCCCCAGCTTGTAGCTCTCAACTATATCCCGGTCCTCCTTGGATGAAGTCAGAACCACCACCGGGATGCTGGATGTATTTTCATTTCTCTTGATCTCCTGGAGAACCTCAAGGCCATCAACCTTGGGCATCCTGAGGTCAAGGAGTATGAGCTTCGGGAGGTTATCAGGGTCCCTCTCAGAGTAGGATCCCCTTGCGAAGATGTAGTCAAGGGCCTCTGCACCATCCTTGACCCAGTGGAGCTTGTTTGCAAGGTTGTTTTTCTTCAGTGCCCTTATCGTTAGTTCTGCGTCTGTCGAGTTGTCCTCAACAAGGAGTATATCTGCATCTGTCATTATCCCACCGCCTTTGGAAGTGTGAAGTATATTGTTGCACCGGCATCAACCTCACCTTCACCCCAGACTCTTCCTCCGTGCCTCTTTATTATCCTCTGGACTATTGAGAGGCCCACACCGGTTCCCTCAAATTCCTCCTGACTGTGGAGTCTCTGGAAGAGTCCAAAGAGTTTCCCCACATACTTCATGTCAAAGCCTGCCCCGTTATCCCTGACATAGTAGATGTGTTCATTGCCTCCGTCCATGTATCCCACCTCAATCCTTGCAGGGTTCCTGTCCCTTGTGAATTTGATGGCGTTTGAGAGGAGGTTACCCATCACCTGCCCCATGAGGACCCTGTCTGCCACTGCAGGGGGGAGGTCATCCACAGAAAACTCTATGACCCTTCCCTCCTCCTGTGAGGCAAGTTCCCGGTAGGTCGACTCTGCAAGTTCCCTCATGTCCAGAGTCACAGGGTTCATCTCCTGCCTTCCAGCCCTTGATAGGAGGAGGATGTCATCGATGAGCTGCCCCATCTTCTTCGTGTTATCCCTGATTATTCCAATGACCCTGCGACCATCCTCATCAAGTTTATCCTCATAGTCCTCGACTAGTATCCTTGAAAACCCGTCGATGGCCCTTAAAGGGACGCGGAGATCATGTGATACTGAATAGGCAAATGCCTCCAGTTCCTTATTGGCATCCTCAAGTTCTACGGCCTTTTTTTCCAGTTCACGGTTCAGTTCTCTTAGAGAGCGAACCTTCTCAATCCTCTCAATGAGTAGTGCGATCATCACTGTGAAGAGCATGAGGAGGACTATCCTGAAGAGCTCATCTGATATGTTTAATCCAACTGCACGTGTCATTGGCTGAATTATGAGTAAAGCTGTGAATACTGCAAAAACAAAAAGAGCCCATTTAATTACCCTTCCTGAGAGTTTTGGGACTGCTATGAGAGGTAAAATCAGGAAAATTCCATCCATCCAGTTGAAGGATAACATCATAACCGCCGCTGCAGTCATCATCAGAAGGTCTTCAGGGTATTTCATGATAACCACATAAAATTATGGGGATGATCATATAAAAAATTTCCTTTAAAGGAGTTGGCTGAAACACTTTTATTTTATGATAATTAGATTGAAACACCTTTATCTTGCTATAAAGAAGATACGGACGTTATGTTGTTTAAAAAAAGACCAAGCAAAAAATTTAACGGAAAAATGCTCACTGAGAGCAGTCAAACCAGCCTACTTTCCGGTGTCCTGTCCCACGGGGACCCTCTCATTCTGCACCCCGCTGAGGACGTCCCTGAGGAACCGTCCTGTGTGCGTTCCTGAGTTAGCAACCTCCTCTGGTGTACCCTCAGCAACCACAAGGCCCCCCCTGTCACCGCCCTCGGGTCCAAGGTCTATGATGTGGTCCGCAGACTTTATAACGTCCAGGTTGTGTTCTATCACAACAGCTGTGTTACCTGCATCCACAAGCCTTCCCAGGACATTGAGGAGTTTCTTGATGTCATCGAAGTGGAGTCCGGTGGTTGGCTCATCAAGGATGTAGAGCGTCTTTCCTGTGCTCTTCCTCCCAAGTTCCTTCGCCAGTTTGACCCTCTGGGCCTCACCACCTGAGAGTGTGGTGGCTGGCTGCCCCAGCTTTATGTAGCCAAGGCCCACGTCATAGAGTGTCTGCAGTTTCTTCCTCACCTGGGGTATGCTCTCAAAGAACTCAAGAGCCTCCTCAACGGTCATATCAAGGACCTCTGCGATGTTCTTACCCCTGTATCTTACCTCAAGGGTCTCCTCATTGTACCTTCTACCCTTGCAGACCTCACATGGGACATAGACATCTGCAAGGAAGTGCATCTCTATCTTGATTATCCCATCACCACTGCAGGCCTCACAGCGGCCCCCCTTAACGTTGAAACTGAATCTGCCTGGCCTGTAGCCCCTCTTCTTTGCCTCGGGGGTCTGGGCAAAGAGTTCCCTTATATGGGTGAATACCCCCGTATAGGTGGCGGGGTTTGATCGTGGTGTCCTCCCGATTGGTGACTGGTCTATCATCACAACCTTGTCGATGTGCTCAAGGCCCTCGATGTCGGTATGCTCACCTGCATTCATGTGCTTATTGTGTAGCCTCTCATAGACTCCCCTGTAGAGTATCTCGTTGACCAGTGTACTCTTACCTGAACCTGATACGCCGGTGACGCAGGTGAAGACACCCAGTGGGATTCTCACATCGATATCCTTAAGGTTGTTGGCCCTGGCCCCCCTCACCGTCAGGTACTTCCCTGAATGGCCCCTCCTGAATTTGGGTACAGGTATTGTTTCCCGGCCCGACAGATATGCCCCTGTGAGGGATGCCAGGTCCTCCATTATCTCCTGGGGTGTCCCCTCTGCAACCACGTGTCCACCGTGTTCCCCGGCACCGGGTCCAATGTCAACAACGTGGTCAGCCGAGAGTATGGTTTCCTCATCGTGTTCAACCACTATCAGGGTGTTCCCCAGGTCCCTGAGCCTCTTGAGTGTCTCAATCAGTCTCATGTTATCCCGCTGGTGGAGGCCTATGCTGGGCTCGTCCAGGATGTATAGGACCCCCACGAGGCCCGATCCAATCTGGGTTGCAAGCCTTATCCTCTGGGCCTCGCCACCTGAGAGTGTGCCTGAGGACCTTGAAAGTGTCAGATAGTCAAGACCCACGTCAATCAGAAACCGTAGCCTCTCACGTATCTCCTTGAGAATCTCCCTTGCGATGTACTCCTCCCTCCCGGTGAGTTCAAGGCCCTCAAAGAAGCTGTGGGCCTCGCTCACTGACATTTCAACAACATCATGTATTGATTTTCCACCCACCGTGACCGAGAGGCTCTCCGGTCTCAACCTGCTCCCCTTACAGACCGGGCATGCATGGTTGCTCATGAATTTACCTATGTAGGTCCTCATGTAGTTGGACTTGGTCTCCATGTAGATCCTTTCCATCCTGGGTATAACACCCTCAAAGCGCCTGTTAACACGGTAGGTTCTGTTTTTACGCTGAAATACGAACTGGATCTTCTCGTCTGTCCCGTAGAGGACTGCCCTCCTGTGTTCCTCGTCCAGTTCACCGAAGGGTGTGTCCAGGCTGAAGCCGTAGTGCTCTGCCACAGCCCTCAGCATCTGGTGGTAGTAGTTGTCCTTCTTACCTGACCTGCTCCAGGGGACTATGGCCCCCTCATTTATGGAGCGCTCAGGGTAGGGTACCACGAGGTCAGGGTCTATCTCAAGTTTGCTTCCAAGCCCATTGCACTCTGGACATGCTCCATGGGGGCTGTTGAATGAGAACATTCTTGGGCTTATCTCCTCAAAGTTTATGCCGCATTCAGGGCAGGCGAAGTGTTCACTGTAGACCCTCTCCTGGCCTGTGTCATGGTAGAGGACCCTGAGTGTACCCTCGCCCATCTCCAGGGCGGTTTCAACGGAGTCTGCGAGCCTCTTCCTGAATTCAGTGTCCTTTCTAACAGCAAGGCGGTCCACCACCACATCGATCGAGTGTTTCCGGTTTCTGTCAAGGTTGAATTCCTCGTCAAGGTCCCTTATTTCACCATCAACCCTGACCCTTACGAATCCCTGTTCCCTTAGTCTCTCAAAAACCCTCTGGTGCTCGCCCTTCCTGTCCCTCACCACCGGTGCCAGTATTATGATCCTTGTGCCCTCATCGTCCTCCATTATACGGTCCACTATCTGGGTTGATGTCTGCTGCTCTATCTCCCTTCCGCAGAGGTAGCAGTGGGGTTTACCTATCCTTGCAAATAGGAGCCGGAGGTAGTCGTAGATCTCTGTTATGGTCCCCACTGTTGAACGGGGGTTGACCCTTGTGGTCTTCTGGTCTATGGATATTGCAGGGGAGAGGCCCTCTATGTAGTCCACCTCGGGCTTCTTCATCTGCCCCAGGAACTGCCTTGCATAGGCTGAGAGGGACTCAACGTATCGCCGCTGGCCCTCAGCGTATATGGTGTCAAAGGCCAGCGAGGACTTCCCTGACCCGCTTATACCTGTTATGACTATGAATTTATCCCTTGGGAGTTCAAGGTCAATGTTCTGGAGGTTGTGTTCCCTTGCACCCTTAATAATTATCTTTCCACTCATAACTCTCAGAATCTCCACTTATTCATATAAAGTTCGTTTTATTTTGATGAGGACCCCTTGAGGGACATTATCTGGTCCCTGAGCCTCGCGGCCCTCTCGAATTCCAGGTTCCTTGCGGCCTCACGCATCTCGGCCTCAAGGTCCTTTATTATGACCTCAAGTTCATCCCGGGGTATCTCCTCAGCCTTAATCTCCTCTTTCTCCTTCTTCTCCCTGAGGGTCCTTCTTGTGCTCCTTGGCTTTATACCGTGCCTGCGGTTGTACTCCATCTGGAGCTTTCTTCGCCTGTTGGTGGTCTCAACCGCTGCTTTCACCGCATCTGTGAGTCTGTCGGCGTATATCAGAACCTGGCCGTTGACGTTCCTGGCGGCCCTACCGATTGTCTGTATGAGGGAGGTCTCTGATCTGAGGAAGCCCTCCCTGTCGGCGTCGAGGATAGCCACCAGTGAAACCTCCGGTAGGTCCAGCCCCTCCCTGAGGAGGTTCACACCCACCAGGCAGTCGAATTCGCCACGTCTGAGGTCGTCTATGATCTCAATACGCTCAAGGGTGTCTATCTCAGAGTGGAGGTACCTCACCCTCACACCAACCCGTGAATAATAGTCGGTGAGGTCCTCTGCCATCCTCTTGGTGAGGGTGGTTACGAGAACCCTCTGGCCAAGGTCAACCCTCCTTCTTATCTCAGAGAGGAGGTCGTCAACCTGTCCCTTAACCGGCCGGATCCTGACCTCAGGGTCCACGAGGCCAGTGGGCCTTATGATCTGTTCAACGATGTTCTGGCTCCTTGAAAGCTCATATTTACCCGGGGTTGCAGAGACATAGATCACCTGGTTTATGCTCTCCTGGAATTCATCGAAGCGCAGCGGCCGGTTCTCCTTTGCACTGGGGAGTCTGAAGCCGTACTCAACGAGTGTCTCCTTCCTTGCCCGGTCACCGTTGTACATGCCCCTTATCTGGGGGACGGTCACGTGTGATTCATCTATAACCGTCAGGAAGTCATCGGGGAAGTAGTCGAGGAGGGTGTTGGGTTTCTCACCCCACCTCCTGCCGCTGAGGTGCATTGAGTAGTTCTCTATGCCCTGGCAGTAGCCCATCTCCCTTAGCATCTCCATGTCGAATCTCGTCCTCTGCTCCAGGCGCTGGGCCTCAAGGAGTTTATTCTGGGCCCTAAGTTCCCTTAGCCGATCCTCAAGTTCCTCCTCTATCGACTCTATGGCCCTCTGGAGTCTGTCCTCAGGGATCACGAAGTGCTTGGCAGGGAATACCGTTATGCGGTCCAGTTTCTGCAGCCTCTTACCTGTTACCCTGTGGACAGTTGATATGGAGTCCACCTCGTCCCCGAACAGTTCTATCCTGATGGGGGGTGTTCCGTGGATGGGGTTTATCTCTATGGTGTCGCCGCGGACCCTGAACTGGCCCCTGTCGAATTCCACGTCGTTCCTCTCGTACTGCATGCTTACAAGGCTTGAGAGGATCTCCTCCCTCCCGATGGTGGAGCCAACCTCAAGGTGGAGGGTGAACTCACCGTAATCTGCGGGGGCCCCTATGCCGTAGATGCAGGATACACTGGATACCACTATAACGTCATCCCTGGATAGGAGCGCCTGGGTTGCTGAGTGCCTCATCCTGTCTATCTCATCGTTTATTGAGGCCTCCTTGTCTATGTAGGTGTCTGTCTGTGGTATGTAGGCCTCTGGCTGGTAGAAGTCATAGTAGCTCACGAAGTACTCCACTGCATTATCAGGGAAGAAGTCCCTGAACTCCTCGTAGAGCTGCGCAGCCAGTGTCTTGTTGTGGGATATGACCAGTGTTGGTTTCTGGACCTCCTCGATGACATTGGCGATGGTGAAGGTCTTACCTGACCCTGTGACCCCCAGGAGGGTCTGCTCCCTCATCCCTGAGTTTATACCCTCAACGAGGGACCGTATCGCCTTTGGCTGATCCCCGAGGGGTCTGTAATCTGATACCAGTTTAAATTTCATCACAAATCACTTAAAATGAGAAACTCGATTTATGGTGAAAATATATTTCAGGTCACATTATATATACCTTTGCAGTTAGAAGAGTGATACATCAAGTATACATCTGCAGTCTTAGAATGTTAAAGGAATGATACATCGACGGATACCTCTGCAGTTAGAAGGGACAGATATACAGCTGCACTTTTAGAATCTTAAAGGGATGATAGGTTGACAAGGGTAAGGGATGCAGGGAAACTTCCAGACAGGACAGGTGTTTACATATTCCGTGATGAAAAAGATAGGGTCCTCTACGTTGGCAAATCGGTCTCAATAAGGAAGAGGGTCGCATCATACTTCCGGGAACATGAGAACCCCCGCCTCAGGGTCATGATGAGGCACCTTGACAGCATAGAGTACATCCTCACAGAGAATGAAAAGGAGGCCCTCATCCTTGAATCCAACCTAATAAAGAGGTACAGGCCCCCCTACAACGTCCGCCTCAAGGACGATAAGAGGTACCCATTCATAAAGATAACAGATGAGGAATACCCCCGTGTAATCATAACAAGGACCATCGGGGGTGACAGTGCAAGGTACTACGGGCCATTCACCGATACCGGGTCTGTGAGGAAGACCCTGAAGTTCATAAAGTCCCTATTCAGGATCAGAAGCTGCAGAAGGATGGATGGGCCCTGCCTCAACAGCCAGATAGACCTCTGCCATGCACCCTGCGATGGGAGGATAAGCAGGGAGGACTACCTTGAGATCATCGAAAGGGTGGACCTCTTCTTCCAAGGCCGATACCGGGAGGTTATTGAGGATCTTGAGGTGGAGATGCACGATGCCTCAGAAAAACTGGAGTTTGAGAGGGCCGCGGTTATCCGGGACCAGATTGAATCTATACGTGAGGTTATGGAGAGGCAGTACGCGGCCTTCACAGACTCCATTGACCAGGACATAGTGGCCCTGGAGACCAGCGGGGATAACTCCGTCGTTGTGGTTCTGCAGATCCGTGACGGTAAGATCACAGGTAAGGACGACTTTATGCTGAGGGGCTCTGCAGATAGGAGGGAGATCCTCGAGTCCTTCATCAAGCAGTACTATGCAATCCCCCGTTATATACCATCAGAGATCCTGGTGCAGTACCCGATAGGGGATGAGGTCATAGCAGAGTGGCTCTCTGAGCTCAGGGGTGGTGAGGTCAGGATACATTCACCAGAGGGGGGGTCAGGCAGGAGGCTCCTGAACATCGCCTGGAAGAACGCCTCCGTCATCCTCAAACAGAAGGGTAAGGTGAAGGATGCGCTCCTTGAACTCAAGGGTGAACTCAAGCTCCCCTCCATCCCCCGGCGGATTGAGGGCCTTGACATATCCAATATTGGTGGTGAACACGCAACCGGTTCAGTCGCCGTCTTCCTGGATGGTAAACCAGCCCCCGGAATGTACCGCCGCTACCGTATAAGGACCAGGGGACCGGATGACTATGCCATGATGCGGGAACTCGTCATGAGGAGGTACTCCAGTCCTGAAACTGAAAAACCGGACCTTGTGCTTATCGATGGGGGTAAGGGGCAGCTCTCAGCGGCACTGGATGCCCTCAGGTCATGTGGTGTGGATGTGCCTCTTGTTGGCATAGCAAAGAGGGAGGAGGATATATACCTCCCAGGGCTTTCAGAGCCAGTTGAGGTATCAGATGGCGCCCTTCAGCTTCTCAGACACCTACGTGACGAGGCCCACAGGTTTGCAGTTGAATATCACCGGAGGATCAGGGACAGAAAATCCCTTGAGTCAGAACTCGATAGTATAAGGGGTGTTGGTCCCAGAAGAAAGAGGGCCCTCCTGGAGCACTTTGGGAGTGTTGAGGGTATAGGGAAGGCCAGTGTGGAGGAACTTGCCACGGTAAAGGGTATGAACCGCCCGGTGGCAGAGAGGATATACAAACACTTCAGAAGGGGTGATAATGGCTGAATTCCCTCCATATGGTTTTCTACAGTTTAGAAGTGTTTTATGGGGTGATAACGGAATTTTCCAGCAAATTATTTATACTGATCATTTACATAATATATCTAACTGTGTGAACTTTAATCCAGGGGATGGATGATATCCAGGGAGGATTGAATGTCGCCTACAAGTTTGCTCGTTGTGGAAGATGAGAGTATAGTGGCTATGGACATCAAACACAGGGCCGAGGGCCTCGGCTACCGCGTGGTTGGCATGGCAGCCTCAGGTGAGGAGGCAATAAAACTTGCCCGTGAGGAGAAACCTGACCTTGTACTCATGGATATAGTGCTCAAGGGTGAAATGGACGGTATAGAGGCGGCAGAGGTCATAAGAGAGGAGATGAATATACCCGTTGTTTACCTCACAGCATACTCTGATGAGAAGACCCTCAGCCGTGCGAAGCTCACAGGGCCCTTCGGGTATATAATAAAACCCTTTGAGGATCGTGAGCTTCACAGTGCAATCGAGGTGGCCCTCTATAAACACAGGATGGACAGTAAACTCCGCGAAAGTGAGGAACGCTACAGGGCACTCCTTGAGACATCACCCGATCCCATAATCCTCCTGGACTCTGACTCAAGGATACTCTTTGCAAACAGAACCGTTGAGGAGTTGACAGGGCTTAACAGGAAGAAGTTGAGGGGTAAGAAACTCTCCATCCTCGAAAGGAGGGGCCTAATATCAAGGGATGTCCTTGAGAAGATCCTTGACCTCATGAACCATGATCATAAAACCTTTGAAATCGAATTTGTTGATGTGAAGGGTAGAAAGCACCACTTTGAGATACACTCCACCACAATTGAGACAACAACCGAGAAGAACCTCCTCCAGATAATAGGGCATGACATAACAGGGAGGGTTGAGGCCGAGAAGAGGAGGGAGGAACTTATCCGTGAGAGGTCAAAGGCCCAGCTTTATGGATTCGTTGTTTCGGCTGTGCCAGTCTTTGCATCATCAATTCCTCCACAGCTCAGAAATGCCATCATAAAGAACTTTGCGGACAGGTTTGAGAAGAACCTCAAACCCAACTTCCAGAGGATGATGGAGAAGCTGGGGGTTGTTGAGGATATCAGGTCAGGTAGGGCGCCCGAGAGGGTTTTCAATGCATACATAAAGTGGCTTTCAGGGTTTCTCGGGAACCTTGGAATTGAGACCGGGCTCCGAAAGGAGAAGTCACGGTATGTACTTGAATTTAAGACGTTTCCCTGGATCAATGAGGCACGTCAGAATCCCATCTTTTCACTCATATTCAGGGCCATGCTGATGAGGAGTTTCACCTGGACAGGTATCAAGGGAAGCGTCATACAGACCTCAACACTGAGGAGCAGGGACGAGAACCTCACATTCGAATTCCATATGGTATAGAGAGGGGAGCCTCATATTTGAATTCATACATGTATCTGAATGGACTAATGGGGGGTAAATAAATGGATGCTATACCTAGGTTAGGTACGGGGGTTAAGGGATTGGACGATATAATAGGGGGATACCCGGAGGGGAGGAGTATTCTTGTAACAGGTGACGCCGGGGCTGGTAAAACCATCATGGCACTTCAATTTGCCATTGAGAGTGCCAGGAATGGACTTAAAACAGTCTATGTTACAACAGAGGAAGACGAGACTGACCTGAGGATCCAGTGCGCCTCCCTTGGGTGGGATATAGATGAACTGATGGAATCAGGTACCCTGAAGATCATAGGACTCTCTGCAATAAGGGCAAGGCTCACAGAGGCGGAGATAAACATAGGCATTGAATCCGTCAAGGGAAACCTTCAGAAGATACTGGCCGAGATCCCGGAGGATACTGAGGTGCTTGTGATAGACAGTATAGGTAGCCATACAGAGAAACTAACAACACATGAGTTCCGGGACCAGTTTGACCTCCTCATCTACGAACTAAAGAAGAGGGGTATAACTGCATTGATAATCCTTGACAGCGCCACCTCAATGGAGTTCAATGAGATAGCCCTCTACGCGGTATACGGCGCCATAAAGCTGATAAAGAGGGAGAACCCCTACACAGGTAGAAGGGAGAGGGTTATGGATATTATAAAGATGAGGAGCACAAGGACACCAATTGAATTTGTACCTTACATCATATCAGATAATGGCCTTGAGGTTATTGAGAATCCTGAGGAGTGATACGGTACCATAATCAAATTATCTCATAATTGGAGAGTCCCCAGTGATATTAATTTTATTCTGATGCCTATCTGCGGGAGACATTTATTTAAAGCCTTAAGCTGGCGCATCGTTCCCATTTTCCAGGTACTTCAATCATAATATAATAATTAGATAAATTTATATATTACGTTATTACATTATTGATCAGAGTTATTCAAAAGGAGGTTTGCATGTTGAAGAGAAAGGTCGTAATAAAGGTCTTTGAAATGAAAAAACAGTGCGAATTTCCTTGCCGGGTGAAAATTTCAGAGGAAACAGTCCACCAGTTTCTGAATGAGATCATGACCAGGGACGTGGTTATGGGCAGTAAATATGTTGTGGAGGTCTATGAAAACTGGTGTGACAGCCCATACATCTTCTATGTTGACGGAAAAATTAAACGTTAAATCGTAGTAAAATAGGTGGAGGGTTTACAGCCTTTCAATTGCCTTAACAAGAAGGTCAACGGTCATCCTGATGTCCTTCATACTTGCCATGCTCACCGTTGTGTGGATGTACCTTGTGGGTACAGAGACCACACCTGCAGGTATACCCTCCCTTGTGAGGTGAATGGCTGTTGCATCGGTGGTTCCCCCCTCACTCACCTCTATCTGCACCGGTATATCCTCCTCCCCTGCCGTCTCAAGGAGCCAGTCCTTAACCCTTGGATGGGTTATTATACCCCTCCCACTCGCATCTGTGAGTATGACGGCAGGGCCACCGTCAAGCTTCGCTGGTGCCTCCTCCTCCTTCATACCAGGGTGATCCCCGGCTATTGTAACATCCAGGGCAAGGGCCATGTCAGGGTTGAGCTTGAAAGCTGAGGTCTTGGCACCCTTCAGCCCCACCTCCTCCTGGACCGTTCCAACACCGTAAACTGTTGCATCAGCATCGACCCTTTTAAGGACCTCAATCATTACAAGGCACCCTATACGGTTGTCAAGGGCCTTCCCTGTGAATCTGGAATTGGGAAGTTCACTGTAGGATGCATGGAATGTGATGGGATCCCCCACAGAGACAAATTCCTCTGCATTCTCACGGGACTCTGCCCCTATATCGATGAACATGTTATCATGGGTTGTAACCTTCTTCCTCTCAGCGGCTTTCATCCGGTGTGGGGGCTTGGATCCAATGACACCCATAACAGCGCCATTCTTCCCGTGGATCCAGACGGCCTGGTTGAGTATCATCTGATCATTGATTCCCCCTATCTTTGAAAACCTTATGAAGCCCTTCTTATCGATGTGCCTCACCATGAGGCCTATTTCATCCATATGGGCTGCGAGCATGACCGATGGGCCGGACCCGCCCTTGGTTGCGATGATGTTACCAAGCCTGTCCTCCTCTATCCTATCGACATGACCTTCAAGTTCAGATGATATGATATCCCTTACCTCTCCCTCAAATCCAGAGACTCCACTGGCAAGTGAGAGACGCTTCATGAGTTCCTTCATACAATCACCGCTCATTTCCTGATGGATTTTATGATTATAAGAACCCCAATGATAACCAGCAGGGCCTGGGGCCAGAACCTTGAGTACTGTGGTGGTATAAGGCCTGATGCAAATGCAAACCATATAACACCTATTATCACCAGCATTGACCCAAGGTAGATCCCCCAGAGGCTTTTCCCATACTCTGGCTTTCTGGGTTTTCTTTTGATCTCAACTTCCTCTTCCATTATGGATTCCTCCTCCTAATTCTATCTTCAAGCTGGTATAAAATATTTGGCTGACACCCACTTTACATGAAATAAACTTATTAAATGTCCGGTACAATAGAGTACCATGATTTCAAGGGACCATCCACGCTACCATTCACTTATGCAGAGAGAGAAAATAACAGATGCCTGGCGAAGGGGCATACTTGCAGACTCAGGAATGATCGCCCATGGAAGGGGTGAGGCCTTTGACTACCTGCTGGGTGAAGAGACAACAGAACCTGCCAGAAAGGCCATAAAAGCGGCAGCAGCAGCTCTTATCCTTGCAGAGAACCCAGTGATTTCAGTTAACGGGAACACCGCAGCACTTGTCCCTGCAGAGGTTGTGGAACTTGCAGGGGAGATTGGAGGGAAAATAGAGATAAACCTCTTCCACAGGACAGAGAAGAGGGTGAAACTCATAGAGGCGGTCCTGAGGGAACATGGGGCATCAGAGATCCTTGGAACAGGCAAACTCATTCACATAGATGGTATAATGAGCCCAAGGGCAACAGCAAGCCCTGAAGGTATATACAGCGCCGATACAGTCCTTGTACCCCTTGAGGATGGTGATAGAACCGAGATACTGAGAAAATCCGGAAAAACTGTTATAACCGTGGACCTCAACCCCCTATCACGTACATCAAGAATGGCCAGTATAAGCATAACAGATAACATTGTGAGGGCTTTACCGAACCTGATAGATGCCGTAAGGGAACTCAGGGATGCCCCAAGGGAGAAACTTGAGGAGATCCTCAGGGAATTTGACAACACAGAAAACCTGAAGGAAACCATAAAATTGCTTGATATAAGGCGTTACAATCCAGAGATTGAGTTCCACTAAGAATACATAAGGTGTGAACATGGTGGTTATTGGAGTTTCAGGGATGCCAGGAGCAGGGAAGGGTGTTGTATCAAGGGTCGCCGAGTCCATGGGATTCCAGGTTATAAGGATGGGTGACGTTATAAGGGATGAAGCCAGAAAACGAGGTGAAGAGCCAGGGGTGACAGCTGTCCGCCTCAGGGAGGAATACGGTGAATACGTCGTTGCCGAGAAGTGTGTTGAAAGGATACAGAAGGCAAAATCCGAAAGGTTCCTTATAGAGGGGATAAGAAGCCCCCACGAGGTTGAAATATTCAGGAAGAAGTTCCCTGGATTCAGGGTGATATCTGTATTCTCAACGCGAAAGACAAGATTCAGACGCCTCAAAAAGCGTAGAAGAGAGGATGATTCATCAAGTTACAGTGAATTCATTGAAAGGGATGAAAGGGAACTTGGATTCGGAATAGGGAATGTAATAGCTACCTCAGATTACATGATAGTCAATGAGGGCCCCATCTGGAAGATAAAAAACCAGGCAAAAAAGATACTCAGAAAACTATGCGAGGAGGGGAGATGATGGATACTGTGAGGGTTGAGGTTCCGGTGCGAGCAACAGAGGACCCTGAAAAGGTCAGGGAAGCCGTTATGAACGTATTTCCAGACCTTGAAATTGAGAGCGATGGAGATTTCCTGAAGGGCGAAGGCAGTATTGAGAGCCTCAGTGAACTCAGGGAGGCCCTTGAGAGGCGGAAGATACGGCTAACCGCGAGAGGAATCCTAATTAAGAACATGAGGGGCAAATCAACCCGTCTTTATATAAACAAGCAGGCGGCCCTCATAGGGCGTGTCAATGTTCTCGAGGAACCCATCACACCCCTTGGGGATATAATGGTAGAGATTGAGTCAGACGATATAATGGGGATCATTGACTGGCTTGCACCTGATGTATCCGGGGAAACGGATGAAAGTATGGATTAAAAATAAAAGCTAGTCCTTATCAACAAGCACAGCCCTCTTTATATCCAGGAATCCGTTATCAAAGAACCACTTCTTTTCATATTCAAGTATCTCAAGTCTCTTCTTAAATATTGGGCCATCAAGGACGAGGGTCTCGGCCTCTCCACCCTCAAAGGCAGGGTTTATACCGTACCTCTCACTGAGATCAGCGAGTTCAGCTATCATCTCCCTATCAACAATCCTCCCGAGCCATGACTCATCCAGACCCTCAGCTGCAACCGCTGTTATCATGACCCTGAATCCAAGGTCAACAACCTCCTCCATATAATCAATGGGGTCCCTGTGCCAGAGTGGTGCCACCGACTTAAGGCCAAGCCTCCTGCAGACCGTATCTATCCTTGACTTCTGATACTCAGAGTATAGTGCCCCCGAGTAAACCGCATCTACACCCCTCTCCTTCAACATGGAAAGGGTCTCTGCAAGGTCCTCAACCTCCTCCTCCTCAACACCTCTAGTCCTGGATTCAATGAGGGGTATTTCAAGTGCCTCTGCAAGGAGGGATGTGAGTTTGATGTTTGGCACATGGTACATGTGGGACTCGGGGTTATCTGATACCATGGAAACCAGAAATCGGACCTCAGACTCCCTTAGTGCATGGTAGAGGGCCATTGTACTGTCCTTACCCCCTGAATATAGTACCACAGACCTCATGCTTCACCCCTGTACTTCCTGTAGATTCTCTTGAAAAAACCCGCGATGGAGTCTATGAAAACACCTGCAAGACCCGTCAGCACTCCAAGAACCCCACAGAAAAGCACTATATTGGATTTAGGAGGTAGAGACTTCCTGAGTTCAGCCACTTTCTCCTCTTCAGGGCCCCTGACACCTGTTACCACTACATCCCTCGCCTCAAGGTAGGAGACGACTGCATCGACATTTGCTGCTTTCACCTCCACCACCATTTTGACAGTGCTGTACCTTGTGTTTATACCTCCAGTGTACATGAGCCACTCTGCAAGGTTCTCAAGGGCATTCACAGGGTTATATCCCCTTTTAACCTGAAGGATTATGGTACCATTCGTGTAAACCTTCCATGAAGTTATATTGGAATCTATAACTGCTATTTTATCCTCTATTATTTTTTTACGTTCCTCTGTGAACTTATCTGTCTTTATCACTATTCCTTCAGAACGGACATCCACAACACCTTCCTGGGAGGCGAGATCCGCTTTGAGCCTCTCTATATCGGCACCTGTTGAGACATCCGCGGTTATGGTTTCTGTGGCTCCAGATGTGGAGAGATATATGCTCCTTGCAATTTCAGGGATCTCATCGTAAACCGGTGAAATAAGGAATGTCCCCCCAACGGCCCCCACGATGAAGCCTATGAATACCACAAAAAGGAGGTTTTTCCTTCCTATTACAGGTGTCATGAGACCAGCAGAGAATATGAATGCAAGTAGAAGAAAAAAGAGGGCCAGCATTACGATTACACTCAGAACATCCATCTTATTCACCGCAAATCCTTTTGAGGGGCGCTTTAATCACTTACCAATAATATCTCAGATTGCCTTAAATATTTTATGATTATCCCGCAGGTGAATTCCCTTGTAAAAGAGATAGAATAAGAATCATATGGAACTGCTTAATCAGGCAAATTCCCTGCTCCCTACGATCTGTCCATTCCCCATGCTGACATAGACCTCTTTAACTGTCCTCCCACCCCTCTGGAGGGGTACAACCCATACCTCCACATTCGTACCGTTCAGGTTTATTGTGCCCCTTGTGGGCTGGCCTGCGGTGTAGCCTGATTCTACTGCTATCTGTCTGGCCTCCTCGGCCGTAATATTCTCAGTTGTGTTTGTTCTGTTATCTGTCATGTTCGGTACGCTCACTGGTACCGGCTGCGGCTGGGGTTTAGGTTGTATGGAATCAGAGAGCCTCACCCTCTCCCCCTGATTGAATGAGTTGTATGAGTACACTGTCACAAGGATGGCTATGATGGCAATGATTGCAAGGGCCTTATACTCCCACCTAAGGTCACTAAACAAGAGAAATCCTCCGGACTTTTTGATTGTTCAGGTGACTTTACTTATGGTGATGGTACCGTTCTGGTTCCTCACAGTGTATTTGAATCCAGGCGTCATGTTGGTGGTGGTCACGTTGACCTTTGGGATGAGACGAAGCACGATTGTGCTAGACTTATAGAACACAGTGACTCTCCCATTCCTAACCTCAATGATGTATGGAAAACCAGAAGCTAATGTGAGGTTAACAGCATAGCCAGGGCCATTGGTGTAGGCTGCATTCACTGCACCCACAACACGCTCACCCATCATCCTGGCCTTCCCAAGTTCACCAACCTGTGTCCTTGAGAGTTCACTGTCCACTATGCTTACCATTCCCGCGATTATGATGAGAGCTATCAGTGTTGCGAAAAGGAAGTCGATGCTTAAAACACCGGCATCATCCATTAAATCACCTTAACTGTAATTGTTTGCAGCAAGGCCCAGAAGGTTCTTATATGTAGCTGAGAGGCAGAAAGGACATCCAAGGGGGTCGTACATAACATTGTTCCTCACCTTAATGGTGGTCCCGGCGATTCCAAGGAAGTACTCCCTGTCAACCTTTGAGATGTACTGATTACCGTTATGGTCCTCAAGGAGGGGGTCGCCTATTATAAATGTGCTCATCCTGGTGTATTCAGGATCTGCAGAGGATGACCTGTTCTCCAGGCGGTCAAAGAATGATAGCCCATATGGGTCCACGAAGTAGTAGGGTCTTGGTGTTATGTTGCTGGGGTTGTCGGTCCCGTTGAGGCAGTACCAGAGGTTCTGGAGTCTTCCGTTACTGTCGACACTCTCATTGAGCCTGTAGTCTGCATATGTACCGTTACTTGCATAGTAGGGGTATTTGTAGATCACGTTACTTGCACGGAACTTGGTGTTTATCCATATGTAGGGGTCCTCTATACCCTCAAGGCTCACATAGGATGATACCTGTGGTAGCCGGAACTCATAGACCTGGTCCTTCTGGACAACCTTCACAGGTATGCCACCGCGTATCTCCACTGAGAACCCGAAGGGGTCACTCTGTGTTATTGTAACATCCGATGTGGTGAATGTGGCGTTGGTGTAATTGGTTATGGGTATATTGTTGATGTAGATCTGACGGCCCGTCTGCCTTTCAAGCTCCTGTGATGTGTTTATGACGTTGGTGTTTATGGCATCAACGATGCTCCTTGTTATGTTGGCCTTGCTGGTTCCTGGTGGGAAGAATTCAGCGTTATCTATAACGTTCCTTGATGCATTGTATGCCGCGTTACGCCCTGCATCCGCCGCGGCCTTCTCAACGGTAGAGTATATTGAGCCAACCACGGTTACAGTGACATCTCCACCCATTGTAAGGGCTGCCAGCATGTTGGCCTCATTGACTATGCTTCCATAGGATATGGCGATTACAATAACCGGTATGAAGAGGAGTACTGCAAGTGGTGTGAATGCGTATCCATCCTCGTCACGGATTATACTCATATCTAACTCCTCCACAGTGTTAGTCTAACAGGTAATGAATTGGGTATGTCCCCTGTGTAGAGGGCCTCGGTCCTTATAAGTGATGGGTCTATATTGTAGCCTGATGCCTGGAGCATCTCTATGAGTTCCTGCCTTGCAAGGGCCTGGGCCGTGTATGCGTCGTTGGCATATTCTGTGGCCCACATGTTTGCAAGGAATTTGGGGTATATGACAGCGACACGTGTACCCGAGTATATCTCAGCGTTGGAGTCCCCTGACTCCCAGCCCTGCCCTGAATTTACTGTGACACGTATATCATAGGTTCCAGGTCTTGTACTGTAGTTTCCAGGGGTTCCACCTGTTGTGAATATCCTGCTTCCTGCAACATCAATGGCCCCTATATCCAGTGAGAAGGGCACGGGACCATTGTAGAGCTGTGTCCAGGCGCTCGTTGAGTTTTTAACCTCAACCTTGATGGTTTTGGTGTCAAATCCTGCCCCCACGAATAAGAGGACCTTCTTGGCATCTGACCCAATGGTGAACTGCCTCACAGGGGCCGATACATTGGTTGAGTTCTGGTAGCTTGCAAAGGGGTAGTTGTTCCACTGGATGGGTAGTGATGTGTAGGAGACCGTGGAGTAGCAGTCAACAAGGCCCACAAGGTCGTAGTCCTGGCCAGGTACGTTGTCCCATATTGTAACCCTGACCTTATTGGTGTGCCCAGCCCTCAGGTAATCCCTGATGTATATGATACCCGGCACGTTACCGTAACCGTCACTCACAGCACTGTAGGTTACTCCACCATAGTTAAATGAACAGAATGCCACGTTCCATGCTGTACCATTCCATACCTCCACAAGGGCATTGTCAACACCACCGTATGGGTTGACAACGGTGTAGGCATCGAGTATCCTTGAGCCTGGCGGTATTGGAATGTCCTGCGTGACGCTTACCGCACATCCATCTGCGCTACCCCCATTAACGTTATCAATTACGAATGGCAGACCATCAGAGTATGAATGGTTCTGTCTCACCATACTGCCCCATGCTATCACCCGCCTCGTGTTGAGGTTGGTAACCGTACCCGTGTTGAGGTCATATATACGGCCGTAACCCATGGTCCCATTGTTGTCAAGCCTCGTTAAGCTGGGCACTGCAAGGCCTGCAGCGTCATTGAAGGGGTATGTGCGGGTAATGATACCCCTCGGCACCTTTATTGTGTTTGTATAGTTGGCTATCATTGAAAACCATGGCATGTCGTAATCCGTGGTTCCCGTTGTGGTCATGTTTGTGAACTGGACATAGAAGTTGTTCGAGCCGCCCACTAGTGACGTTATGTTTCCCTGATAATTGTACATGAGTTCCCTTGTTGTTCCGGGTCTAAGGTTGAGGAAGGTGAAGCTATCGTTCCTGACAACATGGGGAACATTGTTTATCACCACGTTGGCCCCGTATGATGACCTGTTCTGCCGGTTACATGAACCAATAAGGAACCTACCCCAGTGGATGTTACTTGATGGGACTGAGAAGGTGATGTTCCGGGGTGCGGTCTGGTATCCCCAGTAGGGTCTTGAATAAAGACTGTTCCAGAAATTGGTAAGCCAGTTGTGGAAGTTCCATACGGTTGTGGTGGAATTTATCTCCTGGTCCTCCAGTGTGACCTCCTCCATCTTGTACCATGCACGTCCAAGCCAGCCCTCCTCAGGACCTGAAATAACTATGGCCCTTGATGCGGTGTCCCTTGATACGAGTATTCCGCTGTCATTCCTGAGAGTCGGATATGGTCCCATCTTGAACTCATACCCAACCCCTGGTGGTAGTAGTGATCTCAGCTCAGACCTTATCAGGTTCTCGGCACCTGCCGTGTTGTTCCTGGAGTACATGGCGGCTGCAGAGTATAGTGTCCCGTCCTGCCTCATGACATCCAGGGCGTCTGCTGCCAGGGCCTCAAGGTGCTGGTGGTCAGTCCCCATATAATTTGGAAGCGCAAAGTAGGTCACAATTGATGCTGTGAATATGAATACAACAACCAGGGCCAGGACGGCGTCGGTTGTGAATATGAATCCTCCTTCATCATCACCGAAATCACGGATCATAACTGATCACCTGAATCATAATTATCATTTTAGCCAGAGGTACAGAACGAATCTGGCAGGCCTTAACCTCACGTTATCAAGTGTGATCTGATCTGGGGGGGTACCCTTGGGTGCTGCAAGGATGTAGACATCCATTGATGCCCCGGGGTTACTCTGGGTTCTCACACTCAGTATATTATCCCTGAATGTTGTGTTATTGTAGAGGTAGGTCTCATTTATCTGTTTCTTGATCTCTGTTATGTGCTGATTTATCTCATTGGGAGGTATAACACGGTTGTTGTTAACATCCACAAATGCTGAATTGTATCCCCTGTTAATTACAAGGACCCAGTAATCGTAAATTCGGAGATATGCATCATTGGTTGGGAAGTTGGTTGTGTAGGTCCTTGGCTGCCCAGCATCCCTTATGAGTCCCTCTATTGAACCCACACGCTCAACCTTGGTGGTGAGGACGTAACGCTCAACCCTTGCAATGTCAGGGGCGCTTGTGTTGAGGGTTCCAAGGGTTCTGACAGTGAGGCCCTCGGTGGTGCTTATGTTGATGTAGTAGCCATACTCCGGGCCCACAAGTTCCCCCATGTTGGTTGTGTTCATCCCAGCGATCTTTGCAGGGGAGAGGTAGTTCTTCTGGGGCGTGTTTCTCACAGGGTCATACTTTGCAAGTCCTATACTCTGGGGGTTTCCGAGCTGCTCCCAGTTTGGAGGTACACCTGAGGTTTCAACCAGGGCGTCTGCTATATCCGATGCCTGGCGGTCAAGGGCGCTCTGATAGATTGTGCTCTGTGTTAAATACATTATGTTGTCCATATCAGCGGCAAGTATGCCCAGCATGATGGTTAATGGTATGAGAGCCAGAAGTATGTCAAGTGAAAATGCAAAACCCCTCTTATCAGCCAGTATACCCCTCAATTTTATCCCCTTCTCTTTATATGTGGTTATTTATGCCGGGAATGTTATATATAGTTGCTCATTCATATATCAGTAGGAGGATGATATATATGGATTTCAGGGGTCAGGTCTCAGCAGAATTTCTCTTGATCGTCTCATTCATACTGATAATCGTGCTTGTTTTCTCATCAATTGCAGGTCCCCAGTCCCAGGAGAACAGTATAGCCGCTGCTGCAAGGGAGGGTGCCTCATCTGCGGTTGCTGAGATTGCATACACTAACATATCCATGAAGCCAGTAAAGGTCACAAAGACAACCATAACAGGTGGAAATAACAGGACCATAACTGTGTACTTTGACACGCCCATTCCCTCAAATTACAGGGCATTTGTGATAAACAGGACCGTTGAGTCCCTATTAAGTCTCAATGGGGTAAAGCCTGTGAATAGCACCACCGTCAGGCTGGGGGATAAGACATACACGGTACAGGTCTAGAATAAAATAGAGGTCATAATTTTTCCAGTTACACCCCTTCCACACCGGTTATCCTAACAGGCCTGTTACCCCTCATGCTCATGACGGACCCCTCAACTGCAAGCTTCACTGTATCCCCAACCTTCACATCAAAACCCCCATTCTCGACGATGTAGACGTCTGGTTTAACGTTGCTCCTTATATCATAGTCAACCCTGACATAGGATGTGTTTTCACCTGTCTCTATAACCTCGCCGAAGGTGTAGTCCCGCACATATCTTATTCTGAATATGAGGAAGACCACAGCCACAGCCAGCACAGCAAAGAGGAGTGTTGTGAGTGCCGGGAAAAATACAAATGGGAAGGCCATTGTGATGGCAGAGTTACCTGATACAAAAATTATAACGAGTCCAACACCCACGTACATGAAGAAGAAGTCCCGGTAGGCCTCAAAGTCCCCTGGGTACATGACCCTTATCTGGCGGTAGAGTATGTAGAGGAGAAGTCCCAGAAGTATAAGTGCAGCTGGCATGAATACAAGGAGAGATATGAAATTGAAGACGTATATTATTGAGAGAACGATGAACCCAGAGGCTGTTAACTGAAGTTTAAGGACTGCATTTTCCTTCTCTGCTGGATCAAAGCGCCTCGCCTTGATGATTATTGGGGCGTCGTCCTGAGATATTTTGATGTCATGGTTCCTTGCCTCCTCGAGGATTTCCTGGACCTCCTCATCATGCTGGGCTGGTATACGCTCCCCTATTGACTCAGCCCTGTCCCTGATCCTTCTTTTCACTTCATCAACATCAACATCTGAGATTCCCTTCCGAAGATTGGATGTCATGCTCCTTATCTTAGCTGGAAGTCTTATGATTCCAAAGATTGCCGTTCCGATGAGTGTGAATAGAGTTATCACTGCGCTGCCGAGTCTTGAGAAAAAACTCATGAAACACCTCCTAGATCCTGGTTATGTTGGCAACCCTCACGTTAGTTGAATTGATGGGCCAATAGACCACAGCTCTGTACCATCCCTTATTTATTTGCCTTGTGGGCTCTGGTGTGAAATTGCAGAGTGTCTGTGCAGTTATATTTGATTTTGTACCGTTGCTGTAGGTCACAGTGAATATTACCCTGTTATTTTCAAATAGAAGAACACCATCAACTGGTAAATAGAAGCTCACAGTCCTCTTTGCCCCTGGACCATTGGAGTACACAATGTTTGCTGCATCAGCCAGAGTCTGAACAGCCACTTTCGCATCCGATGCCCGGGATACATCTGTACTCGCCTCTATTGAGCTCCCTATGAGGGGGATGGTGACACCACCCAGCACAAGGATGACCACGAGTATGAGTAGGAGGTACTCCAGGGAAACCTGTCCCCTGCTATCCATGCAGATCACCTTCTAAATCTATTATTATTGTTTATGTGGAGGGCCTCTTAAATACTTGGCTAAAATACCAGGTCAAATGCCCGGAAGAGTATGACTGCAAGGTCACCCACAAGGAGTGATATCACAAGTCCTATGAATATTGCAGGGGCGAAGGGCAGACCCCTCCTTATACGGAACTCATCACGGATCTTTCCCTCATCTACAAGGTCCCTTAGTGTCTGGATCTCATCCTCCCTCAGGCCGGCGGCCATTGCAGAAATTACAGGTTCGCCCCTGTAGGTCAGCGTGGATACATCACCCGTCCTTGCGGCGGTCCTGAATCTATCGATGAATGATGTGTCATCAAAGTAGTACTCATCACCCTTCCTGTAGAGTGTGTGGGCGAGTATCATGCCCTCCCTGAGTTCATCCACGTGCATGGTATCCTGCAGTGCCTCCCTTGTGATGGATGTCAGGAGCTTTCTTATAAGCTGTATGGCGGTTATTGAGACCCAGAGTACAACAACGCCACTCACGGTTAACTCGAAGTTCCTGTAGAGGGAGTAGACAATTATCACAGATACTATCACAGCCTTCACCCTGTTGGGTAGGCGTGATATGACCATGGTGAGGAGGTAGATGAGTATGAGTGAGAGCACTATTATCTGGAATGGGAGGAAATCCGTTACAATGAACGTAAGAGTCACCGCCGATGTGATCACAAGGGCAAGGACCATGTTCGTCTTGTACTGTTTCAGGGGCTCCATGAACTCATCCATGAGGTCCCTCCTCGATGTGTAGATTATGAAGAAGACGTATACAAGGAGAAATGGCAATAGGGACAGTATGCTGTTTATTATAAGTGTTAAAGGGAATGGATAAGCTGCTGTTACAGGAAAAGCCACCCCTCCAAGGGTGTAACCCACAATGGATGGCTGGAATGGTAGAAGAGCCGTGATGGCTGTGAATAACTTGACATCACCACCGGCCCAGGCACCCATCCTCCAGAGGATGTAGCCAAGGGCAAATATACCCGCCGTGAAGATGACGGTGTATATGAATATCCAGGGGTCCGCCTCGGTGTAGGCCCTCATGGCGTTAAAGGCAAGACCAAGGCCAATAACAGGAAACGTGAGGCGGTTGGGTATTAAACCCCTCTTTATATCACTGTATGAGGCATAGAAACATACTATAAGTGCTATGAAAACAGGGATCAGTTCCATGACCATAAAATCACTCCTCTAATGTGAACATTAAGAGAATCTCATATTTCAGGACTCGTTTTTAATTAATTCTCAGAGTGAGGATATTTAAGTTTTTGTGAACAGATCTCAGAATGTATATCCAGCTTATAAACTAAAGAGTGGATGCACATTGAGGTGGGATAAAAAATCAATCTGTGGACTGATAAGAGCTGATATGAGAACACTCATTCTCATGCTTGTAATATTCTCTGCTGGATTTGCCCTGAGGGCCGGTGCGGTTGCCACAGTCCCAGGTATATACAGTGAAAGCTACAGCCAGCCATACATGTATGATATGGACTCCTACTACAACCTCAGGCTCGCATCCAACCTCCTTGAACATGGCACCCTCTCAGAGGATGGCTGGGACAGGTACTCATATTACCCCCCAGGTGTACCCCTCGATTACCCGCCACTTCTCGCCTACCTCACGCTCCTTGTTTACATGATCCTTTCACCATTAACAGGTTTAACTGACCTGGCATTCTGGCTTCCAACATTCATAGCCCCCCTTGCAGGTGTACTGGTATTCGCCCTTGCAAGGTCACTTGACTGTGATGACCTATCATCGGCGGCCGCGGGTCTTCTGGCGGTTTCTGTACCCTTCTACTTCATGAGGACTGTACCTGGATTCTATGACACAGACATGTTCAACCTCGTCCTTCCACTGGCCGTGGTACTCTCACTCCAGGTCTCTCTTAAGGAGAGTAGCTGGAGGTATGCAGTCCTCGGAGGGGTTCTCATGGCCCTATATTCAACTGCATGGAATGGCTGGCAGATACTTTATATTCTCCTTGCAGCCAGCATGATCTTCTCGTTTAAGTTAAGGCGCAGGGAGCCCATCATACTACTCCTGGTAAGCACGGCTCTCATTGAGGTCCTTGCACCTGGAAGTATCCTATCAATCCTTTTTGGGGCTTTCAGGATACCTGGAGGTGTGAGTTCCGCATACCCCTTCCCGAATCCATACGCCAACATAACGGAGTTACAGAGGCCTGACCTGGCAGATGCAGTGGTCGCCCTTGGACCAGGACTCCTCCTGGCGGGCATTGCCGGTTTCAGGGGCCTCATAAGGTATCAGAGGAAAAGTGTGCTGCTGCCTCTACTATCCCTATGGACAGTGACAGGGGCCATTTTAATGTTCTGGGGTATAAGGTTTTCTGAAATAACCGCACTTCCCATCCTTGTTACATCTGCACTTTTTCTCACTGACATCCGGCGGAATGAAATCAGAGTGGGATTCATGGATTCCCCTGATCCTACATTCAGAAAATCCCTCCATGTGGCTGTGGCTACCATGGTGATCCTTCCATCCTTCCTCATATGCATTGAGAGTTACAGTGCACTGCACCCGAGGGTTAATGATGACCTCATGGCCGCTGCAGATTACATAAGGGAGAATACACCAACTGGTACGGTGGTGATCTGTAACTGGGTCCACGGACACTTCTTTGCCTTCATGGCTGAGAGGCCTGTGAATTTTGATGGTAGACTTGCCTACATTGAAACCCTCCCCCGGAGGGGTGCTGATTATCCCCTTGATCCCAGGGTTCCAGGGGTTTACAGGGAGTACTGGCAGAACAGGGCGCTTGCAACATCAGACCCTGTGCTTTCAGCTGATATCCTCTCAATGCTTGCATCCTCTGGAGATGATGCCTACCTTGAGGTCCTGAAAAATGAAAATGACCCTGCAGCTTCAGCCATCATCCTGGGGGACATTCTGGGTGTTAAAAGGGGTGAACGTGCTGATTACCTCATTGAGAGGTATGGCTTCCATGATGGCACCGCAAAAAAGGTTGAATCCATACTCAACCGGAAATCAGATTATGTCCTCGTAACCTATGATCGCCTCATAGACAAGGGCTACTGGATACTCTACTATGGAAGCTGGAACTTCACCGGAAAAACAGAGGAACCACTCTACTCCACGGGTACCATCACCTCACTTGAACCACTGAGAAGTAGCGACGGTCTTGTATATGATAGTGGAAGTATGAAATTCAATGGGGTGAATGTTTCGAGGCTTTACCTTGTTAATGGGAACTCAAGGATTATTGAGGGTGACCCAGATTCAGATATCGTTGCATTCGCACTCCTTGAGAGAAACCGGACCGTGGTACTCCAGAGGAAGTATGAGGGGTCAATGTTTGTGAGGCTAGTGCTTCTGGGTGATGGTGGGGGTGTCTTCAGGGCTGTTATGAGGAGTGGGGACGTCACGGTATGGGAGCCCATTGATGAGGGAAAAATAAAGTAAAGGAATCAGGACCCCTTATTTTCAAATGCCGCCTTCAGGAATGATACAAAGAGTGGATGTGCCCTGTTTGGCCTTGATTTAAACTCAGGGTGGAACTGGCATCCCAGGAACCATGGGTGGTCCCTGATTTCAACCATCTCAACCAGAAATTCATCAGGTGATGTTCCTGAAATTACAAGGCCTTTCTCCTCAAGTTCATCCCGGAATTCATTGTTCACCTCAAACCGGTGCCTGTGCCTCTCGGTTACAAGTTCCTCCCCGTAGGCCTCATGTGCAAGGGTGCCCTTCCTGACCCTGCAGTCATAGGAGCCGAGGCGCATGGTTCCACCCATCTTCCTTATCCTCTTCTGCTCCTCCATCATGTCGATCACAGGGTAGGGTGTGTCCGGATCGAACTCTGTACTGTTGGCGCCCTCCATTCCATTGAGCCTTGCAAATTCTATAACCATGCACTGCATCCCCAGGCATATACCGAAGATGGGGATCTTCTCCTGAAGGGCGAATCTAACAGCATCGAGTTTCCCTGATATACCCCTCTCACCGAAGCCGCCAGGGATAAGTATGGAGTCAAGGTGTCTGAGGTCATCCACACTGACGTCATCATCTGCACTTATCCATTCAATTTCAACGCGGATCCCCAGGTGGGCTGCGGCGTGCTTCAGGGCCTCCCTTATGCTTATGTAGGAGTCCTCGAGTTCCACATACTTGCCCACTATCCCAACTGTCACCACAGGCTCATCTATCATGAGGGATTCCACGATTCCCTTCCACTCTTTAAGATCCGCTTTGCCCTCAACATCCAGTTCTATCCTCCTCACTATGTATTCGCCGACATTTTCACTGTCAAGGACCAGTGGGACCTCGTATATGGATGATGCGTCTGGGGCGTTTACGACCGCCTCCTCCTCGACGTCACAGAAGTGGGCTATCTTCTTTTTGAGTGATGAGTCTATGGGCATCTCACTGCGGCATATTATCATATCAGGGTTGATACCTGTACTCCTGAGCTCCTTTGTGCTGTGCTGTGTTGGTTTTGTCTTGAATTCCCCTGCAGCCCGCAGATATGGGACATAGGTTACATGGACGAACATGACATTCTTGTGGCCCTCCTCATTTCTGAGCTGCCTGAGGGCCTCCAGGAACGGCTGTCCCTCTATGTCACCCACGGTTCCGCCAACCTCCACCAGGACGACGTCAGCCCCGCTTTTATCTGCAATCCTCCTTATCATTGCTTTGATCTCATCGGTGATGTGGGGTATTATCTGCACACATGAGCCCAGGTATTCACCGGCCCTCTCCTTGTTGATGACAGAGAGGTAAACCTTACCTGTGGTTATGTTGGCCTCGCCGGGGAGGTCCGCATCCAGGAAGCGCTCATAGTGGCCCAGGTCAAGGTCTGTCTCCATACCGTCATCTGTAACAAAGACCTCACCGTGCTGGTAGGGGTTGAGGGTCCCCGAGTCCCAGTTTAGGTAGGGGTCTATCTTGATGGCTGTCACGGAAAGCCCATATGATCTCAGTATCCTTCCAATTGATGCTGCTGTTATCCCCTTTCCTATAGAACTTACAACTCCTCCTGTTACAACAATGTACTTGGCCAGATGAACCAACTCCTGAGTGGTTGAATAAGATTAATGAATAGTCTATGTGTCTTCGAGTGAATAAGATTAATGGAATAGTGTATGTGCCTCATCGGTATTAAAAATTCGTACCCTGAAGCCGGAACTAGAGGGTTTTCATGAACTCTATGAGTCTATGACCATCCTTGAGACCCATTGAACCCTCCCTGGCAGAGAATTCATCGTATGATTTTACAGCATCAGGTTCAACACCATCACCTGCAAGTATGCAGGGTACAGGGTCAGGTACATGGGTTTTCACCTCGACGGGTGTCGGGTGATCCGGGAGCACGGATATCCTGCAATCGTATTCTGTCATGGCATCAAGTATCCTTCCCAGTACAAAGCTGTCTATATTCTCTATCGCCCTTATCTTCTCCTCAACGTCACCTGCGTGTCCGGCCTCGTCGGGTGCCTCCACATGGACATACAGGAAGTCGTATTCCTCGAGGGCCGCTGCCGCGTACCTCCCCTTGGCCCGGTAGTCGGTGTCAAGGTAGCCTGTTGCACCGGGGACATGGATGTTCTCAAGGCCCGCATATACACCGAGACCCTTTATGAGGTCCACGGCTGTTATCGTGGCGCCCTTCAGGCCATATTTTTCACTGAATGGTTCCATTGATGGCCTGGTACCCTGACCCCAGAGCCAGATCATGTTTGCCGGTCTCTTTCCCCTCGCCACCCTTTCATTGTTAACCCGGTGTGAATCAAGGACCCCCCTTGATCCGAGCATGAGCTCCCTTATATGGTCTGCCTCAGGTGACCCCCCGGGGAGGTGATGGTCCACGGGTTCACCTACGATGTCATGGGGGGGTTCGACTCGCACATCGGCATAACTGGGTCCTGTGATGACAAAGAGGTTCCTGTAGCTCACTCCAGCATAGAATCTTCCAGGGGTTTCAAGGTGGGTGTTGAGGGCATCTATGAGCTCTGCTACATCATCTGTTTCAATGTGGTCGGCGTTAAAGTCCACTATCCTCTCATCTGCGTTTATAAGGTTGCACCTGAATGCAACATCCTCAGGGGAGAGCTCCACACCTATACTTGCGGCTTCAAGGGGCCCCCTCCCTGTGTAGTACCTCCTGGGGTTGTAGCCCATTATGCTTAGGTTCGCCACATCTGAGCCCGCCTCCATGCCGTCTGGTATTGTCCTGAGGAGTCCACATGCGCCTCTAGCTGCAAGCTGGTCCATGTTGGGTGTATCCGCAGCCTGTAGTGGTGTTCTGCCATCAAGTTCATCAAGGGAATAATCTGCCATTCCATCTCCAACAAGAATAACATATTTCATGATAATCACTGTGGGATTGAAACATAATTCATTACTGATGGATTAAAAAAACATTAAAATTTATATGCTTTTTCTATGCCTTCGCCATATGGTGAGGGTGTCTGTTAGCATGGCCGATGCTGTCTCCAGGGACCCGGCACCCCTCCCAACGGCTGTGACCTCACCTGCAAGGTCCGTCCTGAGGGTTGCCATGTTGAGTGTCCCGTCAACAGCATAGGGGGACCCCATCCTCACGAGCCTCGGACCCACCTCCAGTGTATCATCTGATATCTCAGCGATGAGCTTTATGAGGTAACCCTCCTGGGCTGCCAGTTCAATGGCCCCCTGGGTTATGCCTGTGATACCCTCCACACTGACATCCCTGAGGGTACAAGCTCTCCCGAGAATTGCATTGGCGAGTATAACCGCCTTGCATGCGGCGTCTGTACCCTCAACATCCTGTGCAGGGTTGGTCTCTGCTATACCAAGCTCCTGTGCCTCAAGGAGGGCCTGCTCATAGGATGAACCCTCTGAGGTCATCCTTGATAGTATGAAGTTTGTGGTGCCGTTCAGTATCCCTATCACAGATTCTATACTGCAGGATGTGAGGGTCTCCCTTGCAAGGTTTATTATGGGCATGGCCCCGCCAACTGATGCCTCAAACATGAGCTCGGCGCCGGCCTCTGAGGATAGCTCCATTAGTTCAGAATAGAAGAGCGCCAGGTGCCCCTTATTGGATGTTACAACGTGTTTACCATCCCCAAGGGCCTCTATGAGAAGTGACTTACCTGGTTCACCATCCGTTATGCTGGTGGGGGTCGCCTCAACCAGGCAGTCGTATTCAACCTCCTCCAGGAGTTCAAGGCCGCTCATACCCTCAACTCCCATGGGGTGTCTGCCGACACCATCTGTCTTCTTGTGTCTGAGGATTTCAGCTATATCGAGACCGTTTTCATCATAAATTGCCCCTGATGAATCAGCAATCCCTGTGAATGTCAGCTCCAGACCATACCTTTTTTTCAGGTATTCGCCCTTGAACCGGGCCGCTCTGAGGAATCCCTGACCCACCGCTCCCAGACCAACCAGACATATCCTCACTCTCATCACTCCCTAGACCTCTGTTATGAGGAGGAGGTCATGCCTGCTGGCGGCCTCCTGGATCCTCTCAAGGACCATCTCCCTGGTCCCATGTTCGGCCTCAACGGTTATCCTGGCTGACTGTTTTTCCCCGGACATTCTGAGTGAAAGGTCAGATACAGAGGCGCCTCTGACGCTGTTTATTGCCTCCACAGTTTCATGGAGGTCTCCCTCTGAGATTTCACCGATGAGTATGCTTGTGAATTTCTCCCTGATGGGGGCGCCGTCCATCTCGATTATGTTAACACCCCTCTCCTGGAGTTTGTTGATGGCAGTGTCAAGTGTTTCCCTGTCACCCTCCACCGTGAGCTGTACAGGTACCATCGGCCCGTATTCACGGTCCCTTTCATGTATAACAGTTACTATATTGGCACCGGAGCTCCCCAGTGGTTCCAGTACAGATAAAAGCTGGCCGGGGGCATCCCGGAGTTCAATAACCAGGTTTAACCGCATCCTTAACACCTACTGGGTCCATTCACCCCTCTCAACAACTATGTTGCCGTCCTCATCAACAGGGGCGTTTCTGAGGATCTTCTCAGGGTCGGTCTTCTCAACATCATCCTCGCTTGTCCTGTTAAGGTTATCAACGATGTAATATGTTTCCTCAAGTTCGGGGACGTCTTCAAGTGCCCTTGAGAATTCCTTGAGGATTTTCTCAGCCTCTTTCTCTATCTTCATGCAGGATTCCTCCTAGTGATGGGTAATCGTGAATGTGAACATATGAGTCTAGTATTGATTTGCAGTGATATAAATGCTTAGATTAGAGAAACACAAAATCCGGAGAGGCGAACCCCTCATGGATTCATCTCTGAAAGACTCCACCATCATTCATGAGTCTCCTCAGGAAGGACTCATGGTCGAATCCAGGGAGCACCCTCCTTCTAAGTATCCGATCAATCCCTGAACCGTACTGGGCTGCCTTCTTGGGCCTCCTTGCAATGTAATCAGGTACCCCCATCTCAGCCGCCACCTCCCTGAGGATGTGCTTTCTCATCTCATCATCGGGGCCCCTTATCTTGAAGCAGGTGGGGGTTGTGAGGGCCAACTCTATAACCCTCAGGTCAAGGAAGGGGACCCTGAGTTCCACCGAGTTTGCCATTGTAACAGCGTCATCACGTTCAAGGTTTACCTGGTATATGTTCTCCAAATCATGCATCAGCGCATCTTCAAGGTTTCCATCCTCAAGTAGCCTTCTGTAGCGGTGGTAACCTGCGAAGAGCTCATCGGCTCCCTGCCCCGAAAACATGACCCTGAAGCCTGCAGCCGACGCCTCCCTGGATGCAAGGTATAGGGGCATGGCAATGGCGATCTGCATGGGATTGTAAACCTCAATCGCACCGAGGACATGGGGGAGGGCACCCCTCACAGCCTCCTCTGTAACCTCAATTACCTTGAGGTCCATGCCAAGGTCCTCTGCTGCCCTTGATGCGAATTCAACATCCGGCGATCCAGGTGTACCCACCGTGTAGAGGGTGATGTCCAGGTATTCCCTGAGGAGCACAGCAAGGAGGGTGCTGTCCACACCACCTGAGAATACAAGTGCGGCCTTCCTGAGTCCACGGGTCCTCTTTTTTACCGATTCCCTGATGGCAGATTTCAGGAGACCTTTAAGTTCATGGGGGCTTTCGGTGCATGTTCTGGGCTGAGGGAGTCCCCGCAGCTTCACCAACCTCCCATTTATAATGGCGTGACCCGGTGGAAGGCTCTCAATGTTCCGCAGACCTATACTCCACAGGGCCTTTCTCTCCGATGCAAAGGCCTCCCCGGAATGGTAGAGTGGCTTGACACCCACAGGGTCCCTCACCGCTGCAAGGTTCACTCCATCGGTGTAGATGAAGGCGTAGTCCCCGTCAAGTTCACTGACTGCAAAGCGGATTGCATCCTCAAGGTCGTCGCCGTGGGCCTCTATGAGGTCCAGTATGAGGTGGGCATCACCACCAGCTGGGATGTCATGACTGTAGATTTCGCCGTTGAAAACCAGGACCCCATCACCTGAAACCGGCTGGGGTCCCCCCACTATTGAGAGGAGGTTGTGGCCCAGTGCAATATCCTCTGAGGGAGGGGCCTCAAGCACATCCTCCCCCTCACTGGTTTTTATGGTGATCCTGCCGTCATGGTATAGGCCCCTTGCATCCGGGCCCCTGTGTCCGATGGTGTTGAGCATCGCGGCGACCTTGTCCCTGGCGCCTGCTCCCCTGAACCCTGCTATACCACACATCCATGTCACTCTGGGGGCTTCAGGCCACCTTTTCACCGGCCTCCGGGCCTGGTTTTACTGAGTATATTTCCTCAACAGTCATGAGTATGGCGGATTTTGGTTCAAGTTCTGTCATGACGTTCTGGGCCCATTCAACGACCATGTCAAAGTATTTGCCTGATTTGAAGATTTCAACTGTTCCCTTGAACTGGTATGGGCATTCCCTGGCGTTCTGTGGTATCAGTGCCATCTTTGGGTTTTCATGGAGGTTTCTTATGGTCTTCTTCATGTAGTTGTCTGCAATGAGGATGGTCCTCTCATCAAGTGGCCTTGCGAATCCTATGGGGACCACGTTTGGTGTGCCCTCCTCATCGGCGGTTGCAACAAAAACGAGTTCCTTCTCGATGGCATCCATCATCTCACGACTCATCATATAATATCACCGTTTATATATTACTCCCTGATCATTAGATAAATTTAACCCCCTGTTCTTTATGGTTGTTATGAAGCCTCTGAATTCATTTTAAGACATCATAAGATATTATATGCCTCTATGAAGTATTCAGATCTTCTTTTATGTCTCAGGAGCTCCTTGTGATCCTTCAGGATCCTATGGGCCAGACACAATACCATGTTGAAGTCCCTCCGGAGAGCCCCTATAATTAAACTGAAATCCTGTTAAGATCCTGCTGGCATAAGAGGTTCTTTATATGCCTTTAAGCTGAATAAAGAATTGGAAATTGTCATTCAGCCCATGCTGGAGATGGAAAGAGCATATTCATCTATCCTGAAAATGAAAAGATTTCATTAAGCCTATTTCGATTTAAAAGGTTCATATAAGGCTTTTTTAGGTCAAATAAACCAAAATATTTATATATAACCTTAAATTCAAGTTTTTAATGTCACAGTGACCCTACCGGGCACTGTGGATTGGAGGCGGTAAAATTTCTGTAAACATGAGACTGGTGTGCATGCTCACTGCATGCATGCTCCTCATGAATACAGCAGGATATGCAGTGGCAGCTGATGATACAGCCCTTGAGGTTGAAATGGAATCTGGACAGTCACTGGATCAGTGCTCCAGTTTGAATGAAAGTTACAGTGAAGACATGGTGGACAGTGACGGCACATTGTATAGCGGGGCCGATCAGCTGAGTGCAGATAACACCGAGCCCCCTGTTTCAGTGGACAGAGAAGCGTATACACCTAACACCACGGATAAACCTGTAGTGGCAGATGCAGACATGGAAAACGTCAGTGGCAATTCAGGCAGCCATTTCCAGGCTGCAGGTGATAATTCAGGTGTGAACCATGCAAACATACTGAGCGCTGCAGTTAACCTCAGGAAGTACATTGAAACCTACGGGAAGCTGCCATCAACAGTATCAGTGGGAAGCCAGAAGCTGACGGTTGCACAGTTCTTTGACCTGATGCTCAGGGATCTACTTAAAACTGCAGGAAAATCAGCTTCACTCACAGTGCGTTCAGTGCAAGCCGCGCCGAACCCAGCAGGGTCAGCGACGGGGGAGCTTTCAAAGTCAGCCTACATCAAACTTGCAGAGAATGTGCTGAAGTTCATAAACAGTAACGGCAGGGCACCCAACTATGCGAGTTCCAGTATCGGCAGGATATCCGTTGATAACCTCATATACGCGGTTTCAAGGATCCTTGCATTCCATGCTGATAATGGCAGACTCCCCAACTATGTCACGGTGAAGAAGATCAGTGCTACATCAACAGCCCCATCATCATCACTTAAGAAGAGACCTGAGAATGACCCATACAGCGGTGAGAGCACCTCCCGGTACCTTTCGGCAACAGCAAACTGCCAGGTGAATGACACGGCAATCAGGTCACTGGCAGCCAGCCTAACCTCAGGTCTCACCAGTGCATGGGATAAGGCAACAGCGATATTCAACTGGGTACGCGACAGCATCAGCTACAGCTTCTACTACAACACAAGGTACGGTGCCACTGGTACGCTAAAAACAAGGACAGGTAACTGTGTGGATCATTCACATCTCCTGGTTGCCCTCTTCAGGGCTGCAGGGCTTGCTGCCAGGTACGTCCATGGTACATGCACCTTCACCTCAGGTAACACCTATGGCCATGTCTGGGCCCAGGTACTTGTGGGTGACACCTGGTACGCTGCAGATGCCACGAGTTCAAGAAACAGCCTCGGCGCTGTATCAAGCTGGAACACTGCAACAGCAAAGATTAAGGGAATATACGCAAGTCTTCCCTTCTAGTGGTTTTTAAACCACTATTTTATTCTTTTTTAGTGATAATTGAGTCCTAAATTTAAGAATAATTGTTCTGAAGCATCAGTACCTTGCAATAAGCAGACTGTTCACAAAAAAAGATAATGGTTCTCAATAGCATCAGTACCTTGCAATAAGCAGACTGTTCACAAAAAAAGATAATGGTTCTCAATAGCATCAGTACCTTGCAATAAGCAGACTGTTCACTATAACAAAAAGCGAGAGACCCATATCACCCACAGCAACCGCGAACCACAGAGGTACCGAGCCGGTGACAGAAAGCACCGCAAGGGATAGTTTAACAGTAACCGTTAAAGCCGTGTTGATCCTCACTGTGCGGATGGTCCTCCGGCTTAAATCAATGAGTTCATCTATCCTCTCAAGGTCATCCTCCACCAGGGTTATATCGGCTGTTTCAAGTGCCACATCTGACCCCCTGACACCCATGGCTATCCCCACGTCTGCAGCTGCAAGGGCCGGTGCATCGTTAACACCATCACCAACCATTGCAACAGGTCCCCTCTTTTTAACCTCATTGATCACCTTCATCTTATCCTCTGGGAGGAGACCCCCATGATAGTTTTCAACTCCAAGTTCAGATGCAACCTCTGCTGCAACCTCCTCGGTGTCCCCTGTCAGCATCATGACCTCGATTCCCCTATCTTTGAGTTCTAAAATCGTCTTTCTGGCCGAATCCCGGATGGCATCTGTGAGGGTTATCTTCCCTGCTATCCCCTCCGGCCCCTGGAGGTAGACTGTGGTCCCATTACCTGGGCTGGCCCCTACAAGCTCAGGGCTTCCAATGGTGTACTTCACCCCGTTGATGTAGCCTGAAACACCCTTCCCAGGCATGGACTCAAATTCACTGACCTCATCTGTTTCTCCATGGTAGGAGTCAACTATGGCCTCTGCGATGGGGTGCCCTGACCTCCTCTCAAGGGAGGCTGCGATCCTGAGGACATCATTCCTCCTCTCGATGGGTTCAACCGAGGTGACCCTGGGGGATCCCTCTGTGAGGGTTCCTGTTTTATCGAAGATTATGTTTCTTACCGAGGCCATGGCCTCCAGGAACTCCGAGCCCTTGATGAGTATACCCCTTCCTGCAGCGGCGGTCATCCCGGAGACCATTGCAACCGGTGTTGATATGAGGAGTGCGCATGGACATGAGATTACAAGAAGTACAAGGGCCCTGTAGATCCATGTTCCGATGGATCCACCCATTATGATGGGGACTGCTGCCGTTAGAACCGCTAGTGATATGATAGCTGGGGTGTAGACTGATGCGAAGCGTTCTATGAACCTCTCCCTGCGGGATCTTCTGGTGGCAGCCCTTTTAACGGTTTCAATAACACCTGCAAGCACAGTGTTATCTGCTCCCCTCGTAACCCGAACCTCCAGGTATCCGTCAAGGTTCTGGGTACCTGCAAATACCTCACTACCCTTCTGGACGGTTATGGGGAGGGATTCCCCTGTTATATTTGACTGGTCCACCTTTGACCTGCCCATTGTGACGGTTCCGTCGAGTGGGATGGTTTCACCGGGTTTTATACCTATTATGGAACCAACAGTCACCTCCTCAACCTTAATCATCTTCTCAGCATCACCGAGGACCCTTGCGGTTCTTGGCCGGAGTCTTATGAGTGATTCCACGGATCTGTGGGATCTTCTGTGGGCGTACTCCTCAAGGTACTCTGCAATGTTATACAGAACCGTTACCAGGGCCGCCTCTGTGTAGTCACCAAGCGCAAGGGCACCGGCGACTGCTATGAGTATTAGGAAGTTCACTGTGAAGCGTCCCCTGAGGACTGATCTGATTGCTGAGGGGAATATCCTGTAGCCGGCAGCCGCCACTGCGGCAAGTAGCAGTGGGATTGAGATCAGACTGTCTGTGAAGCTGAGGATAATCCCTGCTGTGAGTAGTGTAACTGATGCTGCGATGACCTGTATATCTCTATCCCCCTCCTCAGGGGAGCATGAGCTGCATTCACATCCCATACAATCACCTGAACATATGAATACACATTCATATGTATTCATATTATATAAGTGTTCCTTAATATCGGTGATGCCGGGGGCGCCAGTAAAAACCTTCAAAAGTCCGGAGGGAAATCAATGAGATAAAAAAAGAGAGGGATTACTTTCTTGCCCTCGCAATCTTTCTTGCAATCACAAGTTCACCGATGGCTATCAGACCGACAAAGAACTTTTCAAGACCACCTGTAGCCCATATGGCCTCGCCAAATGTGGAGTTCCTGATCCTCTCCTCGTATTCCTTAGGCTTGATCCTCTTACCAGTGCGCCTCCTTGTGATGATTGCAGCGGCCTCCATGAGTTCGTCCCAACTAACACCCTTAAGTTCACTGTTCATGGCCTCGAATATCTTGGAGACCTTGATCTCATAGAGCTGTGAGAGGGTCTCTACGATGTCAAAGGACCTCACAACACCGACAACCCTTCCCTCATCGTCCAGTACAGGGACACTAACAAGTTTGTGGTGGGCTGTTTCAAGGACCGCCAGCCGCGCCGGGTCGTTCTCATTGACGTGGACTATCCTCTCTGGGGGCTGCATAATGTCGGATACAAGTTCAACTCCATCCCTGAGTCCCCTCATAACATCAAAACTTGTAACCCATCCAACAAGTTTTCCCTCATCATCAACAACAGGTGTTGTGAATTTCCTTGTCTTCTCCATCTTCAGGGATACATCAACAACCCGGTCCCCAGGGGAGACGACTATAAAATCCTTATCCATTATCTCCTTAACTTTCATCTGACAACCTCTCCAGTTTAAGTGCTGCCACAGGACACTTAGACGAACAGACCTCACAGAGGATACATTTATTTCCATCAACAACAACTTCCCCATCCTCAATCCTTATGGCGCCGGTGGGGCAGTTCTCCTCACATACAAGGCACTCAACACATGCATCCTGATCAACCATGAGTTTACGGGTCTCAATGACAGGTCCGAGTTCCCTTTCAAGTTTTATGGCATCTGAGGGGCACACGTTGACGCAGGCGCCACAGCCAATGCATATGGATCTATCAACCACTGCAGTTTCCCCAACCCTTATTGCGCCTGTGGGGCAGAACCTCTCACAGGTGCCGCAGGCGGTGCATTTATCTGTAACCTGGATATCCCTCATACGGAGTGTTCTGTGGGGAATCCTCACATATTCAAGGTTGTATGTGACGTCCTCATCAATGGTGGCTGTGCTCTCAACAACATTTATGCATCTCACGGGACAGGTCTGGGCACATATCTCACATTTAACACAGTTATCGAGTATTTTAGCGGTCCTTGAGGCAGATGAATCTGATATGGCGTCAACAGGGCACTCCTCAACGCAGAGGTTGCACCTGACGCACTTTGGTGTTATATCTATGAATTTATCGCGAACACTGCACCTTCCAAGTTCCACCCTGACATCCTGAGGGTTCTCCTCAAGGTCCATCGACTTCAGTGCAACGTCCCTCTGGAGATCATCAAGTTTCTTTTTAAAGACAATATCCATGATACAACCCCGTATCTGTTCAATCTATTAAAGAGATTAACATGATCCTTCTCTATTACTTTAAACATGTTCACTTAAATTATTTTTTGGAATTAACGCTTTTATCTGGATGGGTATTCCCAATGAGGTATCCCTCAAGAACCTCAAGGGCCTCCCTTCCCGGTAGTGAGGAAGTGGCGCCGTAGCCCTCTATACACCTTGATGCCAGGTAGTTTCCAAAGAGACACGATACCTCAAGCCCATGTCCTGAAAGCCATGCATAGAGGAAACCTGCATTGAATGCATCCCCGGCGCCTGTTGTATCCCTGCAGGTGACCTCAAGTGCCCCCACCACCACCTCGGAACCATCGAAGGCCCTGACACCCTCAGAGCCCATCTTCATGACAACCACGTCAACCCCCAGTTCTGCAGATGCCCTGGCAGGGTCAGGGGATCCCGTCATGAGCTCCAGTTCCCTCCGGTTAACTAGGAGGATGTCTGTCCTCTCAAGGATACCCTCAAGTTCAGATGCGCCCCTCTCTGCATAGAGGTGGCCGGGGTCGAGGCTCACGGTCACAGAGTCATCGATGACCTCCAGGACCTCCCGCTGGACGCTGATACCTGATCCTGCAAAGGATGTTAGGTGGAGTAGCCTGGTTTTCAGTGCCTCCTCCCGGACCTCATCCATGTTGAGTGTGTCGTTAACCCCAGGGTCCACGTAGAGTGCCCTGTTTCCCTGGCTGTCAACGAATCCCATGACCCGGCCACTTCTTCCCTCATCTGAAACGGCAATGTAATCGGCGACACCCTCCCCCTGTAGGTTCTCCCTGAGGATGGAACCCTCCCTGTCACCTGCGACCTTGCCTATGAGGGCCGTTCTCAGGCCGAGCCTTGAAAGGCCTATTATGGTGTTGGCTGCTGAGCCGCCGCAGGACTCCACTGTATCATGGACAAAGACCTCCTCATCGGGTCCTGCTATCCTCTCAACCATGTGGAGCTGGTCCATGTTAAGGGCCCCAAGGCCCACGGCATCGAACAACATCAGAGAACACCGTGAAGGTCTATCCTGTGGTCCCCCAGTTTACCATCATAGTTACCCGCTGACACCATCAGGACGCCGTCGTAACGGCAGACAGCCTCTATACCAACCCTCATGGCCTCCTCAAGGGCCTCCATGGACAGGCCATTTATGACTATCTCGGGTATGTACCCAACTCCCTCAGGGACCCTTGACTCATCACCCAGTAGGTCTCTGAGACTTGGACAGTAGGGGTGGTTGGTTGTGGGGCCTATCCAGGGGTAATTGGTCTCAGGCTTGGAGGCGGCCGAGCAGATATCAAAGGGTGTCACAACACCCTCAACCTCACCTATAGCATTTATGGCAGCCCTACCGGCCTCAAGGACGGTTTCAGGGTCCCTGCACATGTACCAGAAATTGGCCCCCATGATCGCATCCCTGTAACCCAGCTTTGATTCGATCTTAAAGTCCGGGACCGCTATTGGGATGTTTATCATTTCACGGCCATTGAACTCCTCAATCCACTCATAACCGTCCCCGCAGTGGCCCACATGCTTCATCATATCCATGTACCCCTCAGGGTCAGGTGTGGAATTGTAGAGGGCTGTGAATGGCTTCACCAGTATGTCCTGCCTTATCCTGTAGGAGAGTTCAACCTGGAATTTCTCCAGGTCTGGGAGGGCGTAGTAGAACTGTACAGTGGCCCCTGGCCTCCCATCTGGTGTTTCATCAGCTGAGAGGAATGATTCAATGCCACCCTCAACTCTACCTATAACCGCTCCGGGGGTTGCGGTTGAATCGTAGGCCGCCCTCCTTACGGTTTCCATGTCACGGGCCGTTATGGTGGCCCTCACACACCTTCCTGTGAAGGCCTCTGAGAACGTATCCTCGATCACCGTTCCATTAATCTCCATAATCAACACCTGACGCTCAATTCAGCCTAGGGATCCCACATCCTCCCCTCTTATCTTCTTTCTAACTGCGAGGCTCTCCTCAACGAGTTCATCGGTATCATCCACGGGTGTGATGGTGGGGTAGGCGTCCCTGAATATGTTCTCGAATCTCTCGGCAACCCTGAAGTCCAACCTGAAGGATTCAAGGGCCCTTTCAGGGTCATCTGAGTACGCCTTAACGAATTCCATTACGTAGTTCCTCCCGAACCTTGAGTGGAGGTCCACGAGTGGCAGGAGCGCCCTTGCATCCTCGGATATGACGGCAACCTCAGCCTCCCTTAGGGCGTAGCTGTTACCGTTGAAGGAGACGGGTATACCCTTCCCCCTCAGTTCCCTGAGGGGCTCGACGTCTGTTATGCTGTCCCCCACGTACATGGCCGCCTTTGCTGTTAAACCAAGTTCAGATAGTATCCCCCTGAGGGCGACCCTCTTACCGTCCCCACCAACGGTCCTGACCTCATCAAGGAGCCCCCCTATCCTCATCTGTGGTATTTTCTGGAAGAATATCTCATCCAGGTCCTGGAAGTCCCCATCAATGACTTCCTCCCTGAGTTTCATGAGCATCTCCCTTTCATCATCCCCTATAGGGACGTTGAGGGTGAGGGTTGTGTGGCGGGTGTTCTCAATTGGGAAGCCTGTGCGCCTGCAGAGGGCCTCTATGTAATGTCTGTAACTTGTGCTTATGATGTAGGATGGCATGAGCTGCATGGCAAGCTCGAGGGTCTCCTCTGCCCCGGGTACAAGTTTTAGGGTTTCCTCTGAGAACTCAATGAGCTTCTCATCGGTGACACCGTAGGCCACCAGGAAGGGTACTATGAGTTTCAGGGTGTCCCCGGCATTGTAACCGGGCCTCTTTATCTCATCTGCGAGTATGTCATCAAATTCGCTGACCTTCCTGAAGAACCTGTCACCTTCGGGCATGAAGTGGGCCGCGGCTTCAAAAGCGTTGTCGTTCAGTGAAACCGGGCCCTCGCAGTCTGTCACAAAGACCCTATTCAACGTTATCATCCTCCAAGTTAAGTTTCACTGCAGTGACAGGGCATATGTCCTGGCATTCACCGCAGAGTATGCAGGTGTCATCATCAACCTCCACTTCACCATCCAGTGCCATGGCATCAACGGGGCAGTGGTTGACGCAGACGCCGCACCTCTGGCAGATGACATGATCCACCTCCACTGAACCGCTTCTTGGTCCCCTTAGGATTCTGCGCTCAAGGTATATCCTGCCATCGGATGCCCTGAAGCCCTCCTCTGTTATTTCAATGGCGTCAACAGGACAGACCCCACTGCAGCGACCGCAGAAGACGCATCCATCCTTTATCTCAACAGGGGCTGGTGTTACAGGTTCTATAACTCCAACCGGGCACTCATCGATACATAGTCCGCACCCGATGCACCTATCCTCAAGTACCCTTATACTTCTCTTTGGCTTTGTGAAGTCCACTATATGGTTGAGTTCAAGGATTTCAAGGTCCGAGTCGACGAGTTCCTCTATTCCGTCCCTTATCTCATCTGTGACATCCACCCTGAATTGGGGTTCATCCCTGGTGAACCTCCGCTTCACGCTCCTCAGAACCGAGTCTATCCTGCCAAGGTTCCTTACGAGTTTCTCTGATTCCCTCTCAAGGATTTCCCCTGCTATCTCCATGTTATTGAGTTTTGAGAAGTTCTCGTAGGCCCTCTTTCTGGATGAGTACTTTATGGCTGCTGATGGGCAGACATCCATGCACTCCTCGCACCTTGCACAGTATGATGGGTCTATGTAGGGGAGCCTGTTGATCTTACCCACCTTTATGGCGCCCCTGGATGGGCAGACCCTGGTGCAGGTCATGCAGCCTATGCAGTCCCTCTGGTTAACCACAACGGCCTTTCCACCCACCACGGATCGTGGCAGGATTTCACCGTATTTTATGGCCTCTGTGGGGCATGCCCTTGCACAGTAGCCGCACCTGACACATTTATCCTCATCTATCTCACTGTGAACACCGGTCTCCCCTGATGATGCAAGGTGTATTGCCCCTGTCCTGCAGGCAGATACACAGGCACCGCAGCCACGGCAGATCCTGGGGTTTATAACAGGGACGTTCTCCCTTATGGGCTCCCCAAGGATTGTCTTCATCTTTATGGCGTCGTAGGGGCAGGCCTCCCTGCAGAGGACGCAGCCGAAGCAGCGGTCATCGATTTCAACCTCCCCTGTTTCCGGGTCCATGTGCACGGCATCCACAGGGCATGCATTCAGGCAGGGTTTATCAGGGCAACTCCTGCATTTCTCATGGTCGATTTCATAGTCAACGTCAACTTCCCTGAGGGGCTTTACGGGTTTTGCTGCAGCTGGAATGTTATCATCTCCTCATCACTTTACAGGAAGCGCCGCAACTTATTATGATCCTAATGTTATCATCTCCTCATCACTTTACAGGAAGCGCCGCCGGTTTTATTGTGATCTTTATTACCTCCTCACCGTTGGACTCGTCAATGAGGAACCTTGCAACGTAGTAGCCGGCAACACCGAATGGGCAGGTCTGGTAGCATGTGCTGCACCTGACGCACTTTTCAGGGTCCCTCACAACCCCCTCATCCTCCGAGTAGGTTATGGCACCTGATGGGCACTCATCGACGCATAATCTGCACTGAACGCACTTCTCGGGGCTCCAGGTTATTATCCTCATCTTGAGGCGATCCGTTATCATCTCGAGGATGTCCCTGGTGATCTCCTCATCGGGTAGAATCTCAAGGGCCCTTTCAAGGAGGGGTCTGAGTGGGTAGTTCATCCTGTAGACCTCACCGGCCCCGAGTTTCTTTATATCATCACTGCGCTCCTCGATGGCCGCCTCCAGTTCATTGACAGCCAGGTTTATAACCATCTTCTGCTCCTCAACGTATGCCACGTGTATCCTCTTGAGGGCACCCTTGACGGGACACTTCTCGAGGCAGTCACCGCATGCTATGCACCTGCTCTGGTCAATTTCGACCCTGCCGTCCTCCTCAACGATGGCGTCAACCGGGCAGGCCTTCAGGCATTTCTTGCAGCGTATGCAGAGGTAATCGTCTATCACGTAGAGCTTCTCGGAGGGTACGATTGTGAACTCTTCCCTTATGAGGTGATTTTCACCGCATTCTATGGTCTTGGGGTCGGTTGGGCAGACCTCGGCGCAGAATCCGCACCTGATACATGCCCCCCTCACTATTACAGGGTAGGTGAGGCCCTCCTCCTCAGAGGTATCAGTATCACGGACCAGTTTTATGGCGCCAGGGGCAGGGCATGCTGTGGTGCAGGCCCCGCAGCCTATACAGTACTCCTTATGTACTGTGGGGAAATCCCTGAACCTTTCAGGTTTTTCAAGGATCTCATGTTCTGTATGTGCATTTGCAAATTTCTCTACCCATGATTTGCGGGCAAACTCGTAGAGGTACCATATTACAGAGGACATAGGACATCAACATGATCAATTTTTTAGAGGAGTATCTCCCTCTTTCCCCCATCTTCGTCCAGGACCACGGCCCTCTCTGCACATGCTATGCATGGGTCTGCGCTGGCATAGGTTGCAACGGCATCTGCAACGGTTGCAACGTCCCGTAGCATGTACTTTGCACAGGCATCGATGTTCATGATGCTCGGGGTCCTTATGGAGATGTTCTTTATGAGGTTGCCGTTGGTCTCAATCATGTAGGCCACCTCGCCACGGGGTGCCTCGTTTCTCCACTCCCCGTAGCCGGCCTTCACATCCACCTTCCTCCTCACAGGGCCGGAGGGGATATTGTCTATCACCTGCTTTATGAGGTCAATTGAGACCCTTATCTCATCGAAGCGGTTCATGACCCTTGCAAAGTTGTCCCCCTCATCCCTCCAGATTGTCCTGAAGTCCAGGTGGTCCCGGTAGGTGGGGTGGTCCTCCCTGAAGTCATACCTTATACCTGAGGCCCTTCCTATGGGTCCCACTGCACGGGCCTTCTCTGCCTCCTCCTGGCTCATGTAACCCACATCCCTTGACCTGAGCCCTATGAGTGGCCCGTGTTCGAACATTTCAACGTAACGGTCGAATTCCCTTTCAAGGTCCACTATGATCTCCCTTATCCTTGAGAGGTGATCCTCTGAGGCGTCCATCCTCACACCCCCCACAACGTTCCAGCCCATGTTGACACGGTTACCTGTGAGTAACTCGATGGCATCCATTACAGGCTCCCTCAGGGCCAGCATGTACATGAACATGGTCTCATGGTCAAGGGCCTTGAAGTAGGTTGAATTTGCGATGAGGTGACTCTGTATCCTGTCAAGTTCATTCGTCAGGGCGCGGAGGAACTGGGCCCTTGGAGGGGCCTCCACCTCAGAGATGGCCTCGAAAGCCTCTGCAAAGGTCTGTGTGTGTATATATGAGCATATCCCGCAGACCCGCTCGGAGAGGTATATGGCCTTCTGCCAGGTCTTGTTCCTCATGACCCTCTCTATTCCCCTGTGAACGTATCCGTACTCTATCTCGGCCTTAAGAACCTTCTCACCCCTTGTCTTCACCTTGAGCCTTATTGGCTCCTTGTAGCCGGGGTGCATTGGTCCAAGTGGCAGTATCATCTCTTCCTCCCCCTCTCTGCTATTGCATCCGGTGCCACCGATAGTATGGCCTCAAGTATCTCAGATGGTCTTGGAGGGCAACCAGGAACCTCGGCGTCCACCGGTATGAAGTCAGAGACCGGCGCATAGACGCTCCCGCCCTCCTGGTTGAATACGTCCCCTGAGATGGGGCAGTTGCCCAGGGCCACCACTATCTTTGGCTCAGGTGCCTTGCTGTATATCCTCTGAAGCTTCTCCCTCCACTGCTCTGTAACGGCACCGGTCACCAGTATCACATCAGCCTCCCTGGGGTTCTGGTGGACGTATATACCGTACTGTTCAAGGTCATATCTGGGTGAGAGGAGTGCAAGGACCTCTATGTCGCAGCCATTGCACCCCCCTGTGTTCACAAGACACACATGGATTGATGTTTTCCTCAGAATACTTTTAAGGGCATCCAACATTTCTTTACCTCTACATCTACTCTTTTATGATCACGTTAATCTTAAGGGCATCCATCACTTCTTTACCTCTACATCTACTCTTTTATGATCACGTTAATCTTAAGGGCATCCAGCACTTCTTTACCTCTACATCTACTCTTTTATGATCACGTTAATCTTAAGGGCATCCAGCACTTCTTTACCTCTACATCTACTCTTTTATGATCACGTTAATCTTAAGGGCATCCAGCACTTCTAACTCTTCTATGATCACATTAATCATTAAGGGCATCCAGCACTTCTAACTCTTCTATGATCACATTAATCATTAAGGGCATCCAGCACTTCTAACTCTTCTATGATCATGTTAATCTTCAGCTCGGAGTATCTCATGGAGCCTCCTCTTCCCCTCGGCAAGGGCCTCCTGGTATTCGGTTCCCGCAAGGATCATCTCGGTTATCTCATCCTTGAGTGTTTCCGCATCTTCAGCATCCACGATCTCCATAACATCCACGAGCCAGCAGAGCTGGAGGTCACTGTGCAGCCTCTCCTTTATGCACCTTGGCCTTGCAGACTCGAATCTGGGGTGGAGGGCCTCAAGGCTGGACATGTCCAGTTTATCCATGAGTATCTCCTGGAACTCCTCCAGGTCAATTTCAAGTTCCCTGGAGAGTGGTTTCACAACATCCTCCTGCCACCGGTAACTTTCAATTATCCTCCTCTTCATGATCCTCATGAGTTCTCCTTCATCCATAACTACCACCCCGGGGTCCCGGCCAGGAGCCATATTATGAATGCCGCCGCAGCCCCAGTGACCGTCTCGTATCTGCCATACCCTGGCCTCATACCGGCAACCAGGGCCACCATGAAGAACCCCGCTGTCCTTAAAATGGGGGTGAAGGGTGTCAGGGCCGCATTAACAAGCACAGCCCACCCCATGAGGGCCACTATAAGTGCCAGTGGGTCTATTTTTTCCTTCACAAATGGCTCCCTGTACTTCCTGTAACTTAAGAGTAAACCGATCACCGAGCCAGCGATAAAGGAAACCGTGTATACCAGGTACATTTCATACAATGTTATCACCAGTGAATTTGATTATACCGGCCTGTAGAGGACCAGGAATGAAATTATGAAGAGTGCCAGTACCGCGAAGAACGCGACCCTTTCAAGTTCCTCTGAGAGTTCAGAGAACCTTTCACTGCCAGACATGAGCAGGAGAACCATGAATATTGCTGCAAGAACTGTGACAGGTATTACAGATATCCTCTGTATGATGGCTGCAAGCAGGCTCACGATTATTACTCCACCTGCAACAAGTGCCGTGAGTACCGTTAGACCTTTCTCCATTAAATCCCCTCTCTAAATTACTATCACATTACAAGCATAAGAATGATGGACCCTGCTATACCTACAAATGCCAGGATTACCTGTATGGCCACAGAGTGGTTGGGGTTCAGCATGGGTGTTGTTGCGTTTATGAATGCCGTCACCGCCGTGATTATCACCATTCCCAGGATATAGAGCGGCAGGCTGAGTCCCCCCACGAATACAGTGAGGAATATCCAGAGGAGCATGTACCATGCTATGGACTCTGAGATCATCAGGTAGCCCCTGAGGACCCCGAAGTGCTCTGTCTCATACCCTGATATTATGTCCTTACCCTTGGTTATGGAGAACGGTGAGTAGGGTGCCTTTGAGAGTATGAGGACAAAGAACATCATGGCCGCCAGTGGGAGCTTGAGTATGAGTGGCCCGTGGATGCTCTGGTAGCCTATGATGTCCGATATTATCATCGTCCTGGTCTCCAGGTATATGATGGCGAGCACCGCAAAGAGTGGGAGTTCGGCTGCAGCAGAGAACACGGCACGGACACAGCTGAGCTTACCGTACGGTGAACCTGATGATGATCCTGCATTGTGCTCAACGATCTTGTGGAGGGCGTATATCCCGAAGAAGAGCAGGAGTGACCCCTCAAGTACGGGTCCCACGATAACCGCGCTCACCCATATACCGCAGAGTGTCGCCGCTATCGCCACATAGAATGGCATTGCAGCCGTCCTGGGGAACGATGACTCCTTTATGTAGAACTTGAGGGTGTGGAGGAGGTGCTGTATAACAGGGGGGCCTGGCCTCCTCTGTATCCTCGCCATCACCTTCCTCTGGAACCCCAGAAGCAGGCTCCCCACCAGAAATGCTATTGTAACGTTAACTATGATGTTTCCCATCAGATTCATTTCATCACCGCAACGTATGGTTCCATGATCATCAGTACCCTATGAATGGTTCGTTGACCCTCTCATCGGCCTCGTCCTTCTCTGGCCTGGCCATGGAGAGTATCCCCACCGAGAGTATGAAGACAGGGATGAGGAATATGGCCACACCATAAACCACCCATGCCGGTGGGTTGAATATGAGGGCATAGATTATCCCGGCTCCTGAGAGTATGAGTGCAGTAAGGCTTCCTGCTTTAAGTTTATTCATGATCTCACCTTCAGAGTGCAACTATCAGTAAAACCTCAATTGCCCTCACAATCACGAGGAGGGAGCTGAGGTGTATTATGAGTATGAATGGCGAACCCGGTGTTCTGAACATCTCCGCCTTGGTTGCATAGAAGGGTGCAACACCGGTCTCGCCGATAACCCCCATGAGAAGGAGGAGGGCTGCGAAGCCTATCATCTGGTTTCCCCCGATGTGGGATAGTTCAAGTAGGCTCAGTGTACCTGATGAGCCAAGCACCATGGCCGCGCCCCCGAAGAGGGGGAGTGAGGCCATCATTGCTATGAGGCCATACTGGAATGCCGCGTCAAGCACATCCACCTGTCTCACCGCTGAGACTATACCGATGTTCACTATCCCTATGAGTGCCACGAAGAGTGTGAAGTTGAATAGGTCACCTGTAACCATCGCACCTGCGGTTGCAAGTCCGCAGACGATTGCAAGGAACCTCCTGATCCTGAACTCGGCGGTGTCAACCTCAACCCTCCGGTTACCCAGTGTCCCGAACTCTGCCTCAACCTGGGTCTCTGTCCGGCTTATTGCTATGAGGAATGTGAATATGAGGACAGATGCGAACATGAAGAGGTTGAATGGTGTGAGGTAGAGCACTATGTCCCCGAAGGGTATCTGGCCCAGCAGCTCACCGCCAAGGGAGGCTATATCCATCATTCATCACCCCCTGCTTCCATCATCTCCTCCCTTGCAAGGACCCCGATGAGGCCCATCTTGCTCGCCACCTTGATCAGTATACCGCAACCTGAGAGGAATAGTGCGGGGAGCCAGAGCTGTGGTGCTGTGAAGAATATTATGAAACCTGCAAGCCAGAGGCACCAGGTTATACCTGAGACACCCGCTATCCCATTCCACTCAGCCACCGGCAGGCCACGGGCCTTCCTGGTTGCAGCGTAGAACAGGACACCTGCACCTGCAACCGCACCCCCAGTGAAACCTGTGAGGAACACGCCGTAGGCTATGAGTACAAGGGCCAGGAAGTTGGGGGCTGTCCTGAAGACCTCAAGTTCCATTGGCACGCGTTCAATCTCCTCCACCTCACCTCGAATCCTCATCTCCCTTGAGATGAGTATCTCTGATATGGCCATTATCTCTGCCAGTTCAACCACGAGCCCGGGGAGTATGAGGGCCTCTGCAAGGTCGGTTCCAACCGCTGCAACGATGACGAGCATTGCTATTCCCACTATATCGGTGATTATGAGTGCGCTGAGGTCGTTCTTCTGGAATGATATCCCGAGGAGGGCTATGAACCCTGCTATGAGTCCCGTGTAGACCGCCGGCACGAAGAGTGAAACTGTGAATTCCGGCACCATCATGGTTTACGCCTCCTCACAGTGAAGTTAAGGGCGACCCATGATGCTATGGTGAATGCCATCATGAGTATGCTTGACTCAAGTACCGTATCAAGGCCCCTTGTGTAGTAGAGTATCTCATCTATGAGGCCCCCTGGGGATGAGTATATTGAGGTCCCGAAGTAGTGGGTCAGGCCCTTGATGGCTATCGCTATCGGTGACAGGTAAGCCGTGATCTTACCCAGGTTAACCTCAAACTGGGGGTACTGGGACTTCACGTTGCCGGGTTCCTTGAGTGGAACCCCGCCGCGGTCGTAGGGTGCCAGGGGGTCCTTGCTGTTAATCTGCTCCTGTGGAAGTGGTCTCGGGTAGAGCTGGTTCTCATTCAGTGTTAATGGCACCAAAAAACCCACAAGGAGCACGAGTCCAAGTGAGAATGCAAATAGGCGGGGTATCCTCTTGGGGTTTGCCAGTTCGTTGAGGATTCTTCCAAGGCTCATCCTTCCACCCCCATCTCCTCGAGCCTTATAACGGCCCTGAGGAGTATCAGTGTCATGATTGTTGTGGCCGCGATGAAGGTGAGGAGTGCCAGTGTGTGGTTGTAGGTGAGGAATATGAGTGAAACACCAACCGCCGGTATCTCGGTGTTCAGTATCCTGACTATTGGGTCCCTTACACCGGGGCCTCCGACGGTTGCAATGGAGCCTATTATTACAAGTGCGGCCCCTGCATAGAACCATATCTGGGTTTCAAGCAAGTTTCCCACCTCTCACATCCAGTAAGTGAATATCAGACAAGATCCTCACCCCTCGCTACCCTCACATCGGAGTAAACATGAACATCAGACAAGATCCTCACCCCTCGCTACCCTCACATCGGAGTAAACATGAACATCAGACAAGATCCTCACCCCTCGCTACCCTCACATCATTGATTCTCATAACAGCCATAAGCAGTATCACAGTTGATATGGGGTCGAACAGGGCCGCTGCCGTGGCCACATCAAGGTATCTGGCCGCCGCGAGGACCATCACAAAGCCCCCCTGAAGCAGAGAGAACATTATTACCTTATCAAGGGGCCTTGGAAGGAGTATGATACCTGCGGCACCTGTGAATATCACGAAAATTCCTGTATTTGTAAGGTTAATGAGGTCAAGCGGATTCATAACCATCACCAGCAAAATCTTCACCTAATCCCTTAATGAGGTCAAACGGATTAATAACCATCACCAGCCAGATCTTCATCTAATCCTCGATTAATATTTCATCCCCTACACGGTCAAGGGTGTGTGCAATGGCATTGGATGTTATGGTTGATGCCACGAAGTAGACAGCTGCAAGGATAGCTCCGAATGCCGTTCCAATGTAGAGTGCAATCATTGCAGATATCCCGAAACCCATTGCATTGAGGTAAAGCAACCTTTCTGCCCTGTCCTGTGCTAGAAGAGTCCTTAATGCCATAAGAACAACTATTATCCCTGTTATCTGGAGTAGCATAATCAACACCTTCTATTTCAGGTCTGTGTACCTGTTCATCCTCCTGGCTATGGCGCCAAGGAGCCTTGATGATCCCCTGTGGTTTAACCCCTGTATTGTGGTTATCGCAATAACCATTCCAGCAACAAACATTTCAGGTTTCAATCCGGCAAGTGATGAGATTGCTATTATGACTGTGATTGAAAGTGCGCCTGTAGTACCGGCATATCCCGGGTCTGCGCAGAGCCTGTTCCCTATGAACACCAGGAGCGCAGCTATAAGACCCCCCTCAGGTATGCCCATCAGGTAACAGCCAATCGCCCCAAGAAGTGTGCCTGCGGATGCGTCAGGAGAGCAGACTATGTTTCCCTGGAAGAAACCCCCTGCAAGGTCCCCTCCCCTTCTCATTATATCCCTTCCAATATAATCAGCCCCCCTGACACCTGGTTTCTCTGGGAGGCCCATCCATGTATCTATGATAACAAAGTTCAGCCAGGATACCGCTGCTGCAACTGCAACTCCAACAAGTTCATTCATCACAAGTCCTCCGGTCTGGGGAATATGTCCTCAAGGAAGTAGGCCGTCATGAGAGCTGCCAGAACCCCTGAAACCACACCAAGATCGACCCCACCGTACATACCTGTGACACCAAGTTTTATGCATATCGCCACAAGCCCCATGGCAATTACGGGTGCCGGGAAGATGGCTGAAGGGGTCCAGGAATGTCTGGCCGGTCTTTCAGGTGCCAGAGGCAGCCCCAGTATCACTGAAATGATTATTGAGGAAATAATGCCTGTTATGTAACCTGAAAGATATGTAACATGAATAATCATGATAAAAGAATAATAATCCAACATATATAAATCTTTTTAAAACCACTTTCTGGTATTGAAGAGGAATTTTAATACGATTTTTGCTGTTTTTAGGAGAGAATGCCTCTGTACTCCTCAGATTATGTAATAAAAATTTGCTCAGATAATATCTACTTTAGTGACATATTTCACAATAAACTGTAAGTTCATGTGAAACAATAGAAACCTCCAGAAAAAATGGGGTGATCTGTATGGGTATCCATCTAAAAACCCTCCCTGTTCCTATACTGCTCTTAATCCTTCTCACAAACCCCGTGAGTGGGGCTTCAGCAGTGCAGGAGGTCCGGGTAACCGTACCTGAGAGTGTGGAGATAATGGTCCTCTGGAAGGGAGAGGAGGTCGGGAACTCATTCACCCTCACCGCAACAGTGGAACCCGGAAAAGAATACACCTGGCCAGGAGGACCCCAGGGACTCCAGATAAAAGACCTATCCAACGTACCCATAGACCTCTACATAAAAGCAGAAGGAGACCTCCAGGGACCAGAAACCATACCCATACAGAACCTCAAATACGCCAACTACGGCATAAACCTCCCCAAAACACCACTCACAACAACCTACACACCCGTCAGAAGGAACTGGGTGGTTAAATCTGAAGATGAATCATTAATACCCGTGGACCTTCACCTCACGGTGCCACCTGGAACAGCCGCTGGAGTCTACTCTGTGAGAATATATCACATAGCTGTTAAATCACCGGGTGAACCCTGAAATAACTCTTTTTTATTAATGAACACCTGTTATAGTCTAGAAATCACTCAGATGAACTATTTTAGGTAGATCAATAAACAATTAGATGATGATGCCCTGGAGCAGATTTAACTCCATGATAAATACCGCAACCGCAGAAATAATAAATAATAAATTATAAGGGAAAACTTAATAAATAATTACAGATGTATATAGTGATGAGGGGATCTTCCGATGTCAGATTACAGCTGGATGGGGGTTCTTTTTATACTGCTGCTTCTACCCATAGCCTTTTCCACAATGGGTGCAGTACAGGAGGTCCGGGTAACCGTACCTGAGAGTGTGGAGATAATGGTCCTCTGGAAGGGAGAGGAGGTCGGGAACTCATTCACCCTCACCGCAACAGTGGAACCCGGAAAAGAATACACCTGGCCAGGAGGACCCCAGGGACTCCAGATAAAAGACCTATCCAACGTACCCATAGACCTCTACATAAAAGCAGAAGGAGACCTCCAGGGACCAGAAACCATACCCATACAGAACCTCAAATACGCCAACTACGGCATAAACCTCCCCAAAACACCACTCACAACAACCTACACACCCGTCAGAAAAAACTGGACCGCGAGAGATGATAGAAAAGCTGTTGTTCCGGCTGACATCTACCTCACAATTCCACCCTTCACCGCGCCCGGGGAATACAGGGTCAGAGTATACCACCTGGCTATAAAGTCACCCACATAACCTTCTATTTTAATCTGTACCACCATCTGAACTGAAATAGGTCCGCCTAAGCGCACATGTGAGAGACATGAAAATATTTATCAGTTCAGAAATGCCAATAATAGGTCAATTTACCAGAGTCAGGAGAATCTCAGTTGAAAGTCAGGCGGGAATTTATATTATTAATTACAGGTATAATCTCAGCGGCCCTTATAAACGCTCCATTATTTCATTTAAGGGTTCTTGGAATAGTATCCACAATAGTTGTGGCGGGTTACAGCCTCCTAACCATCACAGGTTTCGATAGCCCTCTTATAACACCTGTGGCAGGCATATTATTAATCACGCTCAACGCTTTTCTCCTTAACTATACGCCCCTCAGGAATTTAAGACCACTTTATGCGCTTCCAGCCATAATCATACCATTGATTGGCCTTATAATCCGCCTGAGAAATAAGGGCGCTCCTCTAGAGGATACCCAAACAATAACCGCAAGGGAACTTGCAAGAAGGTCTGGTAAAAAGCAGGTGAAAGGAGGGGAAGAACCTGAGATCATAAGACTCGGGCTATCCTCAAGGGATCTCCTGATTGCAGGTATAATATCGTCCTCGACACCCATCATCATAAGCCTCACACACCTCAGGCCTGTAAGGTTCATCCTTGCAGTCATTCTCATAGTTAGCACTTCATATCTAGTGGCATCAGCCTTCCTAACGGGGCTGAGGGAGATGGGAAGAGTTAAGCAGACAGGCTCAATTGTCCTCTTCGTCTCCATCCTGACACCCATAGCATGCTTACTTATACCTAGGGGCTATGGTCACATATTCCTTGGTGTCACAGGTATACTGACAGCACTCACAGCCTACATCAGAAGGTCCATGAAGAGGATAAAAATCATAGAGTCCCTCCAGCATACAGAGATGGACATCCTGGAGAAATACGGCCTCGTGGAGGAGGAAGTCACACTTGAAATACCTGAAATTTCAGATAATGACCTCAGAGTAGGTGACCCATCCTTCATAAAGAAAAAGGCTCTTAAAATGAGAAAAATAAGGGAAATAAGCCCTCCAACAGGAAAAATTGAGGAGGAAGACGTTGAAGGGGAACTCAGAAATACCTCAGAGCATGGATTACCTCCGGGACATGAAAAAAAAGTATCCATTGGCGGTTTCAGTGACCTTGCAATTCTATCCATCCTGAGTATCCTGACCATTATCCTTCTTCAGGGTGCCGTGGGGGAGGCGCTCTTCTACCTCCAGGTGCTCTTCATCCCTGGCTACATACTGATATCAGCCATCGCACCTGAGAAGATCCAGCTCAGTATCCCTGAGAGGCTGTTTCTGGCATTCTCCACGAGCATCATAATCTCATCAGCCATCGCCATCCTCATGGGGGGAGAGGTTACATTCAAACCATTACTTGCAAGGACAATAGCGGGCCTCAGTCTTGCACTGACACCTCCTGCATTTATAAGGAGGTGGAGGCGCGGTGAACTCGCCTACTCCGCCGATATAAGAAGCATACCATCACCCCGTAACCTCTCAAGGGATGGTAAGATCTCACTCCTCCTCTCAATCATACTTGTAGCGCTCATTGCAGTAACAGTCTACATAACCCTCAACCCGGCACCCTCTGAGAGGTTCACAGAGTTCTACATCCTGGGACCCGCTGGAAAGGCCTACGGGTACCCTGAGAACCTCACAGCAGGTGAGAATGCCAGTGTAATTGTGGGTGTGGTTAACCGTGAGTACCGCAACGAGACCTACCTCATGGTGGTGCGTCTTGGCGGAGATATTTTAAGGAATGAAACAATAAGGTTGAGTGATAAGGAGAAATGGGAGAGGAAGATAAACTTCACAGTTACAGAGACCGGGGAAAACCAGAAACTCGAATTCCTTCTATACAGGTTACCTGATAAAAGGAAACCCTACCGGTCTCTTCACCTATTCATCAACGTCAGGTAGTGTATGATCATGAAGGGCATGGATGTTGCTGTAACAGGAGGACTTGGATTTATAGGTTCACACCTCACAGATGAACTACTCAAAATGGGAAACAGGGTCACTGTAATTGATGACCTCTCAAGCGGGAAGAGGGAGAACCTCAACGACCCGGAGCATGAAAATCTTGAGATAATAGAGGGGAGTATCAATGACGTGGACCTTGAGTCTGTATTCATGGATAAGGATTACGTGTTCCATCAGGCAGCCCTTGCAAGCGTCCCTGAAAGTGTGAGGGACCCCCTGAGGTGCCATAGGATTAACGCCACGGGAACCCTGAAGGTTCTCCTTGCTGCCTGCAGGGCCGGAGTCAGGAAGGTTGTGAATGCCTCAACCTCAGCTGTCTATGGTAACAACCCTGAAATGCCCCTCTCTGAGGACGCAAAGCCCATGCCCCTCTCCCCCTACGCAGTATCCAAGGTCACAGGGGAGTACTACTGCAGCGTATTTGAGGACTATGGCCTTGAAACCGTTTCCCTCAGGTACTTCAATGTTTATGGTCCCAGACAGAGACCCGACTCCCAGTACGCCGCCGTCATCCCCAGGTTCATAGACGCCCTCCTCCAGGGCAGACAGCCGGAGATCTATGGCGACGGGGAGCAGAGCCGGGACTTCATCTATGTGGGGGATGTTGTGAGGGCCAACATCTTCCTTGCAGAGTCACCTGAAACCGGCGTCTTCAATGTGGCTGGTGGAAGTGCGGTTACCGTTAACAGGCTATTTAAGATAATATCCAAAATCCTTGATTCAGATTCAAAACCAGTGTACCTTGCTGAGAGGCCTGGGGATGTGAGACACTCCCTTGCAGACACCTCAAGACTTGAGTCTGCAGGCTTCATGCCAGAGGTTGAACTTGAGGATGGACTCATCAGAACTGTTGAGTGGTTCAAGGATGAAAATGAAATATGAACCTCCAAGATGGGATTACAATGAGCCATGCCAGAACCCTCGCAAAAAATACCCTGTTTCTCCTCACAGCCACCATCTTCACCAACTTTGCGGCCTTTATCTGGAACGTCTACCTCGCAAGGTACCTTGGCAAGGAAGGTTTCGGTATACTCTCAGCGGCACTTGCCCTCACAGGCATATTCAGCATACTGGCTGACCTCGGGATGGGGACCTACATTACAAGGGAGATTGCAAGGGACCCGGGTAGGGCCAGGGAACTTGCATCTGCTGGACTTGGTAACAGGCTGATCCTTTCACTAATTGTCCTGGTTATGATAATCCTCTTACCTGTAACAGGTATCTACAGGGGATCGGCTGCTGCGGTTATAATGTTCATAGGGGGTTACATGCTTGTTAACGCCTTCAGCTCATTCTTCAACAGCATGTTTCAGGGCTTCCAGCGGATGGAGTATCAGACAATCTGGAACATTCTCAACAGTTTCTTCATACTTATAGGGGTTCTCTCGGTAATCTGGCTGGGGGGTAGTGTTGTACATGTTGCCATCGCCTACCTCATTGCAGCGATTCTCTCTCTCACCTACTCAGTCTTAATATTCACAGGACGCTTTTTCAAACCAGGCGTGGCTTTCAGCTGTGAACTGATAAGAAAAGGACTTCCATTTGGTATAACCAGTGTATTCTACCTGATCTACTTCTGGATAGACTCTGTTATGCTCTCATTCATGAAGGGTGATGTATCCGTTGGTCTCTACAGTGCACCCTACAGGCTTCTCACAGTCATAAGCTCTCTCTATACAGTATATCTGCTGGCAGTCTTCCCCATAATGTCCAGGTTCCATGTTGAGAGTTCCGATTCCCTCAGATTAACCTACAGGAAATCCTTAAAGTACCTGCTTATACTCGCGATACCCCTAATATCCATGGTTTTTACACTGGCAGGGCCCATAATAGAACTGATATTCTCATCAGAATACCTTGACTCTGTACCTGCATTACGGATTCTCATAACTGCAACCACATTCATGTTTGTAAACGGAATAACATCAAATCTTCTGGGTTCAGCCGATAGACAGGACACGGTTACACGTGTCACAGGTGCTGGGGCGCTCTTCAATGTAACCGTTAACCTGATACTAATCCCGCGCTTTGATTTTGTTGGGGCGAGTGCCGCTACCGTGATGACAGAATTTCTGATGATGATCCTCTTCCTTAAGGTGGTGAGGGAAATGGATTATGGTCCTTCAGTGGAAGATATCCTGATGGGCTGGAAACTTCTTCTTCCAGCCATTGCCTCTATCCTCATTCTTTTAATTCCAGCACATATTATACTGAAGGCGGCCCTTGCCCTGCTGGTTTATGTGGCTGGAATCCTCCTCACAGGGGCCATTGACCATGTTGACAGGGCAATAATGAGGTCAATAATCAGGGGCTAAAAGAGTCAGATCTCAACACAATTGTAAGGGCTATGTCTTAAAATCAAGTATGTAGGATCTTACCTCATCAAGTATGTCACCTGCATAGTATGATGAGAGTATCGCCCCCAGTACCGTCACTGACCAGAAGGATATGAGGCGATCAACGAGGGCTATGCTACCCGCCAGGAAACCTGGCACCCCAAATAAAACAAAGAGTCCAGCCATTGAAACCTCCATGGAACCCATACCACCAGGGAGTGCTGATAGTATTCCTATGAGGTTTGCAAGGAGGAATATAATGACAACCGCAGAGAATGGTATCTCAGTACCGAAGGATATGAAGACAAGGTACAGCCTCAGGCACTCCATGAGCCACGATAGAAGTGAGAGCCAAAATACAGCTCCAAGTGCCCTGAAGCTGGAGTAGGACCTTGTGTAACCTATCATATCCCTTATACCTGATGTGAGTCTGGCGTAGAGTTTCTCCAGGGTCTTCTCTGAGACTGGGAGTCTTTCAATGACCCTGTGTATTCTATGGTAGATCCTCAGGCTCTTCTCCTCCCTCCAGTTGACAAGGTATATGATGTAGGCTATGAGGGCCGAGAGAAATGCTCCGAAGAGGGCTATTATCCTTATTTTCGGCACGAAAACTGCGGCGCCAAATAAGAGGAATCCTCCTATTCCAATATCAAAGAATCTTTCTGTTAAACCTGCTGATAGGCCCTCTGAGAGGTCTGTGCCATTCAGTTTTTTGCCTGCAACGGCATTCATGACCTCACCGGCACTCCTTATGGGGCTGAGGTTACCTGCAAAGAGGCCTATGGACTTCACAGTAAAGTTGGTCCCGATCCTCCAGGGCTGATCTATCAGCACACCCCACCGAAGCCCCCGCACAGCCACAACTCCAAGGTGGATTAGAAATGCCAGGACTATCAGTCTCCAGTCTGCCATGCGTACTGCCCTAAGAACCTTGAGGGGGCCCATCCATAGTAGGAGGGCCAGAATGAGAAGCACACTGAGTATAAAGAAGTAAATTTTTTTCATGAAAACCATCCCATGCCCCATAAAGACATATGCCAGGTCAGTTCATGGCAGGTGATAATTTCCTGAGGAAAAGTCTTATAACGAATCTTATGTACCGTATCACATCAGCGGTGCCGATGTAGGACTTCTCATCCCCATACTTGCATGTTACCGGGACCTCGGCTATTCTAAGACGGTGCCTTGATATTTCACATAATGCCTCGGATTCATATACATAATCATCGTAGGGTATGTCAACTATCAGCTGGGCGTATTCAGATGAAATTGCCCTGAAACCGCTCTGACTATCTGTTATACTGTAACCGGTTGCAAGCCTCAGTATCCATGTTGTTATCCTGTTTGATAGCTGTCTGTGGAGGGGCATCGTATGGTGGTTGCTCCTTATAAATCTTGAGCCAATGATGAAGTCCCCCCCATTAACAGCCCCTGCAAGGCGGGGTATCAGGGAGGGATCATGCTGTCCATCAGCGTCCATGAAGACGATGACATCATATGACCCCTTGAGTGCCTCATGTATACCCGTCTTTAGGGCAGCACCCTTACCCATGTTCTCAGGGTGCCTTACCACCGTTGCACCGGCCATCTCTGCAAGTTTCCCTGTCTGATCCGTGCTCCCATCATCCACCAGTATAACATCCCCATGTTCAAGGGCACCCCTCACAACCGACTCAACGGTTCTCTCCTCATTGAATGCAGGTATAACCGTGACTATCCTCATTCAACCACCATCTTCCACAAGGCCCTTAAGTGTATCCTCAAACCTGTCTGTTATGATTTCCCAGTCGTTGGATTCAACGAACCTCCTTCCCCTCATTCCCTCCTCCTGGAGTCTGTCTGCCAGTTTAACTGCAACCTCAAGGGTTTCCTCCGGCCTCTCAATGTAGTGTATACCGTTACCCTCACCGAACTCCATGAAGATACCGGGGAGCCTTGTGGCTATCACAGGTTTTGCCATTGCAAGGTACTCATAGAGTTTTATGGGCACTATGTCCTGCATTATCTCCTCATCAATGTATGCTGGCAGTATGCAGATGTCAGAGGCTGCAACGAAGGAAGGTATCTCTGTGTAGGGCTGTCTACCTGTGAGTATGAGGCTTTCAAGGTTGTTCTCATCCCTTATCCTCTCAAGGTCAGCGTAGGCATCGCCATCCCCCACCACCATGAGCTTAACGTTGGGGTACTCCTCACGCCTCTCTGCCATGGCAGCTGCAAGTTCCCTGAGCCCCGAGAATGTGTAGAGGAATCCCATGAAGAAGAGCAGGATGTCTGAATCCTCAACACCATACCTCTCCCTTATATGGGAACCGTCGAGGTTCGGGTCGAACTCTGCAAGGTCTATGCCCGCGTCTATCACCGCTGTCCTCCCGGCGCCGAGTTCAACTGCAAGCTGGTCCAGCTTCCTGTTTATGGTGAGGACCATGCTGGAGTTCTCAATCGTCTTCCTCATGAGAAGCTTCCCGAATCCCTGAAAGGCCCTCTCAGGTATGAGGGTGTAGAGGACATCTATGAGGTAATAGACAAAGGGTATTCCCCTCCTCTTGGCCTCCACAGAAGCCAGGTATGAGTTGATAAGGCCGAATCCCACAATGACGTCCGGTTTGAATTCCCTGAGCTGTCTCCTTATCTCCCTCCCATGGGTGAATGGTATTGAGAGGTAGTCAAGTACAGGGAACTTCAGGTGCCCTGGCCTTATAACGTCCACATCTGCGTCCTCCCTGACCTTATGGACTCCCCTGTAAACCCGCCGGGGGTTCCATAGTCCCCCTGAGTCGTCCTTCCTCCAGTCGATGGGGTAGTCTATGACCCTCACCTCATGGCCCCTGGCAGATAACCTGTCAAAGAGGTGGTGCTGCTGGTGGGGATTCCTCTCTATCCAGTCAGATTCCTGTACAACGAGTATCCTCATGGGTGATCAGTCCAGTGGAGGGGGTGGTCCTAGAATTCGGCGCTCCCCTTTATGAGTTCCCAGTTTTCCCTGAACCACTCATGGGTCCTCTCAAGTCCCTCCCTGAAGGAAACCTTTGGCTCATAGTCCAGGAGCCTTCTGGCCTTCTCTATTGATGATAGCAGCCTTGTCTTGGCATCCCAGTCCCTTCGTGGCCTGTAGACAACACCTGCAGGGTTCTCTGTCAGTTCATTTATTATGGTGGCCATCTCAATGACCCTGTGCTCCCTGCCTGATCCAAGGTTTATCGCCTCACCTACAGCCTCCTTCCTAACACCCATGGCCATGAGTCCGCTCACGATGTCCTCAACGAAGGTCCAGTCCCTTGTCTCTGAACCGTCACCTGTGATTGGGAGTGGCTGCTGGTTCATGGCCCAGTAGAAGAAGTTTGGTATGACGTTCCGGTACTTGCCGGGCACCTCACCGGGGCCGAAGACGTTGAAGAACCTTGCATTGACTATGGGCATGTCATAGAGGTTGTGGAAGTAGTTGGTGTAAAGTTCCCCCAGGAGCTTCGTGACCTGGTATGGTGTGTGCAGTGATATCGAGATGTCATGTTCCTCGAAGGGTATCTTTGAGTCCAATCCATAGACACCGCAGCCTGAAGATGAGTATACGAACCTTTCGACGCCCACGAGCTGCGCATACTCCAGTACCTTGAGTATTCCAAGGCCGTTCACCAGGAGGTCCTTCTCAGGGTTGTCCACACTGTTCTGGTTGGCGAAGTGTGCAGCCAGGTGGAAGACGTACTCAGGCCTCTCCCTGAATACACGCTTGAGAACCTCATCGTCCAGTATGTCACCCTTCACAAACTCTATATTCTCATGTACCGGTATGTTCCATTCGTAGCTTGATGAGAGGTTATCAAGTATGATAACCCTTGCCCCATTCTCTGCAAGGCGGCCTGAGAGGTTGCTTCCAACGCAGCCGGCTCCACCGGTTACAAGTACACATTTACCATCATAAGCCCTGAATTCATCCATAAGAATCACCTTCCATTTAATGGTCATCTGTAGTGGAGGATCATCCTCCTCACAGAGTCAAGTATAATGCCCGTGAACATGAAGAATGTTCCAAATAGGGTGAGCATGACAGCCACTATTGTGGGGCCCATATTCACGCTCACACCGGTTATGTAGTCCCTTATGAATATAAGAGTCAGGACAGCCCCTGTGATGCCTATCAAGATGCCAGGGAGGGTGAAGTAGTAGAGGGGCCTTTTGAGTTCAATGTCCCCTATTATCCTCAGGAGCACAGAGACACCGTGGCTTATAGGGTTCCTGGTGGACCCATCAACATCGTACCTCACACCAACCTCCACCTCCACTATCCTGAGACCCGCCTCGGCTGCATCTGAGAGCATCTCACTCTCAACCACAAAGCCGGGGTCCCGGAATCTGAAGTGAGGTATACTGTCTGCTGAGAAGGCCCTGAAACCACTCTGTGTATCGGTTATCTCAAGGCCGGTGGCGATGTTGGTGGCCCTGTCAAGTATCCTCTGGCCCACCCTCCTGTACCTCGGGGTGTTCTCATCCCTTCCATGAAGGTAGCGGCTTCCGTTCACGATATCAGCCTCACCCCGCAGTATGGGCTCCACAAGTTTCGGTATCTCAGCGGGGTTGTGCTGGCCGTCGGCGTCAAGGGTGACCACTATATCTGCATCTGCAGCCTGAAAACCTGTCTTGAGGGCAGCACCCTTACCCATATTCTTATGGTGCCTTATCACCCTCGCCCCCGCCATCTCGGCCACATGTGCCGTCCTGTCAGTGGATCCATCATCAACCACTATAACCTCATCCACATGCTCCCCTGTGAGGAGCGCCACCGAACCTATGGCGACCTCCTCATTGAAGGCAGGGATCACAGCAGCTATCCTCATCTTCAGTCCTCTATCCTGTAATACCACTTCATCCACTCAACGGTGCGCCTTATACCCTCCTCAGGTGGGACCTTGGGGTCGTGTTTGAGGTCCCTCTCAGCCTTTGAGAAGTCCATTGTCTTGACCTTGGTGGTGAAGGGTTCTGACTCCTTGTAGGTGACTATTGAGTCATCTATACCCACGGCCTCAAGGACCATGTCAGAGTACTCCTTTATGTCGTGCTCCCATTCCCTGCGTCCGCCAACATTGTAGACCTCACCCGGTATGAAGTTGTCCACTATATTTGCAAATGTCCTCACAGAGTCCTCCACATAGTCTATTATTCTCCTGTGCCCCTTGTAGACCGTATATGGCTTCCTGTGGAGGGCGTGGTAGATGAATATGGGTATGAATCCCTTATAGGGGGAATATGTCTCATGGGGTCCGTAGCAGTTCACCGGCCTCACACGGACTGTCTCTGTCCCGAACATTTTGGCCGAATTCATGCACATGAGTTCACCTGCCCACTTGGTGATGGCGTAGTCGTTCATCTGGTAGGTGTCACTTATAGGGTTCTTGACCATCACGTCCTCACTCATGACACCACTGTAGTCACCGTAGACCTCTGCAGAGGAGAAGAAGATCATCCTGAAGCCCAGTTTCTCCTGCATCCTCAGCATGTGCTTTGTACCTATAACATTGGTCTTCCAGAGGTTCTCATAGTAGTCCTCACCGTTCCACCTTCCGTACTCAGCCGCCAGGTGGTAAACGTAATCAAATTTATCGTCCTCAAATATCCTTTCAACCTGCCTGTACTCCCTTACGTCTGCCCTCATGTAGTCCTCACGTTCGGTGTGCATGAGGTCAACCGCCAGGACCTCGTGGCCCCTATCTCTGAGTTCATTGACAAGGTTTGTGCCTATGAATCCGGCGCCGCCGGTTACGAGTATCCTCTGAGTCTCCATATCAGCATCACTCCTTTTAATGAATGATTCCATATCAGAATAAGGCTACTATCCACGTCAAATCTGAACTAATATTGATCCATGTCATATAAATACTTGAAGAGATGGTCAGCCAGTGGGCTATGTGACCCGTGACTCCTCTACAAATAGGAATAATGAAATGGACGGGTTCACATCCCCCCTTATTACACCTAAAGATGTAATCCCTGGAAGCACACCCACAAACTCAGGGTCTTATCTTCTCTGCGATTGCAATTCCACCTCTGGAGTATATAACCCTGTATCCAGCTGGTAGTTGTGTCTGCTCTGTGTTGAATATATAGTAATCAGGGCTCAGATCACAGAAGTATTCTATGCACATCTCCATTTTCTGGGGATGGAACCTTCTTGTAAAGACATAATCCCCAAGGTACCATGTGAAAGCAGGGCCCCTGTCTGATGCCACAACCTTATCCTTGAAGAGGGGATCATGACTCATCAGCCAGCTGGCCGCCTCCTTTTCAGCATCAACAACAGCATAGTGTTCTGGCATGCCCGCCATGTAATAGAATGCAGATGAGAGCATCAGCAGAACAACCATAGATGAGAGTGCATCTGATGCATGCCTCCACCTGACCAGTGCTGATAACTGGTTGATTGAAAGTGAAATACCATAAGCAACTGCCGGGAGGGCTGTTATAAGGTACCTGTCAACCTTAACAGGATGGAAACTGTGCATGGAGAGGTACGCAAGGAACCAGACGGCCATTGCAAGGTCAACGTATATTTTATCTTCCCCTCCCGTTATCCTGAGGATTGAAAGGGCCCATATGACTATCAGGACCTCACCGAGCACAAATGATATTCTCCCGAAAGTCAAGATGAATACTACTGAAACCAAAAGGAATACTACTTTTTTATTGGTCTGTGCAGATAATATGATGTCCCTGTTTCTCCACAGAAGCACTGAGAAACCCCCCAGCAGGAGGGCGAGGATGATGAATGCTGTGGGTGATGGCCCTGCAAGGGATGGATTTATCACCTTCAGATAATCACTGGATGGTATGGCCGAGATGTACTCTGGGATGTGTTTGAGGTAGTAGAGGCTGTCAACACTGTATCCCGGGTTTATTGACGTTGCTGATCCTGTTGCAGTACCCGTGAACTGTTTTATAAATGGGAAGGGTGTTTTAATGTTTCTGTAGAAGAAGTACCCGAATGGGAGATACAGGAGAAGGCCCACTGCGATTCCCTTCACAATGTCAGATAACTTTGACCTAATGTTGGGGTCAGTGAATATTATAAGGCCGATGGGGAGGATCATGAGACCCGCAGTGTACCTTGTGAGGAATGCCGCCATTGCAACCGGAAATGTGAGATAGTAGAAGCGGCTGTCGCGTCTCCTTCCAAGAAGGGCCAGGTAGACCGCCCATATGGAGAGTGCTATTGAGGGCACATCCAGGGCCCCGGTGGCAGCCCATGATAAAACAACACTGAAGGATGCAAAGGAGATGCTTCCTGCAAGGCTCTCCAGTTCACTGAATCTGATCCTCAGGAGGAGGTACATTCCAATGACCGCGGCGACGTAGAAGGCAGATGCAACTGCAAACACAACCTTCTCACCAGTAAATCCCAGCCTGAAAAATATGGAGATCACAGCCGGGAGGAAAGGTGGAAGGTAAAGCGCATCACCGGGTCCAAGGTGGGCCATCTTCATTGCATTGTTAACATAGAGGAATATATCCCAGTAGTATATACCGACACTGCTCTGAATTTCAAAAAGAATTAGAGCTATTATAATTGCCACAAATGTAACGGCTGAAATAATTTTTCTGTCGCCTGACATAATTACAACCTGTCTATTGTTTTTAACTTCAATGCCATTTATCAGATATCACGGCATACTTATGATCGGCCACCTGCCGATAGACACTCTCAAAAACCGATGATATGAATTCAGGGTCAAATTTTTTTGCTGATGGATCAAAAAGATTTCTTTTTTCTAAGACGTTTCTTATACCCTTTCGCAGGCCTTCCACTGATGGTTCCGTAATAATGCCATCATGTTCATCCATCCACTCAGAGATCCCACAGCGGGACGTTACAACTGCTGGGGTGCCGCAAGCTATTGCTTCTGCTGCAGCATTCCCAAAGGATTCATATTCCGAAGATGATGGAAGTACAAATACGTCAGCAGCGTTGTAGACCTCAAATTTCTCCTTGCCATAAATGGGTCCTGTTAAAATTACTCTTTCCTCAACTCCAAGTTCTCTAATGAGTTTCAGCAGCCTCCCCTCATAGTGGTCATCCGGTCCTGTTATCACAAGAACAGAACCCTCATTGATCTCCCTGAATGCCCTCAGGAGCATTTGAAGTCCCTTCCTCTCATGAATTCTTCCCAAATATAGTATGATTTTCCTATCTTCAAGTCCCCATTTTTCTCTAAAAGTCCCCTTCAATGGTTTCTCAGGTATATCCACAGGGTTGGGTATTTTTATAATGGATTCAGGTTTAAGTTTAGGGTAAACCTGGAGGTAGAATTTTGATTCTATATCTGATGTTGCTATGATCCTGGAAGCCCCGTACATTACCCTGTTACCTGCTATTAAATCAAATAATCGTTTAAGCGTTCCTCTTGACATGGTAGGTACTGATCCATGGGGCTGAACGATGTATGGAACATTCCTATTTGCTGCCAGCATCGATACAGCCACCGCAAGAAACGTTCTATGCTCATGTATATGTACAATGTCAAAGTTATCAATCTCCCTTCTGGCAGTGAGTGGTAGCTTAAGGGGAAGGGGAAGGTTCATATTTCCAGCAAGGTACAGGGATAGATTCCTGAAATAGTATGTCTTTATACCATCAACATCAACAGGTACATCTGTCGCTACGGAAAGCCGTCTCTTGAATCCGTCTGTTGTGTAAACCGTGACATCATGACCTGCTGCAACCTGCCTTGATGCTAGATCATAAACTGAACGTGGAGGACCGCCTGCCTCCCATGATGGCTTAAAGTATGGTGCAACGTGAAGTATCTTCAAGATTAAAGCCTCCTACTGAATCAGAGATGAGTAACAGATAACCATCACAATACAGTTAAATAGTATGCAACATAAAATGGGTTTAAGTTGTTCTTCATTTAAAGATTTCTGAAAGGTGATTTTTATTAGGGTTATTATTCTTGCTGCGGGTGTTGGGAGTAGACTGGGTTATGGAATACCAAAGGCACTCGTTGAACTGGCCAATGGTAAGACAATAATCGACCAGCAGATAGAAAACATCACACAGATAACCAAACCTGAAAACATCAGAGTAGTCCTCGGATACAAGGGACATCTCCTGGAGGAACGATACCCCGACCTCGAATTCATCTACAACCACCGCTACGCAGAAACAAACACATCCAAGAGCCTCCTCATCGGACTGAACGGCATAGACGACGACGTAATCTGGATGAACGGAGACGTGGTCTTCGACCCCCAGATACTGCAGATGATCATGGAAACCCCATATAAAAACCTCATATGCGTTGACAACAAAAAAGTCGGAGAAGAAGAGGTCAAATACAGCCTCAACACTGAAGGATTCATAAAAGAACTCTCCAAAACCGTCAGCAAACCCCTAGGCGAAGCCGTGGGGATCAACAGAATTGCCCGGAACACCGTGCCAAAATTCATCCAGGCCCTAAAGGAATGCGATGACCAGGACTACTTCGAAAGGGGCGTTGAAATACTCATCGAAAGTGGTGAAAAATTCAAACCCCTCAACATCGGAGAAAAGTTCTGCGTAGAGGTTGACTTCCCAGAGGATCTCAGAGAGGCAAAAAGATACTTCAGGGAGACCCACAGATGAAGGTCACAGTTATCGGAGCAGGAAGCTTTGGAACAGCCATATCACAGGTTCTAGCTATGAACACCGATAAGGTCCATTTAATGGCACGCAGACCCCAGATCGCTGACACCATAAACAAAAAACATGAAAACACAGCATACCATCCCGGAGTAAAACTCAGGGAGAACATAGAAGCAGTCCTCATGGACAGGACTGAAATTATAGACGAATCCGAATACATATTCCTGGCGGTGCCCTCAGGCAACCTCCGAAAAATACTGAGATCCCTCGAATCCAATCTGGAGGATAAAAAGATCGTATCCTGCATAAAAGGAATAGAACATCCCAGCCTGAAACCCATGTCCTCCGTCATCCGCGAAGAGACCGGATCCTCAAGAGTTTTCAGCATATCCGGACCCAACTTCGCAGACGAACTCATAAGAGGCATAACATCAGGTATAACCATTGGCGCCGATGCCAGCTACCTAGACGAGATTTCAGGGCTTCTCAGGGCCCCAGGTATTATCCTCGATCACTCAGAAAACATTGAGGGGGTTGAGTTCTGCGGGATACTCAAGAATGTGTACGCCGTTGCCATGGGTATACTGGATGGGCAGATAACCGGCGAGAATCACAGGTACTCTCTTTTAACACTATGTTTCAGGGAGATGACCCGTATACTCAATGAGATGGGTTACGGCGAACTTCATGACAGGTTCTGTGGATTCGGAGATTTCTTGCTAACAGCATCAACCGATAAGAGCCGTAACAGGACCCTTGGCCTGATGCTGGGCAAGAAGATGAGACTCAGTGAGGATTCAACCATAACCATCGAGAGCCTCCGTTCAATAAGGGCCATAAGGGAACTTACAGATGATATTGACCTTCCAGTGCTCGAAATGGTCCACAGGACAATGGAGGAACCTGAAAAAGTTAACACCTACATAAGGGACTTTCAGGATAAAATCTTTAGAGGCATGGAGTTCTAAAAAGGATCCGGTATATCAAAACGGAGGATGTGGGTGTGCAGGGAATATGAGATTCAGGGATCTTATCAGTGTTCTTAAATCAGAGGAATACAGGGTCCTGGCTGAGAACTTTCTCTCACTTTCAACCCTTCAGGTCCTTGTGTACATACTGCCCTTCATCACACTTCCCTACCTCACAAGGGTCCTGGGTGTCTATAATTATGGTCTTGTTAACTTCGCCATTGCATTCAACACCTACTTCCTGATACTAACCGATTACGGCTTTAACCTCTCTGCTGTCCGTGAAATATCCATGAACAGGGACGACCCCGAACGCATATCTGAGATATTCAGCTCAGTCATGATAATCAAGGGCATCCTTGCAGTTATCAGTTTCTCCATACTCCTTGCCCTTGTATTCATGGTCCCCCGGTTCACCGCCACATGGCCCATATACATCTTCGCATTCGGACTTGTCGTGGGGAACGTTATATCACCCACCTGGTTCTATCAGGGCATGGAAAGGATGAAGTACATAACCCTCCTCAATGTCCTCACCAACGTTATATTTGTCGCCGCCATCTTCCTTTTCATAAAGAAACCCTCTGATTATCTCTATGTGCCCCTGTTTCAGGCCCTCGGCACAATCACCGCGGGGGTGATTTCCCAGTGGATCATAAGGACAAGGTTCAATGTCAAATTCCATTTACCCCCATGGAGGACTGTGTATGAGGCCTTCAGGGACAGCACCCAATTCTTCCTATCAAGGGTATCTGTTTCTGTTTACACTAGCAGCAATTCCTTCTTTCTTGGACTTTTTGCAGGTAACACGGCTGTGGGTTATTATTCTGCAGCTGAGAAACTGTACGTTGCAGCCCAGGGCCTTTACAGTCCCCTTATGCAGGTGACATACCCCTACATGGCCAAGACACGCAACAAGATATTCCACCGCAGGGTGCTCAGGTATTCCCTTATCCTGAATACCATACTCTGCGCGGGTATAATTATCTTCGCCCCAACCATAATAGGAATACTCTTCGGAGCCCAGTACACACCAAGCATCAATGTCCTCAGGCTCCTTGCAGTGGCCCTCATGGTGGTGATACCCTCAATTCTCCTGGGTTACCCATTCCTCGCGGTACTGGGGCAGCAGAGGTACGCCAACGGCAGCGTCATGATAGGATCAGTAGCACACCTCCTGATGCTCCTTGCAATATCACCCTTCATAAACATCTACCTGGTGGCAGGTCTCGTTATAATAACAGAAACCATAGTCCTCAGCATCAGAATCTATGGAATCAAAAAACACAACCTCTGGTAAAACCAGAGAACTGCAAGAAAAAATATATGTTATAGTAATGATCAATCCTCGCCCCATACCAGTTTGTAGACCCTTTCTGATGAGCGGTCATCCTGGTACTGGTTCACCAGTTCATTTATCATCCTGCGCTCATCACGGTAATAATCCTCATCATTGATGCACTTTTCAAGTTCAGCCAGGAATTCACTGAAAGTCCTGACCTTTGGACCGGGGGTCCAGAACTCAAAGGGCTCAAGCACAAAACCCCTTCTCCTGCGGTACTCTTCAAGGTCAGGAACAGCAAAAACAATGGGCCTATCAAGGAGAAGAAAATCAAAGTAAACCGAAGAATAATCCGTCACCAGAACATCAACACCACCCAGAATATCATAGAGATCAGCATGTCTTCGCGTAAGTTCATCGCTTTCTATAAGCAGAACATTATCCATCCTTTTGAAGAACTTTCTGGCCTCATCCTCCTCGAGGGGGTGAAACTTCACCAGAAAAAGTATATCGTTTTCCTGGAGGAACCTCGAAAATTTATCGGCATCAAAATCGTGAAAATTGAGATGATGGGATATTAAATTGCCGTCGTCTATGAATTCCGATGATCTGAATGTCGGTGCAAAGAGGATGATGGTTCTATAGGAATCCGGGTTCACAGACAGGATCTCTGAAAGTCTTCCCGGCCTGAAGAGCTTATCATTTCTTGGCTGACCTGTTATGTGTATGCGGCGGGCGTCCTGGTTGAAACAAGCCGCAAGGGCATTCTTCATAATCGTCGAGGTCGCGATTAGATAGTAATTCTCATCATCAAAACTGACCGGGGGTTTGAACTCCCTTCCATTGGTTTCAGTGTAGGCCATGGCCTTGAGTGGCATGCCATGCCAGAGATTAACATACCTCTGCCTTGAAACACGTATCTCAGCCATCCTCCCATGTGTTGATACTATAGTCCCTGCCCTGAGTATTCTAAAGAGTGCCCTCAATGAGTGACGCTTTTCCTGTTTTACATCAGGGACGTCTGCAGGTTCATCAACGATCCATACACACTCTTTATCCTCAATTTCCTTTATAAAATCAAAGAGGGCCATGCTGTTACCTGAAAAATCAGGTGCACTGTCAAACACGATCATTTTTTTATCTTTCGGTATCATTAAATTTATGATCTTAAGTAAGGGTGTCAACATACTATCCTCCTGCATTCTAAAAATAAATAACATGATTTACCTGATCCTAATATCAATAAATACACTTATCTAAAATACAGTTAGATGCATTGACTGATTCACCTATAAAAATCTTTGACTGAGGGAGTATATGAAGATTGCAATGATAATACCCTTTGACCCCTCCACAAGGGGTGGTGTTCTGAGGGCTGTTAAATCCCAGGAAGTGGTCTACAGATACCTGGGGGCTGAAGTTGAAACCTTCTATGCATCAGAACTTGATAGAACTGATCTCAAGGGCTATGACATCATCCACGTCCATGGTCCGCTCAAGGTAGGAGGTCTTCTTAAGATCCGCAAAAGCGGCGTCCCGGCTGTGCTGACCGTGCATGGGTGGGTCATCAATGAGGCCCTAACTGCACTCAGAATGGACCCCATTGGCAACCTCCACTATATCCTCCGGCTGATAAACTGGGCGCTCCACATGCTCATATTTATACGCATAGTTTACAGGGGCAGAATAACAACTGTTTCAGAGATAAAAAGGAAAATGAACCATCTGGATGCTATGGTTATTCACAATGCACTCATCACACATGAGATTGACAAAAAGGTTTCCAAATGTCAGGAAATTGGAAAAAATTGCTTAACAGCAGTTACATATGTAAGTATAGGCGGATCCATGGTCAGCAGCATCCCCAGACTGGTGGAAATTGTTGAAAAGGTTAACAGAAAGACATCAAAAAGATTGAGGCTCCTCGTATTTGGCGATGACCGTGGATACGACACAGATAATGTGAAATTCATGGGTTACCGTGATGATTTTCTCTGCTACCTGAAATCAGCTGACATCATGCTTCTGGGATATGAAATGAGTGAACTCGGGTACGCCATCCTTGAAGCAGGGTACCTTGGAGTTCCCATTGCAAAGTTCAGGGGTGAATACGAGGAACTTGAGGACGGTGTTCATGGCATAATAGCAGATGACGAAGATTACATGGTCCAGAGGCTGAGAGAATTCATAGAGGACCCATCAATAGGTTCTGCGTGGGGTGAGAACCTCAAGGATTATATATTAAAAACAAGATCCGTGGATGTTATAGGAAAGAGGTGGAAGCTGCTGATTGAGGAACTCAGACAATCTTATCAAGGAAACTGAACCATCTTTCCTTTACAGTTCCTGGACTGAAATCCACAGACCTCTTTCGCGCCCTTCCAGAGTAAAAATCAAGGATATCTCTATCAGATAACAATCTTCTTATAGTTTCAACCCATAACCTTTCCTCTCTGGAAAGTTTATCATGAACACCCCTTTTTCTACCGTCAAATGCAGGGAGCAGAACTCCATAATCTGCAAATTCCGTATTATCTGTTTTAAATAAAGGATCTGAATTAGGGGCCAGTATTTCCCTTGGTCCGCCACAATCTGCACTTGCAACAGGCACGCCCAGAGCCATTGCTTCAATTAGGGCCATTGGAAGAGCCTCCCTCAATGATGGTAACACAAAAAGCTCTGAATGTCCAATGAATCCATAAGGATCCCTCTGAAATCCCATGAAATAAACATCATAATCATCTGGCTGGCCACCTGTGAACGTTTCAAGACCGAGACCCCGTGCCAGCCCATGAAGATACCCCCGAAGTTCCCCATCACCGAGTATCATCAGTTTAAGCTGGGGCATTGTTTTTTTAAGCTCTGAAAAAACCCTGAGAAGATGCCAGTGCCCCTTGGCATAAGTTAACCTTCCTGCTGTTACAATAACAGGGTCTCTGAAAACATCATCCCATCCCTCTGGCATGCTCATCCTATCCGCCAACTCACAGACAGGTACAGAGTTTGGTATGACTGATATAAGATCAGGATTTATGCCATAATGATCGGTGAGATCACGAGCAGACTCCTCTGAAACGCAGACAATTCCCTCAGCGCGTGGGTAGATCATCCTCACCATGGTCTTCACGATCCTCCCATATATGTCAGCAAGGTTTTCATTTCTTGAAAGCATGGTATGGTGGTTAACAATGGGTCTGTCAGCTGTTGCTGTGAGTATATTCTGGATGCCCAGGGCCTCTGAGATGGATATGGATACGTCAAGTTCAAGTTCAGATTTGATTCTTCTCAGAGCCCTCAACCTGTTTATGAAAAGTCCCGTCCTAGTGATGATGCTATGCTCCTTTGAAGCTGCTGGAACATCCAGAACATGGAAGTCTCCACTCCAATTCTGGAGGGGTTCATGTCTATACACAGTGATTATGTGCACTTCATGACGCTCTGAGAGAAGGTGAGACAGGTTGGAAGCTGCTCTGGCCGCTCCGCTATCATCCAGTGAAGGGATTATGATTCCTATCCTCATTCAATCACCCCATACCAGTTTGTAGACCCTTTCTGATGAGCGGTCATCCTGGTACTGGTTCACCAGTTCATTTATCATCCTGCGCTCATCACGGTAATAATCCTCATCATTGATGCACTTTTCAAGTTCAGCCAGGAATTCACTGAAAGTCCTGACCTTTGGACCGGGGGTCCAGAACTCAAAGGGCTCAAGCACAAAACCCCTTCTCCTGCGGTACTCTTCAAGGTCAGGAACAGCAAAAACAATGGGCCTATCAAGGAGAAGAAAATCAAAGTAAACCGAAGAATAATCCGTCACCAGAACATCAACACCACCCAGAATATCATGGATGTCCATGGCTGGATCAAGAACCTGGATATTTCCCGACTCATCGGCTCGAAATCCCTCATCAAGAGGGTGGAGTTTCACCAGAAAAACTGCATCATGTTCTCTGAGGAATTCCTTGAGCCTATCCTCCACATAATCCTCCAGGGAAAATATTGATGCATCTTCACCCCCATCCCTGTAGGTGGGTGTGTAGAGGATCACTTTTCTGAAATCATCCCATGAAGACTTTGAGAGTGTTCTGAAGAGTTTATCATTTCTTGGCTGACCTGTTATGTGTATACGGCGGGCGTCCTGGTTGAAACAAGTCGCAAGGGCATTCTTCATAATTGTCGAAGTCGCGATTAGATAGTAATTCTCATCAGACACCCCCTCCAGGAGTATCGAGGGAGCCCTTTCAGCATAACCCATTGCCTTAATTGGCATGCCATGCCAGAGGTTAACGTAGACCTGATTTTCTGACCTTATCATGAGGTGGTAGCCGTGGGATGTAACAATGTACCTTGATCTCAGGAACTGCCAGAACTCTGAAATGGTGTTTCTCACATACTGTGGGGCATCAAATCCATCCTTTGGTTCATCAACAACCCATATCATTCTGTAGTTCTCATTGCGTGTCTTCATATACCTGTAAAGCTGGGCGGGATTGTCTGAGATACTGGGTATGCTTTCAAACAGTATCTGATCGTCTCTTTTTGGTATAAAGTGATTTAAAATGACTATGATTGACCTAAGTATCCTTCCTATCAGTGAATGCAGCAGAAAATTCACCAGAGACTCATAGAATGACATCGTATTCCTCCAGCAGAAACCGTAAAGATATATTTAGAGTTACCTTTATATACCCATATACCACCTCATTTTATGTATAAGTGTTGAAGATGTGTGGAGGATGAACATCTACAGCACCCTATCTGTACTGGCATTTGTATCCTACCTCATAATGGGGGCCTACCCTCTGAAGAGAAACAGGGGCAACCTGGAGTGGAGCTTCCTCCTAATAGCCCTTGCCATGGCCTGGTGGGCCCTCACACTATCAATCTTCTACATGACATCCTCGATGGAAGAGGCACTCTTCATGTACATCCTATCGGGGGTTGCCCGTCTCCTGATGCCCGCACTCTTTCTCAACTTTGCTCTGGTGCTCTCTGCTGGTGAAAGAAAGATAAATAAGGTCGCCCCACTCATAAGCCTGACCCCATCCTTCCTTTTCATCTACCTGCTCCTTAAGACCGCACTCACAACACCTGTAATAGTATTTGATGACGGCCTCTGGAACATAGAGCTTGAGAAGAACGGGATCTGGTGGCTGCTCTTTGAGATCTACCTTTTGGGGTACTTTGCAGCCGCTGTGTCCATAATATGGAATCATGCAAGGACGGCCCCATCCTACCGTGAGAGGAAGATGTCCACCATAATATTCATGACATCCTCCCTCAGCCTCATTGCATGCTGGGTGCTCAACTCCTTCCTCCCCTCTGTTGGGGTGCACAGCATTCAGGTCCTCAGCCACATAATATCACTCCTGGCCATGGGGGGTATAGCCTACGCCCTGCTCCACTACCCACCCATCACCATAAACCCATCAATCGCCGGGGAGAGCATAATAGATAAGGTCACAGACCTTGTTGTTCTCCTGGACTCCCAGGGAAGGGTTATCAGGTTGAACTACAGGGCAATGAAGGAGCTTGGAGTTGAATATGCAGAGGACTGGAAGTCCCTTGTTGCACCTGAACACCATGAGATCCTTGAAGCAGAATTTGAGTTTATAAGGCAGAATGCCAGTGGAAAGGGTGACTACCACCACAGACCAATCAAAATTGACTACATCACCTCCAGGGGGAGGAGGATACCTGTAAAGCTCTTCATATCACTCATAAGGGAGGACACCGACTCAATCGGGTACTCCCTGGTTGCCCAGGACCTCCGCCACACACTCAGGCTCAAGGACAGGATAGAGGAGTCAAGGGAATATGAGAGACTCACAAGGATGAGGCTACACGAGTTCAGGGTCATCAATGAGGCCATAACCCTGATAAATCACAGTGAAAGCCTTGAGGAGCTCTTCAGGAACGTCTTCAGCCTCACCCACGAACACCTATCCCTTAAAGAGGGGCAGGCCTACATCATGGATGATGGGAAGCCGGTAGCTGCGGAGGAGAACTGGCATGGACCAGGGGAGATTGACCCACAGAGTATCCTGGAGGGCCTCTCACTTGAAAATGTCTTTGTGGATGATGGGATAGTTTCAGTTGCCATGAGGCATGGGGATGACCTCCTGGGATTCTTCGTGTTCAGGAACGGTCACGAACCAGATGAATACGAACTTAAGCTCCTTGAGACCATTGGGGCTGAAGCAGCGTCCACACTCAAAAGGATATTCTACCAGGAGAAACTCCTGAAATCCCTCGAGGAGAAGGAACTGCTTCTCCGTGAGATACACCACCGGGTCAAGAACAACCTACAGGTTGTATCAAGCCTCCTGAACCTTCAGAGCAGTTACATAAAGGACCCCCAGATTGTGAACACCCTCAAGGACAGCCAGGGGAGGGTGATGAGCATGTCCATGATACATGAGAAGCTCTACAGATCAGAGAACCTCTCTGATATAGATGTGAGGGGCTACATTGAGGGGCTTGTGAGGAGCATCATGTTCTCCTACCAGAAGCCTGACCAGAAGGTTGATGTGAGATTCGATATTGATGATGTTAAACTGAACATTGACACCATAATGCCCCTGGGTCTTATAGTCAATGAACTTGTAACGAATGCCTTCAAGTACGCCTTCCCCAACGGTAATGGTGAACTCCTTGTCTCCCTAAAAAGGAGGGGTGACCGGTTCGTCTTAAGGGTTGCTGACAACGGTGTGGGCCTACCCCCCGACTTCAACCTTGATAATCTCAGAAGCCTCGGCATGCTCCTTGTGAGGAACCTCACCGGCCAGCTGGATGGGAAACTTGAGTATACCTCAGGCAATGGCACGGAGTTCCAGATAGAATTTTCAGAGATAAGGTACACCGAAAGGTTTTAAGAGACCTTATCCGCTGATATGCTGATTTTGATTCTTTAAAGCGTATAATGTGTGTAAAGGGCGCTGAATTTTATTTTACTGGAAAATCGTGGAAAAACGTTCAGAATCATATCAAAATCTATAAATAAAATCAGAAAGAAAGATATATCCCTGCAGGATTCCTTCCTGCACCTGGAGGCGATAGTATATCCCGTGGTATGCAACTCCTGTGCATGCTGTTGGCATGCATGGTGTTACTCAATACCGGAGAGATCTATGCCCAGAACACACAAGGTGAAGAAGCACTGCTTCCTGATAACATGACACCGAAGACCTGCAGTACAGTTATGGAGAAGAACTCCACAGTAGCAGAGATCAGGGGCAGCCTGGAGAATGCAAGTACTCCAGTAGCTGCAGCGGGTCCATCAGTCTCACGGACCGATGTTGAGGACGCGGCAGTTCGTGTCAATGCATTCATTGCAAAGAACAGGCGTCTGCCCCTCACCGTGGAGGTGGGGGATGTGAAGGTGAACCTGGCACAGTTCCTGCAGCTAGAATCACAGTATCTCCTCAACAGGACACCCAGATTGAACCAGGTACAGGTACCGTCAGAAACATCTGGAACCGTGCTCAAAGGCTCAATTTACCTGAAGGACTACCTTGAAGTTGCAGGTAGGGTGCTCCAGAGTGGAGGCGCACCTGGATACATCAGCTTCAGGGACCAGAGGATAGGATTCCAATCTCTTGTGTGGCTATTTGCAAGGGCAATTAATTTTAAAGTGACAAATCAACGCCTTCCAAATTATATCAGACTCGACACACTGAATTCAGTAAAGTCATCCACCCCCGCCAGTAACAATTCCGGCAGCAGCGATGCTGCCAGTGGCAACTCAGGGTTCACAAGGGAACAGATACTTTCCGCGGCAAAATCACTGAAAACATACATTGACCAGAAGCAGAGCCTACCCGGGTATGTGCAGGTGTCAAATCAGAGGCTTGGTATAGCCCAGTTCCTGCATCTAATGGTTAAATGCCTCAACCAGATAAATCTGGGGAAGAATACCCCTATAACACCGGTTAAAGCCGGTGAGGCAGCAAACCCTGCAGGGGATGCTACAGGTACCATAAAAAGGGAGGAGTACCTGAAGATTGCATCCCTGGTTGAGGGGTTCATGGAAAGGAACCAGAGAGCCCCAAACTATGCAGGTTCAGGTAAAGGTAGAATCTCGTATGAGAGCCTTGTATACTCAATTTCAAGGATTCTGAGCTTCTACAGCGACAACAGAAGACTACCAAATGCTGTGACCGTGACGAAGCTGGCGTCCTCACTGAAAAATCGGCCAGAAAACGACCCCTACATGGGTGAAAGTACAGGGAAGTACCTTTCATCATCAGCCAACTGTCCTGTGGATAACGAGAGGATAAGGTCCCTTGCAGTAAGCATTACCAGTGGACTTACATCAAAATTTGCAAGGGCATCGGCCATCTTCTGCTGGGTTCGTGACCATATAGACTACAGCTTCTACTACAACACAAGGTACGGTGCCCTGGGGACACTTCAGAACAGGACAGCCAACTGTGTGGACCATTCACACCTCCTTGTGGCCCTTGCAAGGGCTGCTGGGATACCTGCAAGGTACGTTCACGGGACCTGTAACTTCACATCAGGGAACACCTACGGTCATGTGTGGGCCCAGCTCCTTGTTGGCGATACATGGTACGCTGCAGATGCAACGAGCTCAAGAAACAGCCTTGGAATTGTAAACAACTGGAACACTTCCAGCGCAGTTATAAAGGGCATATACGCAAGTTTACCATTTTAAGGGTTAAAAACCCTTATTTCTTTTTTTAACATGGCATTCCCACTAAGAGAATCCCATCAAACAATTTAAGAACATCCCAGTTTCTCTTTTAATTAAGACTTATAGGCTAAATACACACTATATAGATAAGAGCATTGGATCGTCATAAAACAGGGTGTTATCATGGAGTTTCCGCTACTCAGGGAGATAGTCATCATATTCAGCCTCGCGCTGATTGTCCTCATTGTACTGAACCGGGCTAAACTTCCAACCATACTGGGCTTCTTTGTAACAGGGGTCATAGCCGGCCCCTCGGTCCTTGGCCTCATATCCTCTGGCAGCATAGAGAGCCTTGCAGAACTCGGTGTCATACTCCTCCTATTCACCATCGGACTCGAAATGTCCCCGGAGAGGTTCGGTGAATTCAGGAAGACCGCCCTCATTGGGGGTACGCTGCAGATAGGACTTACAGTGCTGATCGTGGCATTCCTCACACTGATACTCGGGTTGAACCCTGGAAAGGCCGTCTTCATGGGTTTTCTCATCGCCCTGAGCAGTACCGCCGTTGTACTGAAGGTCCTCCAGGACCTCCATGAGACAGAGACACCCCACGGTCAGGCCTCCCTGGCCATCCTCATATTCCAGGACGTGGCGGCGGTGCCCATGATACTCACCATACCATTCCTTGCAGGTGCCGGTGGCTCAACACCCATTCACACCCTCCTTACAGGTGGCGCTGTGCTCCTTGGAACCCTCCTCTCCGCCAGGTGGATCGTCCCAAGGCTCTTCGATGTTGTTGCAGCCACAAGGAGCAGGGAGATATTCCTCCTCACCGTCATACTCGTATGTGCATCTGTAACCTGGCTCACCGGAAGTGCGGGACTATCACCGGCACTGGGCGCCTTCCTCGCAGGCCTCATCGTTGCAAATACAGACTACGCCCACAGGGCCCAGGGGACCATACTGCCATTCCAGGAGGTCTTTCTGAGTTTCTTCTTCGTATCCCTCGGGATGCTCCTTGATGTCGGGTTCTTTATCGGGCACCTGCCCCTCATAATCCTTGCACTCATTGGTGTTATGATGATAAAGCTCGCCCTCAACAGCTTCGTGGGCTTCATCATGGGCTTCTCAGCAAGGGTTGTGGTGCTAACAGGGGTTGTCCTGGCACAGATAGGTGAGTTCTCATTCATACTCTCTGAGTCAGGTCTCAGGTACGGGCTGATGGACCGCTTCACATTCCAGGCCTTCCTGTCGGTTTCACTCATAACCATGGCCCTAACCCCCTTCCTCATATCCCTTTCACCCAGGATCTCAGAGAGGATCATCCAGGCGGATATCCACCCCCGGATAAAGAACGGGAGGAGGTACCGTAAACCTGAGGTCAACCTCGAGGACCACCTGATCATCATTGGTATGGGCATAACCGGGAGGAGGCTTGCAGAAACCTGTGAGGACCACGACATACCCTACATAGGCATAGACGTTAACCCTGAAACTGTCAGGAGGGCCAGGGATGAGGGCCTCAATGTATACTATGGGGACGGGACCCATGTGGGTGTTCTCAGGCATTTCAATGTCCCTGAGGCCGCGGTTATGGTGGTGGCCATTGCAGACTACCGTTCAACTGTCCACGCGATCCATGAGGCCAGGGCACTGAATGATAGGATGAAGATAATCGCCCGTATAAGGGGATTTGAGAATACAGAGAATTTATACACTGCAGGGGCAGATGTTGTCATCTCAGAGAAGCGTGAAGCAACAGAGAGGATATCGGAGGAGATATTCAGCTGTTACAGTGGTGTCTGTGAACTTGAGGAGTGAACATCCACTTAAAGGTGTTCAGATCAATCCATGCGCTGACTGGAGGCGGCACACTGGCTTCCCGTAGGCTATGAGGATAATTCAATGGGGTTCATGGGTTCATGAACCGAAAAATATACCCTCTTTAGAGTTCTAAAGCTGAATCTGGACCTCTATATTTGTCCTTCATTTAATCATGTAGTGGTCAGGCCACACCCATGCATGGCACTGAAAAAAAGACATCATAGCGTTTATTTTGATTTGAAAGACTCTAATATTGTTTTTTTCATGATTTTAAACCACAATATTTATATATAATACATTTTTTAAGAGTGTATGTGGGGTTTCCAAAACCCCCATGGAGGCGGTAAAATTTCGGGAAAACTGAATCTACTAATAGCCCTAGTTATGGTGCTATCATTTCTGGGCTCAAATGTGGCAGGTGCCGTTGAGATATCAGATAACGAAACACTTAATGGGACAGAAACCAGTGATAACCAGACATTAACAGAGGGTGACAGCCAGACATCAGATGATACAGATAACCAGACATCCGCCCAGACAGAGGAAACAGGCACACCCCATGGGGCCATCTGGGTTAAAGCCTACGATATGGGGAAGGTGAACCTCACAGAACTCAAAAAGATGGGTATAAAGGATGTCTTCCTTGAGCAGCTGGCCTTCAATGACGCCAGGTTCAGCAGGAACCTCACCTCGTTCCTCGGCAATGCATCAGAGCAGGGGATAAGGGTGAGCGCCTGGGTGATCTGCCTCAAGGATGCCAGCGGAAAATGGGTTGACCCAACCGGAAGATACGCCTACAATGTTACAAAGACACAGAAGGTCACGGTAAAGGAGCCATACAAGTACTACTACACCGTGACAGTGAAGAAGGCCTACACCAGGTATGTGAAAGAGAGGTACAGGGTATGGTACAGGGACGGCGGTAAACTAAGATACACCTGGAAGTACCGCTACGTTAAAAAGACATACTACAGGTACGTTAAGGAGACACGGTACACCATAAAGTACCGTACAGTTACAAAAACCGTTAAGACCACCGAAACAGTGTACAGCTACAACCGGACCTACGCAGAGAACTTCATAGATAACCTGACAAAGCGCGCCCTCTCATACATCAGTGTACCTGGCGTTGGCGGGGTGCACCTGGACTACATCCGATATCCAGGAAACGCCTACCAGGTCCCCAACTCCACAGAGACAATAACCGGAATAGTTAAGAGGATAAGTGAAGCCGTAAAATCAGTGAACCCCAACCTTCTCCTATCAGCGACTGTGATGCCAGAGAAGGCCTCAAACGCCTACTACTATGGACAGGACTACACAAAACTTGCAGAGTACCTGGATGTACTGGTTCCCATGGCCTACAGGGGTAACTACAATACAGGAACATCATGGATAAAGAATGTAACGGCCTACATCAAGAGCAAGAGCCTCAATGCCCAGGTCTGGACCGGAATTCAGACCTACAGGTCAGATGATGATGTAACACCAGTACCTGCAGATGAACTCAGGGCCGATATAAACGCGGTTCTGAGTGGAGGTGCAGATGGGTACGCCCTCTTCAGGTACGGCCTGATAGACAGGGAATTTATGGGTGTAGCACTATCCACAAACACAATGCCCTCCGCCGCCAATTCAGTAACCGCAGAGATGTTAAGGGATGCCGCCAGCAGGTTCAAGAGTTTTGTGGAGTCAAACTACAGGCTCCCCGGTTACGTGAATATAAATGGAGTTCAGGTCAAAAACTCTGAGTTCCTCTATCTGCTGGCAGGGTTTCTCACAGGCGCCGACCTGGAAATCAGGTCATTCAGTGAGGGATCAAACACAACCCTGGTGGCAGCAGGGACAATTCAGAGGGACGGCTACCTTAGAATTGCATCGGACGTCTGGAACTACATGTCAGCAAATGGCAGGGCTCCCTCAAGCATATCATCCAGTGCCGGGAGTCTGAGCTTCAATACACTGGTTTATCTGCTATCGAAGGTCGTTGCATTTGAGGGTGCAAACGGAAGGCTGCCAGACCATGTGACCATCGACAGTTCAATTTTCAGGGGAAAGTACCTTGCATCATCAGCCAACTGTCCCGTTTACAACCCGGAGATAAGGTCACTTGCAGCGAGCATAACAAAGGGTCTTTCATCGACACTGCAGAAGGCAACAGCCATATTCAACTGGGTGCGTGACCATATAGACTACAGCTTCTACTACAATACAAGGTACGGTGCCACCGGCACGCTGAAAACCAGGACAGGTAACTGTGTGGACATAACACACCTCCTTGTGGCCCTCTCAAGGGCTGCGGGTATACAGGCAAGGTATGTCCATGCCAAGTGCACATTCCTCTCAGGTAACACCTACGGCCATGTCTGGGCCCAGTTATACGTGAACGGAAAGTGGGTAAACGCCGATGCATCAAGCAAGATGAACTCCCTTGGAGTCATAAAGAACTGGAAGACTGCAACCATAAAGGGCTACTATGCGGGACTGCCATTCTAAATCATAATTTACTTTTCTTTTTCCGGCGTCTCATGAAAAAATAAAGGGATTAAATCAGTGATTTTCCCATTTCATGATGGTCTTTGTTTCCACCCGGTATATGGTCCTTGTTTTCCATTGCCATTTAACCCTGTATTTCCATTCTCCGCCCTTCAGATACCAGTACCTATAATAGGATCTGTAGCGTATCTTACCCGCGGGAACTTTAACTGTGTATCTGTACTCTCTGAGGGACCTTCTATGAATCACACTGGATGACGACATATAATCCTCTGTGCCATTGAATCGAACCTGGAATGTATAGTTGCCCGGCCCTGGCACGATGTATCTGATTAGAGCAACGCCATTTGAATCTGTTAAAGCTGATGCCACAGTACGATTATTCACCTCGAGGTGAACCATTCGCCTGGCGAGTTTCCAGTCCCCGCACTTAAGTTCCGCCCTTATCAGTATCTGCCTATTCTCTGCTGTTAATGTTGTCAGCAGTGCTGATGGGTTAGAGAATTTTGAAAGAAACACATCCCATACACCAGTACCTGCTGTGCCAGTTGTATTGCCCCTGTAACCCGTTTTATTCTGCAGTGCATCTGCGGTCACAGGGAAGTCTGAAGATTGCGTTTCGCCGTAGACATAGAAACCCCCATTTGCAAGGGCCACCCCCCATCCATGGTCATCAGGTTTAACCGTCGCCGGAGCGCCTGGTCCAGTTATGGCACTTCTTCCCCCAAGGTAAGAACTGTAAAGGAGTCTCTTACCTGATGGATCAATCTTTATTATGAAAACATCGTCTGAGCCAGCATTGGCCTTCTGGTATGCGTCCTCTGTCACAGGGAAATCCATTGAATTTGTCTGACCTGTCACGTATGCGCACCCATCACTGTCCACTGTAATGAACCAGGCTGCATCGAGTCCTGTTCCCCCTATGTATGAAGAGTAGATAAGACCTCCCGCAGGGTTAATCTTCATTACAAATCCATCATAGTTTGGAGTGCTTCCAGTGAAGCCTGTGCCCATGTAGAATGGGGAGAATGCATCCCGGGTTACTGGAAGGTTATCTGAACTTGTATAGCCAGTTATGTAGATATTACCATATTTATCGAGTTCCATCGCTCTTCCAGTATCATAACTGTCCCCTCCAAGGTATGTGCTGTAGATTAGAGCCGAACCATTACTGTTGAGCTTCACCAGGAAGGAATCCTGTGTTCCCCCCTGATACGACTTTAACATTGCATCAGGTGTAACCGGAAAGTCCGTTGAAACCGTTTCCTCACCCAGAATGTAGGCATTACCGTCACTGTCCACCCTTATATCCTGGGCCTGTTCCGCCTGGCTACCCCCAAGGTATGTGCTGTAGATTAGACCCGAACCATTACTATTGAGCTTCACGACAAATGCGTCGAAACTATCCTGATACTTCTGCATGTTATCTCCACTGTAACCATCAGAAGTCTCCCATATGGGTCCCATCTTACGTGTCTGGAATGCCCCTGATGTTACTGGAAAATCAGGTGAATTTGTTGTCCCCGCAATGTAGGCACAGCCGTCTGAATCAACTGCTATACCCCATCCGCGATCCACTATTCTTCCCCCAAGGAATGTTGAGTAAACAAGACCACCCGTGGAGTTAATTTTGAGTGCAAATGCGTCTGTTACACCACCATATGTCTCCATATATGCATTGGGTGTTGTGGGGAAATTTGATGACTGTGTCCAGCCAGTGACATAAACATTTCCGTTTCTGTCAACTGTGAGTGCGTTTGCAGTATCAGTACCACTACCACCGATTATGATGTTCCATATTACAGTACCATTGGGGTGCATCTTAACAACATATGCATCATTACCTCCACCAGGCCCATACCTTGCTGTGACAGCAGGAAAATCATTTGGTGGTGTATTGGCCGATTTTGTGTTACCTGCGAAGTATATGTAGCCGAGTTTATCTGCATAAAAACCCCTCCCCTTTTCATGTTCACTGCCTGCAAAGTAGCTGCTGTATGACAGGAAGGGAGTATCTGGAGCTGATTTTATCGTAATTGTTGCATTACCTGATGACCCGTTATGATTACTGTCACCATCAAACCGGGCCATTGCATGTAGTTGCCGGTAAATGTGGACGTGAATTTAAACAGAGCTATCCCATTCACATCAGTCGTTGAATTACCCATTTCAGAGCCATTGACAAAGAACCTGATGTTTCTGCTCCTGAGTGGATTTCCATTACCATCCCTGAGACGTGCTGTAAGCCAGACTGTCCCCTGGGTTGGAGTGCCTGTTGTGGCTGCAAGTTCTGTAACAGTGGTTCTGGTGTTATTCACATTGAGGAGTATAGTTGTGGTGCCGGTCACATTTTTACCTGCCTGATTGACCCCATGAGCTGTTATCCTGATACTGTACTGCCCATTTGGATAGCCTGTCGTATTCCAGGTATAACTCCACCCATTGGTCACGTTTAGCACATCAAAGTCGGTGTTATTGATTGTAACCACGACCTTCCCTATGGCGGTGTGATTATCCGCCAGGTGAGCCTTACCCCTTATTGTAACAGCGTCACCAACCCTCGCATTATGTGAGGGAGACTCCACTGTAACGACAGGGTACTGTCCATAGTTGGGGGTGGTCTCTATTTCATGTGCCGAGGCTGTGCCCGCCGCTGCTAAAATTAAAATAGAGACAGCCAGCAGCAAAAAATTGGTTCTTATGTTATTCACCTCCATTTATTATTAAATTTATTCAATAATACAACAATATATTAATAATTATATAAATTTTATTATTAAAATGGGGTGGAATCAGCCATGAAAAGTAGTAACCCTGCAATCCCACCTTAAAACCCTAACTGGCACCCGGGTGAAATCAACCCATAAAAGTAGTAACCACCGCTGATTTCAAAATCTGTCCCAGTACTTAAGTTCCCTGAACCTCAGAGATACGGTTGTGCCGCAATCAGAGATTATCTCAAATTCGCCCTCAAGCTGATCAGCAAGGGCCCTCATGAGGGATAAACCCACTGTACCCTCAGGACCTCACCCATACCCCTACCATCATCCTCAACAGTGAGGTGCATCACATCACCTGGATCAATACTTACACGTATCATGCCCCTACCATCAGGGAACGCATGCCTTATGGAGTTGGTGAGGGCCTCATTGATGAACAGGCCCAGGGGTATTGCGGTCTCCAGGTTCAGCCTCACATCGGCATCCACCTCAAAGTCCACCCCGTAGACCGAATGGGCGCTTATCAGCCTCTCAATCAGCCTGGTTATGAAGTAGGACATGAGAACACCTGAGAAGTCGCCACTGTCATAGAGGGTCTCATGGATGATTGCCATCGCCCTCACCCGGCTCTGGGCGTCCATCAGGACTTGGCGGGTATCCTCATCTGCATTCATTGCCTGGATGTTCAGGAGGCTTATTATGATCTGGAGGTTGTTCTTGACCCGGTGGTGCACCTCACTGAGGAGGGCGTCCCTCTCCATGAGTGCATCCTCAAGGGACCTCTTGGCCACTATCAGGTCTGTTATGTCTGTGAGCGAGACTATAAACCCTGCATATTCGCCACCCTGAAACCTGGGAACCATCCAGCCAGTGTAGTGCCTCCCGTTGATGTCCATCCTGTCAATTATCACAGGCCCCCTTTCGCCGCTGTACTCAGGAAACTCCACCACACCAAGCCTCTTCATTGCCGTGTTCTGGTATATGGTGTTCCCATCAGCGTCGACCACTGCAACTGCCTCTGCCAGGTTCGCAAGAACATCCCTGAAGAAGCGCTGGGTCCTCTGAGGTCCCTCCTGTAGGCCTCCCTCCTCAGATCGATCCGGTTAAGTTCCACAGCGACGATTATGACAGAGATTATTATGAGGGATGCCGTCATGTCCATGAGGAAGACCTCACCGAACCCCGGGAACACGTAATCCCTTATCTTAAGCGTTACAAGGCCCAGTACGGTTATGCTGGCTATCATCATTGGCAGTATGAGCCTCACTATGTGGCCGCCAACAAATGATGCGTGAAGTGGCGCCATAACCCCCCTTTCAGGGTAGAGTGAAAGTATGGAGATTGCTATGAGTATGTGAAGCACCGCAGTGTAGAGTGCCATGAGAAAGTACTCCCCATAGACACCTAGGCCCGCCGCGTAACCCAGAAGGACGCAGTAGGAGATCACACCAGCAGGGAAGGTGATGATCTGGGCAGCGCTGAACCTTGATGTGGAGAAGAGGAAGAGGACAGCGGCGTATATAAGGAAGAGAGCCACTGTTATGATCCTTGAGTTATAACCGTATTCGGCACCCTGAATGTAACCGGAAAGTGTCAGGATGTGGAAGACCAGGAGGAAGGTCCCTGTAAGTATCGCGGGAAGCCTGAAGCCCCTTGATAGGGCTATGAGGGAAGCTGCGATGGGTATGAAGAGGGCTGCTGTTACCGGCTGGGTGGGTGGGGATCCCAGGATATTGCCCATGAGATGCTGGTTACCGGTTGCCCAGCCCCCAAGTATGAGGGTGGATATCACCATTACTGTTGCTGAAGCAGAAACTGAGAGCCTCCTTGCAAAAAGAACAGAATCAGACCACTCCATATTCAACCCAAGGAATATTATCTCCCCCATTATTAATAAAATCTTCGTAGCGGATTATTAAAAGTTATACTTATGGGTGGCTTACCAGGTGAGGTAAGCATTTATTAACATTCAGTGAAAAAGTTATATTTAATAAGTTTTATAGTACTCTTATATGGGTGGGGGTTGACATATGAAGCGTTTCCTCTGCCCTCTCCGCAGGGCAAATGTATCATCCGGGCTTCATGGAAGCCACCGGGAACGGTTTTACTATCTTGTATGCCCATCATGCGGTGCAAGGGTTTGCCTGAACGATGAAAGGATCCTCTGAGGTCTGATAAACCCAGCTGAAAATTTGTATGGTCAGATTCTGCTTGAGGTCCAGTGCACGAAAAGTTGTCCTGGGTAAGAGAACAATACCCTTGTGGAGGAACTCATGCTATTTAATCAATGAGCAACATAAGGTCAACTGGTGAAATCCATGAAAATATGGGCAGTTATCCTCCTCCTTGCGGTCCTCACGGTCCCCCCAAGTACAGCCCTCAACAACCCTGTCCTTGATGAACCGGGATACGGAATGATAACCGAGAGCCACGGTGAGGGAAGCCAGAGATACTGGATCTTCAAACCATCAAAACCCGGGAGTTACCCTGTGGTGGTATTCATCCATGGCTGGGCCGCCACAGAGCCCCTCTTCTACATGGCCTGGATAAGGCACCTTGTGAGGGAGGGGAACATCGTAATCTACCCCCGCTACCAGAACCTTCTCGATACAACACCAGATGCCTTCACCGATAACGCCGCATCTGCAGTTGGGGAGGCCCTCAGGAGGGTCAGGGGAGACTGGAACGGTGAACTCTTCCTTGCAGGGCACTCGGCCGGGGGTATAATAGCCCTCAACCTAGCATCCCGCCAGGATATACCTGACCCTGATGGTATCCTGGCTTTGCAGACAGGGGACTCGGAGGGGGGCAGGAAATTCGAGAACCTCAGGGGTATACCCCAGGACACCCTCCTTGTGGTTATGGCCGGCGACAGGGATAATATAACAGGGACTTTGGACTCCTACAGGATAATGAGGTCCACGCCCCAGATACCCGGGGACAGAAAGCTGTTCCTCCTTGTGCGCTCAGACCGCAACCTGGTGGCTGATCACCTGTCACCCCTTGCGGTTTCAGATGAATTCGGGGTGCTGGTGGACAACCTGGACTACAGTGGCTACTGGAAGGTCCTGGATATGATGATGGAACTTGCACGTGAAAATAAAACCCTCGCAGATGCCGATACCGGCAGACTCCTTGGTATGGGCAGCTGGGGTGATGGTAGACCCGTGAGGAGGATGGAGATTGTTGAATACTGATGGAGGTTTCCCATGGATAGGAGGATTCTGATAGTTGCAGGTGTTATAGCTGGACTCATAATCGTCACGGTACTCGCGGTTGAGGTCTTCGATGAGGCCATATTCGCACAGATACCCTACACTTACACCTCATACACATCAATCCCGGCTAATAAGCCGGGTGAGGGCTCCCTTGGGGGCTACTACTCAATAAATGGTAGGGGGAGGGACTTCAGGTTCCAGATAGTGCTCCCAGGTGCAGAGAACCTTGACACCCATGAGGCTAACGGTACAAGGATATGCTACAATGAGAGCGGTCTTAGTGGGGTGGGCCACATAGACCACATCGACGTCACCTGGGATACCCTGATATCACTCCTGAGGGGCGACCTGAAGTCTGCCATGTTCAGAACACCCCTAAGCGGCCACTACAATATGACCTGCGCCGCATGGGATGGCGGCGGTAAGTTCATGAACAACGGGACAGACTTCAGGGGTGACTTCAGGATAAACGGTGTTGAGACCTTCTTCGGCGGTAACTTCACCCTGAAACCTGAGGCCGGCCGTATCGTGCTAAGCGCAGACTACATATACTACCCCCAGGGAAAGCCAGAGGAGGCCAGGAGGGTTAAGAAGGACTTCTACATGTAATTTGACTGGGGATGGTTCATCTGATTGTTAAAAACCCTGATGACCGCGAATATAGGAGGGTCCTGGATGGTACCCTGCTCTCTGAGATCATCCACCCCAGGAATGACCCTGTGGGGATGAACTTCAGCCTCGCCCATGCCATACTCAGGGAAGGTGAGGCCTCACTTCCCCACCGCCTGGGGGAGTCCGTGGAGGTCTACTACATCCTCAGGGGTGAAGGGGTCATGCACATAGGGGATGAGGTGAAGGAAGTAAGTGGGGGCGACGCAGTCTATATTCCCCCTGGCTGTGTCCAGTACATTGAGAACAGTGGTGAGGGGGACCTCTCATTCCTGTGCATCGTATCCCCACCCTGGAGGGGTGAGGACGAGGAACTTGTCACTGACTGACAGCACAGCAAAATTTTAAATCCAGAACGCCTTTAATTATTTATCCCGATTAAAAAAAATGTTTTTTAGATTACCACGTAGTGTGGTAATCTTCCGTTTGAACCGTAGAATCCGATTATCCTGCTGTACAGGTAGACGAGTCGTGAGTAGGGGACCCTTCCACGGGATGTCACAGCATAGTTGGGGGCCCTTCTATTCCTGGTTATGAAGTCCCTTATGTTTACAGCGTACCTCAGGTATGCGCTCATGTAGAGTTTACCTGGCATGTAGATACCCCTGGGTGCGGTGGGGTAGCCCACGGCTCTGGGTGTTACAGGCCTCTTACTGCCGGCACCAAGGTTGATGGCTGTCCTCACAAGGATGTCAAGGACCTCCGGTGGGGAGTAGTTCCTGCCTGCTATTCTAACGGTAACTGGCAGCCTCCTGTATTTGCCGTAGTACCATGTGATGTATCTTGTGGCTGAGATAACCTGGTCAGCGGTTATGCCGCTGGACGTTACCGTTACGGTGATGGGTGGGAGGGTGTCAACTGTGACCCTGTAGGTGCCTGCGCTGAGTGTCCTGGTATATGTTAATGTGGTTGATTCTCCGCCATTGAGGTTAACTGTCCTTGAGTCGACCTTCACGCCGTTTATCATGAGATCAGCTGTGTATGAACCTGCCAGGTCCCCTGTATTCGTGACCCTGACCGTCACGGTGATACCGAGTGGTGCGGGTCCTGATACCGGTGAAACCCTCAGGTTACTTAGCTGGAAGGTTGCCGGTTTGAGGACGGTTACAGCCACCGGAGTAAGACCATCAACCGTGACATTGTAGGTTCCCCTTGAGAGGACCCTGGTGAAGGTAACCCTGACGGTCTCACCGGCATTGACTGTCAGTGTCCTTTGAGAGACCACTGCACCATTGACCATGAGGCTGGCGGTGTAGTCACCTGCAACATCCCCGGTATTTGTGACATCCACGGCGACGTTAACATTCAGGGACTCAAGACCCGTCACAGGATCAACCTCGAGGTTATCCAGTACAAAGGTCGCCGGTTTGAGGACAGTAACAGCCAGGGGTGCAAGACCATCAACACCCACCATGTACACGCCGGGGTCTGTGAGGTCCATGAGGAAGCTAACCTCAGGTGATGATGCAGGGTTAAGTGTGATATCCCTGAAGGCCACCACCACCCCATCGACGGTGAGGTTAACCCTGCATACACCTGCAACCTCCCCGGTATTTGTGACATTCACCGTGACGTTTACCCTGAGGGGTGCCACACCGGTGGCGGGTGTAACGGTCAGGTTATCAAGGCTGAAGGTGGCTGGTTTAAGTACGTGGAGTGTGGATGTGTCCTCTGATGGGAGGTGGGTGTCATCACCCGGGAATTCTGCCCTGGTGGCGTATGTGCCAGGTGCCCCCGTAGTGATGGTGAACCTGGCTTTTCCTGTGTTATCTGTGAGGGCTGATCCCAGGAGTACGCCCTCAAGGTAGAATCTGATCTCCCTTCCCTCAACTGGTCCTCCCTGTGATGTGAGTGTCGCAACGAGTTCGGCTATCTCCCCGGCCACTGCCTGCGCCCCCTGGAGGGTTGTGGTGGTGGGGTACTTCTCTGTGAGGGGCGCGAAGGTGCTGAAGGTGTTGATGTTGTCTGCGTAGACGTACCTCTCGGTGGTGTTCACCCCTGTCTCTGGAAGCTGGTTCCAGGTTCCTGAGTGGCGGAAGACCCGGAGGCCTGTCTCATTTTTACCTGCAACGTCACCTGGTGTGTAGTGGAACCTGAGGTAATCAAGGATTGTTGCTCCTGCTGATGATATGTCCACATATTTTGTGATGTTAACCCATCCTGCAGGGTCTGCTGGTGGTGATTCAACTCCCCTCAGGATGATCCCGGCGGTGTACCTGAAGCTCAGTAGTGTGGGGTAGAGTAGGCCCACCCTGAGGCGTGTGAAGGTGTTTGATGTGTCTGGGTCAGCCTGGAGGTCAGGACCCGTGGTGCTGGTGATGGTGTTGTCGATGAATTCAGAGCCGGTTACGCCCTGGAGGTACATGCCTCTGCTGTTGGAGGTTAGTGTGTTGTTCTGGATTGTTAATTCAGGGCTATCAACCCCACGTAACCATAAACCCCAGTCCTTACTACCGGTCACAGTATTATCCCGTAGGGTTACAATTCCACGGACATCCACCAGGTAGAGCCCAACACCATTACTATCGGATATCGTCGTGTTTTTCACAGTCAGGTTACCGCTATCAGCAGCGGACATTGTCACATAGACACCATTACCAGTGGAACCAGTAACAGTCAGGTTATCAAGCACCACATTCCTCAGGGTGTTATAACCCTCCAAGAAGACACCATAACCCCTACTGTTAACCACATGGGAGTTGCGGATGGTCATACCATCAAGGAAACCACCCCAGCTCCAGCTAACCCTCCGGATACCATCACTACAATTCACAAACCAGGAATCATCCACAGTCACATTCCTCAAAGTGGAACCCTCAACCAGATAGAGACCCTGCTGACCACTACCAGTAACATTAACACCCACAAGAGTCACATTAGACGCCGTGCCACCAACACGCACACCCTGCAAGGTAGAGTTACCGATACTAAGACCCCTCAGGACGAGATCATCACAGTCAACAGCCACAACCCCATAATTAAACTGCCTCACACCATTACCAAACACCAGACCCTCAACAGTCACACCATCAGCATTCTGAAGCTCCAAACAATTACCACCATTATCACGGATAAGGAGAGCCTCAGGGTTCACCATGAAATCATTCACACCCCTTAGATACACACCATTACCATTATCCCATATAGTGTTGTTCTGGATTGTTAATTCAGGGCTATCAACCCCACGTAACCATAAACCCCAGTCCGTACTGCTGGATACAGTGTTATCCCGTAGGGTTACAATTCCACGGACATCCACCAGGTAGAGCCCAACACCATTACTATCGGATATCGTCGTGTTTTTCACAGTCAGGTTACCGCTATCAGCAGCGGACATTGTCACATAGACACCATTACCAGTGGAACCAGTAACAGTCAGGTTATCAAGCACCACATTCCTCAGGGTGTTATAACCCTCCAAGAAGACACCATAACCCCTACTGTTAACCACATGGGAGTTGCGGATGGTCATACCATCAAGGAAACCACCCCAGCTCCAGCTAACCCTCCGGATACCATCACTACAATTCACAAACCAGGAATCATCCACAGTCACATTCCTCAAAGTGGAACCCTCAACCAGATAGAGACCCTGCTGACCACTACCAGTAACATTAACACCCACAAGAGTCACATTAGACGCCGTGCCACCAACACGCACACCCTGCAAGGTAGAGTTACCGATACTAAGACCCCTCAGGACGAGATCATCACAGTCAACAGCCACAACACCATAATTAAACTGCCTCACACCATTACCAAACACCAGACCCTCAACAGTCACACCATCAGCATTCTGAAGCTCCAAACAATTACCACCATTATCCTTTATAACACTCTCAGAACCATTGATGGTAATATTATTGATGTTTCGCAGGTAGATACCGCCAGCAGAGTTATTGTAGGCATTGTTTCTCTGGAAGGTTAATTTGGGATTATTCTGGCCTGTTAACCATATTCCCCAGTTAGTATTGTTACTGAATGTGCTGTTTTCAAGGGTGTTGTTTCCTCTGAGCTCTGCGTATAATCCGCTTCCCCGATTGTTGGTTGAAGTGACATTAACTATTGTGGCATTTTCACTGTTTGTCTCCATGGTTATCCTTAAACCATCCTGTGAGCAGTCCCTGATAGTGGTATTATTCACAACCACATTACGCACAAAATAACCATAATAACTCCGAGCATGCAATAAGACCCCATGACCAGTCGCATTGACCACAGTAACATTCTCAAGCCTCAAAACATCCACACTTGAACTGTAATCCTTCTCAATACCACTGGCACCGGTGGAGTCAAAAACAGAATCACGCACAACCAGACCAGAAACACTGGCACCAGCATCAACCATCAGACCCTGCTGGGAAGTCCTGTTCACAGTGACACCGGAAACAGTCACATTAGATGATGCCCCGCGAATAAGCACACCACGCTGAATACCAAACCCTGTAGCAACCCGGGCAGCCGCATCATCAAAGACCGCATCACGAACAGTCACAAAAGACACGCCCTCAAAAACCACAGGATAACCCGCATTATCAGTCAACTGAGAACCGCTCAGAATCACAGGAGCAGACTCACCACCAACACGCCTCAGGTAAACACCATTACGATTACCCACAAAACGGTTACCCCCAGAAAGGACAAACCCAGCAACATTATCACCAACAACCCTCAAACCATAATAACCATCAACACCCCCACCAAAACCATTACCAGAAAACACATTATCATCCAATAAAAGGAGACCCCTACTCTCAAAATACGCACCATGCTGCCTGTTACCACTAAAAGTACTGTTACCCACCGTAACATTCTCACTATTAGGCTCCATAACCACCCTTAAACCATCCTGTGAGCAGTCCCTGATAGTGGTATTATTCACAACCACATTACGCACAAAATAACCATAATAATTGTAAGCCTGCAGGAAAACCCCATGACCGGTCGCATTGACCACAGTAACATTCTCAAGCCTCAAACCATCCAGTGTGGAAGCGTAATATTTCTCAATAGCACTGGCACCGGTGGAGTCAAAGACAGAATCACGCACAACCAGACCGGAAACACGGGAAGAAGAATAGAGCAGCAATCCCTGATTGTATGTCCTGTTCACAGTGACACCGGAAAGAGTCACATTGGAGGAAACGCCATTAATAACAACACCAAGGCTGGGGCCGGTTATGTTAAGGTCCCTGAGGGTAACATTCCCTGCCCCATCCACGGATACACCCGCAGCGGCTGTTGCGCCGACGAGTCTGAATCCCTGGATGGTGGCTCCTGAACCCGTGGATTGAACCCTGAAGACCGGGCTTGAGGGATTAAGTGATCCGTTAACGGTTACAAGACCCGCACTCCTTATGGTGAGGTTGGTCTTGTTTACAGTGACGCTCTCATGGTATGTGTAGGGGTTCCCGCCATCGTCGTGGACGGTTATTGTATCTCCACTGACGGTGGACCCATTATCAATTGCAGCCTGAATCGATGTGAAGTTGTAGCCTCCGCCTGGACCTACAGTCCATTCAGCGGCAGATGAAGATGAAATGGAAACTAAAACAACGAATAACACCAGCAAAAATACCTTAATTGACGGAAACGACTTTGAAATCACCTAAGATCTCCCCCAATGTGCTTGAAAAGGAAGTCGATCACAGAACTAGCGACAAACCCCCCGCAAAAGGAAGTCGATCACAGAACTAGCGACAAACCCCCTCTACTCATTTTATGCACTTTAAAATATATAAAATTTTCGCGGGTAAATGAAAATAGACCGTATAATCTTCAATTTATTTAAAATGATTTAAAATAGTGATTGATAATGTAAAAATTGGTCATATTGTCCAAATCTCGCCCGGTGATCATTAAACACGATGAGATCATAGTTCAGGAGAATAAAGAGAACCAATGAGTATTAGGGATAAAAAAATCCAGTGACCATATAATTTCGCCACCACAATCTTAAAAAAAAATAAAAAAATGAATGGTTATATTCTGTTTCTTCCACCTCCCATGAAGTAACCCACGCCAGCTAGGGCGACCAGTGCAATAACACCGATTATGGCGTAGATCGGCATTCCGGTACTGGAACCCTGAGAAGAAGAAGCCCTGCTCACCTCATAGGCCTTCCCTGCCCCGGCAGCAGGTGACTCCTGGGCGCTCTTAACCTCGGAAACTGAAGTTCCAGCATCATTGGAGATCCCGGCGCCCCTTCCTGGTGATGGATTTCGCCCGGCTGAGGTTGAACCTCCACCAGAATCTCCCTGGTTTGGAGTTGATGGTATATCAGGTGTGGATCCTCCTGCTGGGGCGAATGCTGAGCTCCCTGTGGCCACATACAGTTTCTCCTTAACCCTTGCAAGGAGGTCAGGGTTGAGGTACTGCATGGCCCACTCCATCATTGCGATATTGCCGCAGCTGCAGTCACAGCAGGCAACACCATTCTCTGCCATCGCCTGTGCCCATGTGGATGCAAGGAGCCTTAGTGTTGCATCATCAGCCTTCCAGTGCCCCTCATGTGCTGCCTGGAGCATGGTCCCTGTGATGGATATCAGTGCATAGGAGTTCTTACCTGAGAGCCACTCCCTGACACCGAGGCCATTAACGTCCCTTATGTAGGTGTCTGCAAGTTCATCCCATGCCCATGAAGGCACACCTGAGGGTGATGTGACCTGCCAGAGCCAGAGGGACCTCACAGCCGATGAGAGTCTGTTGGCACCGGCGTAACCCTCAGACATGAGACCCCTCACATATTCTGGGTTGAGGTAGCGTGTCCTCATGTCAATGGCAATTGTCTGCTGGAGTGAGAGGATCTCAGGTGTGCCTGTGGCCACTGTTATTATGTTAACTGCAGGTGTGCTGCCTGTGAGTTTCCTTATCGCCAGTGAAAGGCCGCCCAGGTAGTCTGCCATGTCATCGTTCTCTGTGACACCCACAAGGTAGGTGCTCCTTCCCTGGTAGACCGCTGATACGCCCCTGAGGAGGTCTGCCAGGAGGTCAACGTTCTTAACACCCCAGCCGGTCTCTGAGTAGGATGTCCCCATGCGGCTCATAAAGAGGTCTGCGAGTTCATCTGTGCTGTTGTAGGTCCAGGACATCTCACCCGCCTCCTTGACTCCTGTGCCGTAGGATCCCAGGGGTGGTGCGAATATCCTGTAAATGGCCAGATTCCCCGCATCTGAGGCGTTCATACCGGCCCCAAGGTACTTCTGGACCAGTTCAAGCCAGTGCACTGCCACTCTGTTCATCTCAAGGGGGTCACTTCCTGCTGTGAAGAGTTTAAGTGTCCTGAGGGGTTTAACGGCCGCCTCAAGGGCCTCTGAAACCTGTGGGTATCCTTCAAGTATGGTGGTGTATGATGCTGCGAGGGCCAGCCTGAATGCCCTGTCCATTGTAACAGCGACCTGGCCGTAGACGTCCCTGAAGAGTCCGCTTACCGTGACCACCGCGTCTATACGTGGCCTTCCAAGTTCACTGAGTGGTATGAGTTTCACCCCTGTAACTGTACCTGAGCTGCTCCATACTGGCTTCACACCCAGGAGGTTCAGGACAAAGGATACCATGGCACCGTCGTCCCTGGCTGTGTCCACGCCCCAGATTACCACTGCAAGTTTCTCCGGGGGCTCGGTGTAGGTGGCGAGGACCTTCCTCACTATCTCAGCCCCCACACTGTAGGCTGCCTGTGTTGGGACGGTGCTGGGGTCTATTGTGTAGAAGTTCCTTCCTGTGGGGAGGCCTGATGGGTTCATGAGGGGCTCCCTTCCGGGTCCTGGTTCAACGTAGCCGCCCCTGAGTGCGTTCAGGAGGGATGACATCTCCCCCGCTGTGCTCCTCCTGATTAATGCTATGTACTCTGTTGCTGCCTGGAGTTTGCTGAGTATGTCAGGTGAATCTGTGAGGTTCTCTGGTCCTGAGCCGTCTACAAGTGCCCTTACCATGGTAAGCGTCCTGTTTTCGATAACTGCACGCTGGTCCAGTGTGAGTTCCTCGTAGATCCAGCCGTATTCTGCTGCCAGGAGCCTGTATATGGAGCTGTCTCCTGTTGAGATCATTGAGGATACCATGTATGCTATTGCATCGCTGCTCCACTCCCTCCCGAAGGTGTGGAGTCCCACCGGTATCAGTGTGGACTCGATCCTCATTAGGTACCCTGATATGGTGGTTATGAGTTCATCTGGAGTTGAATTCTGGATGCTGATGCCGAGTTCATCTTCGAGGTTCAGTTTAAGGGATGTGTTCCGTATCTCGGCCAGGTACTGGTTTTTGAGCTGTTCATCAGCCTTCTTGTAGTTTGATATTAACTCCTTGAGTGTGAGGAGTTCGCCGTAGAGTCCTGTTGATTTCATTGCCGGTGTCAGGTGGTCGATGATGACTGCGAGTCCACGCCTCTTGGCTGCCAGTCCATCCGCTGCATTATCCACGCGGTAGATGTAGATTGATGGTGTCTCATCCACCACTATGTCCGGGAAGTCGAAGCCTGCGAGCATGACCTCCTTTCCCGGGAGCCACTCGTAGCTTCCCATGGTACCCATGTGTATCATTGCGCTGGCATTGAATACCGTGTTTATCCATGCATAGTAGGCCAGGTACTGGTGGTGTGGTGGGAGTACACCCACGTTGTAGAGCATCTCAGGGTTGGCCTCCCATCCCCTCTGGGGCTGGGGTCCTATGAAGACGTTCCCCTCCAGTATACCCGGTATAACAATGTATTTCCTGCCGTTCCTTGTTACGGTCATCACATTCCCCGGGGGTTCTCCCCAGCCACAGAGACCGGGTATTCCTAGGAGCATGAAGGAGTTCCTTGCAGCCTGGAATGTGCTCCACAGGCTTGAGTTGCCGCCTATAATTCCACTGAGTGCCGTGTACATGACTTCAAGTAATTGCAGCCCCTCTGAGGCTTTGTCTGATGACTTTATGTTGTCCTTCATCTCAGCGTACCATGAGTTCAGGGCCTTCATGAGGGTCTCCGCCTTAACATTCCTCTGGAGGCCCATTTTCAGGAGTTCCTCCATGTATGCTGTGGGGCCCTCTGTGACGTATCTTCTTGCTATGGGGTTGAGGCCCTGGAACCATCTGAGGTATTCCTCTGCATCCCATAGTATGACGCCTGTGGTGTTTGCGAGTCTCTCGAGTTCACCGGGTGCCCAGTTTGCAATGTTTATCCCCCTCTCAACCATGAGGGTTACGAGTTCAGCTGCTCCTGTGATGTTCCCGACCCTGTATCCCTCCTTATTCAGGTTGAGGAGTATCTCATGGATGCTCTCGGGTACGTTGAGGTAGCTTGCCCCGATCTCTGATTTGCCTGGCGGGTAGTTGTAGTATATGATGGCTATCCTCTTATCCCCTGCCGGCGTTAAACTGAGGTTTACCCAGTTTGTGAGTCTCGCTGCCAGTTTCTCCACCCTCTCGGGTATGGGTGAGTAGGAGTAGGTGTAGGCACCTGTTACTCTGTCGCTCTGAAACTCTGCCGCGGCTATGATTATGGGCTCTATGAGTCCCTGGGTCTCGGGGAACCCTGCCTGTCCCATGATGTCATCCTGGCTCCAGGGTGTGACGCCGTCACTGGAGAGTAACCAGTCATCCACCGTCCTTGTGTTCACTATAACACCCCGGAGGACCGGCACGTTGAGGAACCTAAGGAGTGCCTTCACCTTCTCTGAGGCTGAGCCCCCGAGGAGGTAGGTGCTGAATGAGACCAGCGCCTGGATCCTTGGAGTGTAAAGCGTGGTGTTGGCCTCAAATGATGCCAGGTCTGGTGCTGTTGTGAAGAACCTCACCATGGCAGAGTAGGTGTTTTCACCGTACCTTGCAACCGCTGATATTATGTTGTACCGGTTTCTGAGCTTCTCTATGAGGCTGTCTATATGGGCTGTTCCCCCTCCGAGCATGTTGCTCTCGGATTCGATGAACCCTATGGTGGGCTTTGCAGGGTCCAGTGGATAGTCCCTGAGGTAGTCTGTGAGGTTCTCATAGAGCTTCCCGTCACGGTACAGGAGTTCCCTTGGAACCGCCCTTGGCGGGTCGTAGGTGACGTTGAGGGTGATGTTCCTTCCCCTAGCCCATACATCAGCTGCCCAGAGTATCTGGTTCCTGTAGCTGGGGACGTTCCTGTAGCAGTAGTATCCCTCCCCCTGGGCCCAGAGGGCTATCTGGGGGTACTGGTTAACGTAGGCCTCCAGGAGTGGGAGGGGCTGGAGCACCCTGAGGGCCCTGCTCACTGTGCTCACCACAGTGTCCGGGACGCCGTTGAAGACCAGTTCATCGTTTATCCGGCTCATCTTAACGAGTTCAAGTCCGCTTGCGCCATCGAAGACTGCGAAGAATTTTCCGTTGAGGATTTCGGGTTTTGCTGTTATGACCCTTAGCATCCTTGTGTAGTCCTCTGTCCCCAGGTAGTTGCAGATTATAACGTCCGAGGAGTTTATGAGTGCCTCCACCTCCTCGGGTGTGGAGTTGACTATCTGGGGTGAGCTCCTGACCCTGATGGTGATGTTCCTATCAGGGTACTCCTGGAGGACCCTGTGGGCCGCCTCATTCACAACCCTGGTCCCCTCGATGGAGTGTATGACGAGGACATCCACGGTGCTGTTGTCTGCTGCATCGGCTGTACCCTGGAACATGAATACGAGTAACACTGCAATCACTATTACCCTTGAATCCATTATCTTATCACCTCCATGTTTTAACTGCAGAATAAGTATTATTGATGTGTTAATTTAAAATTAGTTATTACTAACTTTTGGTATAAATGAAAAATAGTAATATTAATCGTCCATGAAATCAACATGGATGCTCTCAGAACCGTTCTGATTGACCATTGTAACGTTAACGTCCCTGTCAGCCTCCACGTGTACACTCACACTGATCCCGCTGTCATTCACGGTAGAGTTTCCATCATCAGTTTCATAGAATCCATCCAGGGCACCCACAGATACAAGGGATAGTGCCAGGGCAAGGATCAGGAGGAATGAGAGGATGGCCCACTCGCCGGCTGTCCCTGTCTTTATCCTTCTGTTCCTGCGGAGGCAGTGGTAGGGTGTGTCATTGAGGGGGTATAGCAGGGGGCATCCGCGGACCGTGAAGAGGTCCAGGGCCAGGTGGGATGATACCCCGACAAGGAGGGGCACCCCGATCCCTGGACTCCCCAGTGATAGGAGCAGAAGGGGTGGTAGAATTAGAAGTGTGTGTCCGATGCCCCTGTGCCTCCCGGCGAGGAAGTCGAGGATGTCAGGGAGCACTGATGCAGCACCGGCGAGGAGGGCCCCGTTGATGAGGGAATTTACAGGGTGGATGAGGTTTACCATGAGGAAGAGTGCCACTGCAGCTGTTATGTGGGTCCTGAACCTCAAAGGTTATCACCTCAGGATGTAGTTCATTGTCCTGAATGATATGAGGGCAAACCAGAGCGCCCCTGTTATGAGGATCCCGTATTCCAGGCCCACCTTGAAGTATCCCAGTGCCATGAGTATGGATATGAGTACCATGAATGCCCAGGTGACGTCAATGGCGTCGTCGTCCAGGCACTCATGGGGGTTTAGCCTCTGGAAGGTTGAGTAGAAGGGCCTCACCTCACCCCTCATGGTACCGTTGAGGGCGGCCATGTAGTTGACGTTGCCGTTCTCATGGAGCCAGAGGTACTTCATTGCGGCCTTCTCTGTGAGGTCCTCGAAGTGGTCCATGAAGACCCAGGTGTCGCCCCTGGTTGATGCTATCTCATTCATTATCTCGGTTATGGTGAGTTTATCACTGGACCCTGGTTTGTGGGCCCTGAGTATCTGGAGGAGCCCCGCCTTGAGGGGCATGGGTGTTACCAGGTATACCAGTGTGGCCCCGGGGGCGATTTCACCCGCCTTAATGGCCTCAAGTATTTCCTGGTAGGCCTCGAGGGCGTTTCCGCCGCATTCAATAACGTTGCCATCCTCAAGGCAGGAGACAATGTTTATGATTTTCATACAATAAAGTATTAATTAATATTATTTAAATTTTTCGTATGAGATGGTTTTATACTGTGGGTTTACAGAGAGAATATGAAAAGGGATTTGAATAAGTTACACATATCATTCAGAACCATGGTAACTGTGAAAGTGATTTTATGAACCAGATCCAGAGGATAGTGAAGAATATCGGTGTTACAGGACTTGCACAGGTTTTAACTGCACTGATGTCCTTTGTACTCCTTATTTACCTTGCAAGATTCCTCGGGGAGGCTGAATTCGGAAAGTACAGCTTCGCATTTTCCCTTACCACGCTCCTGGCTACACTAACAGACCTCGGGGTTAACCAGTTACTTGTAAGGGAAATAGCAAGGAATAAGGATATCTCAGAGGAGTACGTCAACAACGCCGTCATGATGAAGGTTCCCCTCGCCGCCATAACATTCATGGTTATAGTGGCTGTTTCCTTGATTTTAAACCTTAAAACCGATGTTATGGTACTCCTGTATCTCTTTGGAGTCTACAGTGTCCTCCTCACAGTTTCAAACACATATGTCTCCCTTTTCCAGGCCTGGGAGCAGATGGAGTATGCTGCCATACTCCAGATCATTGAAAGGGTATTCACGGTGGCCCTTGGCCTTGCCGTGCTCATTCTGGGCTATGGTGTCATTGCTGTTGCCTGTGTATATGCTGCTGCCGGGGTGCTGGATGTTGTTATTTCAGTTGCCATAACCTCAAGGAGGTTCCTGAGGCCATCATTAAGTTTCAATCCTTCTCTTCAGAGGAAACTCATTGTTATGGGGCTTCCATTCGGCCTTAACTCACTATTTGCAATGTTCTTCTTCAAGATAGACACGGTGCTTCTTGGTATCATGAAGGATGATGTGGCCGTCGGTATCTACAATGCGGCCTACAACCCGCTGCTGAGTCTCAGCATGATCGTCTCCGGGATGGTGGCTGCTGCCATCTACCCTGTGATGTCAAGGTACTTCACCTCTGATACCGATTCCCTTGAGACCTTCACAATGGTATCCTGCAGGTACCTCTCGATACTTGGTTTCCCGATAGCCGTCGGGTGCCTGGTACTTGCTGATAGATTCATAGAGTTATTCTATGGTGGGGGGTACCTTGGAGCCACCCTGGCTTTCCAGATACTGGCCCTATTCATACCCATCAGGCTTGTGAGCACAGTCACGGGGACCCTCCTGACCTCCATCAACAGGCAGGGTTACAGAATGCTGAGTGTGGGCCTTAGCGCCGTTCTGAATATAATACTCAACGTTGCACTCATACCTGCCTACAGTTATATCGGTGCAAGTGCTGCGACTGTTATCTCCGAGTTTTTCCTTTACCTCCTCTTCCTCTTCTATATCTGGCGCCACTATCGGGGGGTGAATGTGAGCAGCACCTTCACGACGCCCGCCGTTGCATCCATAGTTATGGCCCTTGCAATTTATCCCGTGAGGGATATGAGTCTCATGATAACGGTTGCTCTTGCATCATGCGTATACTTCACTGTCCTTGCGGTTATTGGGGGTTTCAGGGAGGAGGACCGGATGATTATAATGAATGTTCTGGGGAGAGAGTAATGAGGAATGCTAGTGAAGTTGGAGATCTGTGTACAGGTTGCGGTACATGCACCGCATTATGCCCAACGCAGGCCCTTGAGATGCGTGTCAATGAGAAGAAAGGGGTTTATGAGCCAGTTTTAACTGGTGAGTGCAATGAGTGTGGAGTCTGCCTGAGGGTCTGCCCTGGACTAGGTGTGGATTTCAGGAAGCTCAACATGGAAGTTTTTGGGAGAGAACCAGATGATATCCTCTTGGGGAATTATGAGGCCTGCTACGTGGCACACTCCACCGATGAGAAATTGAGGTATGACTCATCCTCGGGGGGTATGGTGACGCAGGTACTCCTCTACCTCCTGGAGGAGGGCCTCATAGATGGTGCCCTTGTAACCCGCATGAACCCTGAGAGGCCCCTTGAACCTGAACCATTCATTGCAAGGACCCCTGATGAGATAATTGAGTCGAGGGGGTCCAAGTACTGCCCCGTACCCGCTAACGTCGCCCTCAGGGAGATAATCGATGTCCCCGGTATGTATGCTGTTGTGGGCCTCCCATGCCACATTCATGGTATCAGGAAGGCTGAACTCCTGAACAGGAAGCTGAGGGAGCGTATAGTCTATCACCTCGGGATTTTATGTAACAATACACCTAATTTTAAAGCTACCGAATTTTTACTTAAACATATAAAATTGAAAAAGGAAGAAATTAAGAAAATAAATTATCGTGGTAAAGGATGGCCAGGATTTTTAAGTATTAAAGCAAAAAAGGATTTAAAAATTCCTCAACCTGAGTACTGGGATTCAGGTTTTGGGCTATTCTTCTGCTCCGTTAGATGTAAACTTTGTATTGACCATTTCTGTAAATTTTCTGATGCTTCCTTTGGTGATTACTGGATGGAAACTAGAAAAAATGACGGTTTATCACTTGTTATAATGAGAAAAAAAAATTTAATGAAAATCATTTCATCAATGAATCCTGAAAAAATATGTAAAAAGACGGTTTCTCCTAAAAAATTAAAGGAAACGCAGGGCAAAACTCCAATAATAAAAATAAATTTCTACTTTTACTCAAAAAAATTAAGAATATACAAAATACCATCTTATAATGAGAAAGTGCAAAATGGAGACTTTGTACTTTTCCTCAAAGATTTCATCACTTGGAACATCGGTCATGCTATGAGTGAGAATAAACATTTATTGCATCTTTTAGAGTTTTATTCAAAAATGTTAAAAATTCTCATAAAATAATGTATTAACTAAATTTATAAGCTCCCAAATTTTTTCCTTTTCAGCCGCGATCTTCTCCTTTAGCTGCAGTTTTAAATAACCTTTTTTATCACAAAGTTCATTAAACTTTACAATAATCTGCTCAACATCCACATTTCTAATATCTAAAACATAATCCCCCATTCCCACTCTATCCATTATCCCTTTAGTTTTATGACTGTAAGATATAGCCAATGAAGGTATGCAGAGCGAGGTAGATGCAATTAGTGTATGAGTTAAAGAACCTACAAAAAAATCACATCTGTTTATGATACCCTTAAGTTCCTGAGCAGTGTAGTCACCATTTATAGAGAAAATTTGATCCTTATTTTTACATTTCTTTTTAATATCATCCGCCAGAGACCTTGTGTCATAACCTTTATCAAATGTAACATTAGGAACAAATAGAACACAAAATTCTTTCTCTCCAGTAATATAATCGATAAAACATCGTATTATGTTAAAATATTCATCCTTTTTTGTTTTTGAATATTTATGCAACGCTGGGTTTACCGATATACCTACAAATTTTTTATTTAAAATATATGTTTCAGAAACCCCCTCTTTTATCAATAGATTATTAATTAACTCATCATCAGCTTTGTTTAAAAGAAAAGCAAGATCTGGAATGAAAAAAACTTTTGAAGAATCGATATCAAGTTCTTCTAGATATTTATAACTGTTTTTTTCTCTCAAAAAAATTATTTCAGAATTCTTTAATATAAACTTAGCAAGTTTTCTTGTTAATAAATTGTTAAAAGGACCAATAGACTGCGGAAACATCACTATTCGATTTCCTAACATGATAGAAATTAAGTTTTGCGAAAAAAGAGACAAAAATGGTACAATACCATACAAGTCAGAAAAAACATCCCCAAAATTACAAGATACTACCAAATCAGCGTTTTGATACCATTTAAAGATTTTATGATGACTGAAAAGATTACATCTAAAACCCAATTTCCTTGTTAAAAGGTAAAATAATGAAAACACTGTTATAACAAAAAGCCTGATGAAATATACATAAACATTAGAATCTCTATTTATAAAGAAATCTCGGTGTATTTCTACTGTCATCTTTTTCCTATGATATGACTCTGGAAATGTATGCCATATTCTTATTTCGCAATCTCTAAACGCCTTTCTCAATACCTTGATTACTCCAAAGGTAATTGCACTGACACCTCTGTTATCTGCACAAGGTGTCAGTCCTAATGCTAAAATTTTCATCTTTTTCATGAGTTCACCCTAATAACTTTTGCATTACCATTATCATAAACTACGTTAGCAGTATCTAAAAATCCTCTTAACACTCTATAACCAACGGGTTTTAAAAAGTAGTTATTACCAACAAACACTTTGTATCTAATGTCATCATTTATAATGAAATATCTTGCATTAAAGTCCTTTTTTGCCAATTTTAGGAATTCAGAAGGCGATTTATACAGAGAAACTAAATATTTAGTTGGTTCCCGGCTATTCATTTGAGCATCGCGTAAAATGATCGTGTTTGTATTATTATACTTAAAAATCAATGAAAGAGTTTTCATATCACATAAAACAGGTTGGTCAACATTAAAAGAAGACCAATTTGCAACTGAAACATCAGAATCTTCACTAAAGAAGTAAGTTTGAGAAGGAGTACTTAAAACAATAGGGACTGTTAATATATTCAAAATTGCCAACAAGATTGCGACATTTACTGCTATTTTGTTGTTTGTCGCTTCTTTTAAGTACCTTAAGAAGATTGACGATGTTATTAAAAGGAACGATACCCCAAAAATAATAAATGATCTATTAGGCAGATCATAAAGTGATAAAAGTATTGATAAAATCAAGATAAAAACCAAAAATGAGATTAAATAAGTCTTTTCTGTATCATTAATTATTTTACCACCCTTATCCCCTCTTAGTTTATTAGCAAATATAAATGTTAAAAGAACTAATGGAATCAAAACTATAATGTTTAAGTAAAAATAAGAAGGGTTGTAATAAAGATAAGGACTTAGTTTATCCCTCGCCGAGGAATAACCAAAAAAGCCCATGAAATAATTAAAAAGTCTTATAAAAGCAACATCTTTTTGAATAAGAGCCGTATTTTTAATAACCGTCGCTAAAGTACTGGCTTGTAATGTTAAAAATACATTCAAAAAAACAAAAAACATTAGATAGGTAATTCCACCCTTCAAAGCAAATTTAAGAGAATTTTCATTGTATATTTTATAAAATACTAGGTATAGCATTTTTAATAAATAAAGTAACAAGAAAGTCAAAGTAATTGCTATAGTGTAAAATGCCATGGTATGGTAAAATCTTAACAATAAAGGTGTTAATACTAACAAAATCAGAAAATTTTTTGATCCCTCCCTTTTAAAAATTCTAATTAAGAAAAATAGGTAAAGAATTAGCATTCCTGTACTTAAGACGGAGCCATTTAAATAAAAATTACTTGTTAAAACAAAAGGGTTTAATAAATACAGAGACGAAAAAAATAGAGAAATAAAAATATCTTCATTTAAGTTGTATAAAACAAAAAGGATGCATGAAAATGTTACCAGTGTCGTGAATGGATAATTAGTATTTTGTATACCTAAAATAAAGAGTTCAGATGAGATTAAGGTTCTCATATAATCCGAAACTAAATAATGATTTACAACATCAAGGATACTATTATCTGCAAAAGACTGAGAAACCTTAATGGGTATGTGACCCGTCTTTATGATTAAATTTTCTATATAAATGTATCCATGATTCCATAGGCTTCCCTCAATCCTCCCTACGTTAACAAGAACCAAAAGGAATATAAGGATTAAAAAAACAGAAATGCCTAAAAAAAGATAATCACGTTTCCCAGCTGGAACAATTAAAGTGGGTGAGAAAGGTTTTTTAGTGAGTCTCCTTAAAAAAATCGCTAATGAAAAACATAACATAACAAAAGAAAATAGTGAAACTAATAGAGGGACAAACAGAATTCCTGTTGTCTTATCTAAAACATAACCTATCAACGGTAATATGGAAAAACTTATAGGGACTGATAATAAAATTCTTTTTATAATATCAAAATCATTTTGCTCAGGATAAAGTAAACTTATAAAAGAATAACCTAATAAAAAAAATGTAAATGTTATTATAAAAGATGATTTAAATAATGATTTTGGAAAACTCAAAATAACAAATAAGCAAACTAAACTCAATAGAGCTAAAATAAATATATCCTTATCATTTCTTAAAATACTTACTAAATTCATATTAGATAAGTACAGTTTCATACACCAATACCCCTTACCTTTCTATACACAATTCCTTTTGCTTCTAAACTTTAAATTTACATACTAATATACGACAGCAATCCTGCAGATCTCATATTGATTTTTCATCATAAAATGTTTGAACAACTTCATTGTAAATACATCGAATTTCTTTTGTTGTAAGTTCAACATCAAATAATTTAGAGGATTGGTATGCGCCTTTCTCAAGATTCCTCAGAATAGAGGGATTTATTAAATTTTCCAGTATTCCTGAAAGTTCATCAACATTTTTAGGTTTAAACAAAAAGCCATTATAATTATCAACTATAATCTCAGGTATTCCTCCAATATTACTTGCTACAACGGGTACTGAATTTGTAAAGCTTTCAATAATAACCATTCCAAAAGCCTCATACCATATTGAAGGTAAAACGGACACATTTGCCATCCTATAGAGACTCTGAAGTTCCTCGCCTCTAAGAAACCCATGAAATTTTATCCTATTGTCATCTTCAGCAAGTTTTCTGAGTTCACCCTCCATTGGACCACTACCCACTATATGGAGTCTTAAATTATCGCCATCAACCTTTTTGAAACTTTTTATAAGGATATCGGGTCCTTTGTGTTTTGAAAGTGACCCTACAAATAGTATGTCTATTGTATCATAGGTTTTCTTGTACCGTTTAGGAGTATATTCTATGGGGTTTGGTATCACTATTTTCTTTGCATTCCTGAATAAACCCTCTGCTTCAAGTTTATCAAGAACAAATTTTGAGGGTGCCGTAACAACATCTACTTTGTCTCCCATGATTGTACTTTGTATTGCATTATAAAGCTTACAAGCAGGATTTTTTCTGTAACATATTTCCCCATTTCCATTAAGAAGGTTGCTTCTTATACATATAGGGGAATAATCGTGTGCTGTGAATATGAGTGGAATTTTTAGGTTCCTTAAAGCCCTGAAAACCAGTGGGGACAGACCCCTGTAGTTATGTAAATGTAAAATGTGAGGTTCTTCCTTTTTAAGTATTTTTTTGACCTCTTTATACGCCTTAATATTTATTAAGTCTATCAACTGCCACAAAAGCCTTTTGAACATATGGTGCCTATGAAATTCTGTTATTGAATAAATATTTAAAGGTAGGCGGTATACTTTTACGCCATTGAGAGTCTCATATAAAGGTTCTTTTTTATTATTTGTGGTTATAACAAAAACTTCATTGCCCCCTTTCACAAGTTCCTTGGCTAATTTTTCAACCACAATTTCTGCCCCACCTAATATCTGGGGGGGATATAAACTTGAAATAAGACATATCTTCATTTGGGCTCGTCCTCACTGGAATTGCTTTAATGTATCTTCAAAAACCTTTTCGGTCATCCTAACAGACTTTTCCCAAGAATAATTATTAAGAACCATCTTTCTGCCAGTGGCACCCATCATGTCAGTAAGTTCTTTATCGTCCAAAAGTTTCTTCATTACATCGCCAATCACTTCGGGATCTCCTGGCGAAACTAGAAGACCTGTTTCACCATCCCTGATTACATATTTTATACCGCCCACGGCCGAACCTATTACCGGTGTACCACAGGCATTCGCCTCTATGAGTACCATTCCAAAACCTTCTTGAATTGTTGTTGAGGGAAGTACTAAAATTTCAGCTTCCCTGTAAAGGTTAATAAGGATCTCCTCCTCAACGAATCCCGTGAATATTACTCTATCAATAATTCCAAGTTTTTTACATTTTTCCAGATAATATGGAATCATATCTCCTTTACCAACCATGACCAGATAAGAGTCCGTATCTTTATAAATTTCTTTAAAGGCCCTTAGGAGTGTGTTAACACCCTTGTGTGCCGTAGATTTATTCATAACTCCGACAAAAAGTATTATGTCTCTATTTTCAGGTATCCCATATTTCTCTCTTATCGATATTAACGGAACCCTGTTATATTTTTCCAAATCTACACCCGGTGGTACCCACTCCATTTTATGTTGAAATTTTCTTAAAAGTGGTGATTCATTGTAGCAATAAGGCGAAGGCGTTATTATTTTGTCAACCATTCTTAAGGTAATTTTATTAAGTGTATGGTTGTAAACTGTGGAAAATAACTTCAAAAAGCCATCTGTATGGACATCATTATGCCATGTGAGCACTGATGGAATTTTACATATCCTACAAGCCATCGTAGCCATGTCTGGAAATAGAGGTAGGTAATAGTTAATATTGCATAAATCAAAATTGTTTCTCCTCATATAATTCACCATTTCTCTGATTCCAGTTAAAGCTACGGGTGTTGTTGAAATTTTGAAGTGATGACTTAATGTATTCACTTCAATTTTATCATGGTTCAAAGGATGCGTTTCTTCGTTACTTGTACATAAAACTGTCACTTCGTGATCTTTTGAAAGACCTTCAGCAATTTTGTACATGTAAAATTCGGCACCACCACCTTCTGGATAAAAGTAAGGGGATACCATTAAAATGTGCATTAATTGCCTCCTAAATATCTTAAGAACATTTTTGCAGAGTAAGTTAATCTTCTTAACTCATCAAGACCGTTCTTTCTAAATATCTGCCTTAAAGCAAGATTAATGTAAGATGGTGAAAGGTAATAACCCTTCAGGATTGAATTAACTTCCTCAGTTATCTCATCTTCACTTAAGTCATTATATTTTATAATGGATTTCTGGTGCCCCTGATCATCAAGGTACTCATTTGGATCATCTGTAACAAGATACCCATTTTCAACACACCATTCATAAAATTCAGTTCCTGGAAATGGAGATGCAACAGAAACCTGAAGAATTTCAGGTTTAATCTCCTTTATGAGCCTCTTTGTGTTTTCAATTGTCTCATGTGTCTCACCAGGAAGGCCTATGATAAAGTCCCCATGAACAAGGAGCCCTGCACGCCTTGCATCAATGGCAAACTGTCTTATCTCATCAACTGTGATGCCCTTTTTTATGTTCCTGAGGATCTCATCATTTCCTGATTCAAAACCTGTTATCAATAGCCTGCAGTTTGCCCTCTTCATTTCCCTCATGGTCTCATAATCAAGTCCGACCCTGGCATTGCATGCCCAAGTTATTTTTAGATCCCTCTCGCGGTACTGGGCGCAGAAATCTCTCACTCTTTTCTTATCAACTGTAAATGTATCATCTTCAAAGAAGACCTCCTTGACCTCTGGAAGGTTCTTTTCAATCCATTCAAGTTCATCAAGGACATTTTCTATGCTTCTAACCCTATATTTGCGGCCCATCAATGTCTGGGGCCATGAACAGAATGTGCAGTGAAATGGGCACCCTCTACCTGTGAATATCTGCACCTCCGGATAAAGAGAACTGCCAAGGAAATAATCCCTGATATTAAGAAACTCCTTATATACCTTTGATACGAATGGAATGCTGTCCAGATCCTCAGAGGAACTCATATCCCTTTCAGGGTTGTGCTGAACTCTGCCGTCGACTACATATGATATTCCCTTCACATGGCTAATGTCATCAGATTCTTCAAGAGCCCCTGCAAGCTCCCTTAGGGTGAAGTCGTATTCATATCTTGTTACGATGTCTATACCATCGCTTGCAAGTATTCTATCTGCAAACTGTGACCCTGGTGGACCTACCAGCACATTTTTGCATTCATAGTGATTCTTTATGAATTCAGCGACTTCAATATCATTATTTAAACTCGGAAAACTGCTATCAATTACAAGGAGGTCGGGTTCGAATTTCTCAATATCCTGAAGGACATCGTTCCTATCCCAGCCCCATGCTGGGGCGTCAACCAGTTTGATTTCATGATCCTCCATTATAACTGCAGCAGCATATGATAACCAGATGGGATAATATAATGTGCCACCACGACCCGTATCCTGCCACCGCATTCCACGACCAAAATGTGGGAAGTATGGGGGATTTAAAAGGTAAACCTTCAACTAAAAACACCTCTTATCATTCCAACGCCATAGAGAAATATCCATAGATTGATTAAACTGAAAAATTTCAGTGAACTGCACTCAGAACTTCTTGTATAAAGGATTGAAACAAGAAGTGTGCCCAGTAGATAAGCAATAGCCAGAATTACAAGAAAAGTTAGAAAAATGTTGCTGAATACTGAAAGCACCAGTAAGCCAATTATAGTGACTATCAAAATTACAGGGGCGAAATGGAACCATCTTCCCATTTCCGGATGTAACCTGGTTGACTGCATCCTACCAAGCCCATAGTTGTATGCCATTTTAATGAACTTCTTCCAGTTGGGCCTCCTGTAATGCTTAACCCTTGCATGGGGCGTGTAAATTATCCTGTAACCCCTTTTCCTTATCCTGTAGTCAAGTTCTTCATCGTCTGTTGTTATGAGGTCATGGTTAAATCCGTTGACCTCCTCAAGAACCTCTTTACGGTACATCACATTACAGGTGGGGTTATGGTGAATCTCCCTTACAGTGTCGCCCTCATAGGCGTACCTCGCACCGGGTCTGCTCAGGAACGATAATGCGAGACCCACGCATCTGGCGAATGGAACATCATCTTCTGGCGTTAAATTGGGGCCTCCAACTGCAGCCACATCCACATCAAAGGGTTCAGATAACCTTAGAAGCCAGTCCCTCTCAACAACACAATCAGCATCTGTGAATGCTATAAAGTCACCCTTAGCTCTTCTGAAACCTATATCACGGGCCTTTGACACACCAACACCATCTGTTTCAATGTACTGGTAATTGAAGGACCAGTTCCTATTCTTAACAAGTTCTGCTGTATTATCGGTTGACCCGTCGTTCACTATGACAACTTCAAATAGTTCCCCTGGATAATCCAGTTCCTCCATTGCAGAAAGACACCTCTCAAGGATGTCTGCCTCATTCCTCATCGGTACAACAACTGAGATCCTTTTCAACTTAACACCTATTGAATTGAGCGTCTGAGGAACTTCCTCTTAAGCATGTACTCTATGTGTCTCCAGCCGTCCTTGAAGGAGTGGAGTTTGGCCTCCCCACCCCTCTGCCTGTAGGGTATGGGTATCTGGCTGATCCTCAGGCCCTTCTCAGATGCTTCGATGACCATTTCGATTGCAAATTCCATCCCAGGTGCCTTAAGGTTGAGCCTCTCAAGGGCCTCCCTGGTGAAGGCCCTCATCCCACAGTGGGTGTCCCTCACATTGTTCCTGAAGAGTATGTTGAGCATCCTTGAGAGTGCCGGGTTCCCTATGTACCTGTGAAGGGCTGGCATGGCGCCATCCTCCATCATACCATTCATACGGTCCCCGATGACAAAGTCATAGCCCTTCTCTATCTCAGCGATGAAGTCAGGTATCATCTCAAATGGGTATGTGAGGTCGGCGTCCCCCATAACCAGTATGTCTCCCCTGGCCTCCCTGAAGCCCCGAAGATATGCGTTGCCGTAGCCCCTCTTCTCCTCCCTTACAACCCTTGCACCTGCAGATGCAGCTTCAAGTGCCGTGTTATCGGTGGAAGCGTTATCAACCACAAGCACCTCCACATCGTATCCCCTGATTTCAAGTTCATCCACAGGGACGGACTTAACTGTTCTGCCGACAACCCCCTCCTCATTGAGGGCAGGTATTACTACTGATATCAACATGACAACACCATTATTACAAGTGTGAATAATTTTTCTATAATATGGCCATTTCCATTATAAAAAGTTTTTTGGAAGCCTCCTTCTTTTATATGGAGTGCCATCCAAAATAATAATGGGGGGATTTCATGAAAAAACTTTTTATCCTGATTCCTGGCCTAATTTTCATCCTTGCATGCAGCCCGTCCCATGCGGTGGATAACACCACAGGCTGCAACGGGACACCTGACCACCTGAACCGCTCATACTACCTGGACAATTACCAGGAACTCCTCAAGGGGGCTGTTAAAAATAACACGAGGATAAGGAACCACCTCTATACACGCTACACCTCAACAGGTGATAGGAGGTACTACCAGGCATACGTAGATGCAGGTTACGCCGTTAAAGTCTTCTCAGGCATCAAGAGTAAGAGGGCCCTGAGGAGCGATGATAAGATCATCGAGATCAAGACAATACAGGCCAATAATGCCTACTACTCCCGGAAACTTTCACCATCAGATACGATAGTGATTGTATTCAGCAGCAGGGCCTGCCAGTTCAGGAACATGCCTGTACCCGAGTTCAAAAGCAACCTGCCCTTCGTCTACTACAGGAAGAGGGGATGGCACATTTACCCTGTAACCACATCCAACCTTGCAGGTGGCTGCAGGAACACCACAGACTTCCTTGAAGTGCTGGATGAGCAGAAACTCACGGTAAGCTTCAGGACATACAGGGGTATGCGCTACGCGGTATTCCCCATGTACTTTGACTATCATGGCTCAGGTACCGGCTGGCTTGACAGCTTCGCCCAGGGAAACCTTGCAGGCCACTACGCCAGGGCATACAACCTCACAGGTAAGAGGGAGTACCTTGACATCTCAAATTCCCTCATAAACAGTTTTTATGCCCCAACAAACCTTGTGAAAACCACGAAATACGGTAACTTCTACCTCCACTACAACTTCCTGAGGGAACACTACATCCTCAACGCCCACCTAATCTGCACATTGGGAATCAACAACGCCTGCAGGTACACAGGAAACTCAAGAGCACTTAACCTATTCAGAACTGGCATTTCAACCTTCAGGAGGATGAACTGGAGGTTCGACAGTGGGCGATGGACATATTATGCCGTGAGCGGCAGGTACTACAGGCCCACCTGGCTAGCCAGCGAGGGCTACCACAGACTCCACGTACAGCTTGCAAACAGGGTCTGGAAGGCAACAGGGGACAGCTACTACCGCAGCATTGCCCTGAGGTGGAACAGTTACCTCAAAAGGAAGGGACTCAGACCCGAGAGGATCTGAAGTGATCCAGAAGAAAAAAACCACCTATAACCTCATGAGGAACTCCTTCAGCCTCCTCTGGAGTCCCAGAGGCAGGTATGGTGTGGAAAACCCCAGGGAGGTCCAAACCACCGGGACCCTGTGTTTTTTCATTATGGCCCCCATTGTGGTGTAGTATTCAGGGGACATTGAGTAACCCGGTGACCTGTGGTAGGCCTCCACAGGGACCGCGTAGATACTGTAACCCTTCTTCTTAAGGGCGAGGCACCGTTCAACCGCATAGAGGTGCCAGTGGCTGCAGGTCTCCTCATCAAAGGGATACCTACTCCAGACCCCTGATGGTAGGGCGAAGAGGCACTCGTCAACGGTCTGAACCCTCACCGGAGCCTCGATTCTCCTACCAACATCCGCCGGTGGGTCACCCTGTTTCATGCTGGAGAACAACCTGAAGGGACCGGCCACTCCAGCAGCACCCACCACACCTGCATCCTCCAGCGAAGATGTATATGAGGCCATCCGTCTGATGGCTTCGGGTTTTACGTGCACATCCTGGTGGGCGAATATGAGGGTGTCGCCTGTGGCCATCTCCGCACCATGGTTGAGGGCCCCTGCAGCGGAACTGAATCTATGGGTGGTGTTATCAAGGAGTATGAGTTCATAATCGTCCCCTTCACGGAGGTCCCTGAGGAGGAACCTCCTGAGGGTTTCTCTATCATTGTAGACACATATTACTGATATCATCCACTAGAAATATGGTTTCCCAAAAAATAAATGTTTTTTCAGGCCGGGAACCTGTCCCGTGTTGCGTTGGCTATCCTCACAAGTGTGAGCATAACCGGGACCTCCACCAGGACCCCAACCACGGTGGCGAGGGCCGCCCCTGACTGGAGGCCGAAGAGTGATATTGCCACCGCAACTGCAAGTTCAAAGAAGTTGCTTGCACCTATGAGGGCCGCCGGTGCAGCCACCGCATGCCTCAGACTCCAGATGCGGGCCCAGAGGTAGGCAACCGTGAAGATCAGGAAGGTCTGCAGTATGAGGGGCACCGCAATCAGGCCGATGTGGAGGGGGTTCTCGATTATGACTCCCCCCTGGAATGAGAATATTATGATGAGGGTGAGGAGGAGTCCTATGATTGTTATCTTCTCGAATTTCCCCAGGAACCTCTGGAAGTACTCCGGCCCCCTTGAGGTGATGAGCCTCCTCCTTGTGAGGTAGCCTGCAAGTAGCGGTACCACCACGAAGAGGACCACTGAGAGTATGAGGGTGTCGTAGGGTACCTGGATGTTACCTATCCCCAGGAGGAAGGCCACTATTGGGGCGTAGGCGAAGAGGAGTATTATGTCGTTCACCGCCACCTGCACCAGTGTGTAGGCAGGGTCACCCCGTGTGAGGCTGCTCCAGACGAATACCATTGCCGTGCATGGGGCTGCCCCCAGGAGCACCGCCCCTGCAAGGTATTCCCTGCCGAGTTCAGGTGGTATCAGATTTGAGAAAACTCCGAGGAGGAAGAATGATGCCACGATGTACATGGTGAATGGCTTTATGAGCCAGTTGGTCCCGCAGGTAACAGTGAGCCCCCTGAGTTCCCTGGTGGCCCGTATTATGCTTGAGAAGTCTATCCTGAGCATCATGGGGTATATCATTAGCCATATGAGCACCGCCACAGGAAGGGATACCTGGGCGTACTGTAACCTGTTGAGGAGGGCCGGGAAGGCTGGTATGAAGTGTCCCAGTCCCACCCCTGTGATTATGCATAGTATCACCCAGACCGTGAGGTACCTTTCGAATATTCCCATCTCTTCACTTTCCATGATATCACCGCTTACATATCAGTAAATCCAGATATGTTGATTTATTATTAGTAGTTTTCCCTGAAGCGGAAAGGTTTTTATGAATTAAAAACATGAATGTAATTATTAAGTGTTTATGGTGGTAAATTTGAGACTCAATGTTAATAGAAATGGTGAACCACTATTGAAGTGGCTGAACAGTAAGCTGAATGTTTTAAGCTCCGTACTCGGGATACTTGTGGGTGCAGTTGCCGGGACACTCACCGCTGTAATCCTCGGCGGTGCCCTCATGGGCGGATCCGTGGACCCCATATTCTTTGTATTCATTGTAGCCTTTGTCTTCCTCTTTGTGGAATCCTTCGTTGCGGGTCTGGGGGCTGAAACCTACAGTGAATCCCTGGTGAACTCGGGGTTCCTGGTACTCATCTACCTCACCATCGGTGCGGTGGGGCTCATGGTAACAACCACTGGTGGCATGATGGCACTCATGGCAATATCACAGATATTCCCTGACACCGGAGGGGACATGACAGGTGCAGCAGAGCCCATGGGACTGGCATCTGAACCCACATACGCACCAGCCGACTACCTCCAGCTCATATCAGGTATACTCATGGTCATTTCACTGATACTTGCAGCATTCGTGGGGGGCCTCCTGGCGGTCTACATCAGGAAGAAAAATAGGAGAGTTTATTTAATGAAAAAATAGAATTTTAGGACTTAAAATTTATTATTTTTTTATTGATTAAGAGTAGCAACACCCCTTAATGTTGTGAAAAAATTTTGTTCACATCCAAAAATCAAGCTATTGATTTAAGAGCGCTTAATTGAAAACACAAATTATTCTCCTATAATAACTTAACTAGTTACTTGACTTTTCATGAATTTTAGATAATTACAAACTGCTTATATTTATAAATTAAAGGCAACGATTAGATAGTAGATAATTAATTTAAAGTGGTGGCCATAGTAGCAATAAGATTAAGGATGGTGCAATAATGCAGAGGATTTTTTTAAGCCGTTTAATGAGTAGGAAAAGTCCAATATGGTTAATTTATTATGGATTTATGGGTCTCATAAAGGTTTTTAGGTCCGCAAATAACCCTTTTAGAACTCTTATATTTCTCCTAGGATTCTTTGAGGAATTCGAATTGGATTTAAGGTATATAGGCAAAATAAATGTTTCAAAAGAGGATATCGACAATAACTTTGTACAAACACTTATAAGTGCCTGTTCTAATGATTTAAACTGTTCTCAGCAAACTAGATTAAGATCTATAATCACTCAAAGATTTGACAACATTATAGAAGTCGATGGCATAAAAATAAAAAATACTATGCCCCTTTTTATATTAATCGAAATATTTGTTCTCGAGGATTATAAATTTCATGAGCTTGACAGAGGGGATGTTGTGATTGATCTAGGTGCCTCGGTTGGTGATAGCAGTCTCTATCTTGCCAAAGAAGGTTATGTGGTTTATGCCTTCGAACCTCTTCCACAGATATTCGAAATTGGAAGAGAAAACATAAAAATGAACCCTCAATTAGCCTCAAAAATAAATTACATTAACAAGGCTGTCTCATGTAAAAAAGGAGTCCTCAAGATGGGATATGATGGAGTAGAAAAAAGCCATTATAGCTCTCTTTATACTGAAAAAAACAAAATGGTTTCAGTGGACACAATAACAATTGATGAAATAGTATCAAAAATTAATTCAAAGCCAAAGGGTCTTAAAGTGGACTGTGAAGGTTGCGAATATGAAATTATGGATAATTTAGATCTTTCAGGATTTCGTGAAATTATAATCGAATATCATCCACAGCCAAAAAATAGAGATCCACGAGAAATTGTGGATAAACTCAGATCAGAAGGGTTTACTATTAAGTTAAGAGGTAATCATAGTATCGGGTTGATACATGCGCGTAGAACGTGAATATACTATTAAGTTTCTTTTTTATCTTTAAGAATAGATTTATGTAAACGCAATAGGTTATCATTTTTTACAGACTTTGGAGGGATACTGGTTAGCTGGTAATTAGTTTTATTATAAAAAGTATTTTTATAAAAAGTCAGTCCCCGTACCTCCTGAGCCTCCCTATGAATAGCCTTGCCCAGAGGTAGGCTATGAGGCTCCCCCCGATGTCACCTGCAACCACACCCCACCAGACACCAACCTCACCGAATCCCAGGATCACACCGAGGAGGTAGGCGAATACCGCCACCAGGAGAACCTGCCTTATAGCCGAGAGTGCGAGGGATGTGAGCCCCCTCCCGGCCCCCTGGAAGATGGAACCTGACATTATACCCGGTGGTAGGAAGAGGTAGAAGAGGCAGATAACCCTCAGGAACAGGGTTATCCTTGGTGCCAGGTCCGCAGAGGCCTGGGAGTACGAGAATACCCATGAGATCCAGGGGGCAAGTACGAATGTGAGGAGTGCCGTGGCAGCGGCTATCACAAGCCCCAGCCTTATGGAGTAACCGTGGACCACCTCAAGGTTTCTGAAGTTCCTTGAACCATAGGCAACCCCTGAGACACTCACAAGGGCCGTTGCAACCGATATCACCGGCACGATGGCCAGCATGACTATCCTCCACCCCGCCGAGTACACCGCAACTGCACTGGTACCCCCGACGGCTGTGAGTATCCCGTTGAGTACCGCGGTTACCAGGGACATGACAAAGAACTCTGCACTGGCAGGTAATGTCACAGAGAGTATTGAGAGGGCAACCCCACGGTCGGGTCTGAAGTGCTTCATCCCGATGGAGGTGTAGGTCCCCCCACCCAGGAACCAGTAGAGTACAACTACTGAAACCGCAAACTGGGATATCACCGTGGCCCAGGCCGCACCTGCTATACCCCAACCTGCAGTGTATATGAGGAGGGGGTCGAGGACCATGTTGAGGACCGCTGAGAGGCCCATGGCATACATTGGCCTCTTCGCATCACCCTCAGATCTGAGTATCCCGTAGGCGGCCCCTGTGAAGAGTGTGAATATGGTACCAGCGAATACCACGCTACCGTACTGGAACGCTGGTTTGAGGGCCTCCCCTGCCCCCAGGGAGAGGAGTATGTCGCCGAGGAGGAGTTCAAGGACAACTGTGATCACAACTGAAGCAGCTGCTGTTATTATGACCGTGTGGGTTGCGCTGTTGTTGACGCCCTCGGTGTCACCTGCACCAAGGTACCTTGAGACCGATGATGCCGCCCCGGCTCCGAGGCCATTGGATAGCCCCACGAGTACCATGTAGAGGGGTGTCACGAACCCTATGGCTGCCAGTGCCTCTCCACCGAGGCCAGCCACCCATACCGCGTCCACAAGGTTGTAGATGGATGTGAGGAGCATCGCGATTATCATCGGCCCTGAGAGTTTCAGGAGGGCCCTCCTCGGGTCCCCCCTCATTATCTTAACGCCCTCTGTCATCTTCCACGCCCCTTATCTTCATTGCATCCTCTGCGAGTCTCCTGCACAATTCCATTAGGGTATCCCTCTCCTCATCTGTGAGGTTCTCAAATAGGAGGTCAGTCCACCTGTCCTCAACCTCCCTTATGAGGGGTATCAGTTCCTCCCCCTGAGCTGTGAGGCTCAGCATGTACCTCCTCCTGTTTCGGGGGTCCTGTTTTCTCATGATGAGTCCCCGCTCCTCCAGGCGCCTTGTGATCCTGGCTATGGTGCCCTTGTCCACCTGGAAGAACCAGGAGAGTTCATCCTGTGTAGCACCCGGTTGCCTGTGGATCCTGAAGAGGCAGGCCACCTGGGCGTCTGTGAGTTTCAGGCTGGATAACTCCCTTGCCACAAATACGCGGTGGCTTCTGAGTATTATGGATAGGAGCCCCCTGAAGGGTATGTCGCTGTCGATCATCACTTCATCCCCAGTGTTCTGATACTGAAGTTATCTGGATGGCACCATATAAATGTTGTCATGGCAACTGTTGCAGCTGCAACATAAATGTATATTAAGCCATCAAGTCATATCAAATAATGCAGAAATAGTTATCTGTGAACTGCAGGTGAGATCTGATGACCTCAGTTAAACTTGAGCTTCCAGTAAAGATTGAAAAAGAGGGAAACCTGTTCGTGGCGATATGTGAGCCCTTCAACATAGCCAGTCAGGGCAGCAGCAAAGAAATTGCTCTTGAGAACATTCGGGAGGCGCTTGAACTCTTCCTTAGCGACGAGGATGTTCTTGAAATGTATCAGGACCTTATAAGCAGTTACACTGTACCTGAAAAAGAGGAACATGTGAGCGTTAAGATAGATGGCTGGCAAAAAAGGAAAACTGTCAGGAGTGAAGCTCTGTAAGATCCTCCAGAAAGAGGGATTTACGTATTCTGGAGGAAAGGGTAGTCATGTGAAACTCAAAAAGATAGATGAAAATGGGAAGAAACTCATTGTGATCATACCTCTTCATGATGAAATCGCCCCCGGAACCCTGAAATCAATTCTTAAACAGGCTGAGCTCACATATCCAGAATTCATGAAGCTCATGAATTCCAGAAAAAGAACATGAATGTCTATTTCTCAGAACCATGAAAAACCTGAATCCTGAAACCCTCCACCTCAACAGGTCTGCTGGCCTCAAGCAGCCCATGAGCTCATCCGGCCTGTAGAGGATGCTGTACTTAATATGGGCCGCCACATCCTCAGGGAGGTGCTCTATGAACTTGTTCTTAAACATCCTGTCAAGCCTGTCATGGAGCCTGAGGGGGAAGTCCTCCTCAGAGATGATGGATGGGATCTCCTTCAGAGTGGAAGCCACATCATCATAGTCGACCTTTGCCCTGAAGCGCGCCGCGAAGGCGTCATCTGTGATGCTGTATGCATCATGCTCCATCCTGAATATATCTGAGATGAGGCCGTTAACCCTCTCCCCTCCAAAGGTGTGGATCTCCACATCAGAACCGACACTCACAGGGATAACATCCCTGGTTAAACCTGCGGCAGAGGCCCTTGCCATCGCAGATAGGACCCTCTCCCTTGATGCGTCATCCAGCCACCTGAGGAGGTCCCGGTTGAAGTTTCCAAGGAGGATGTCGTAGGCGTGCCTTGCAACCTCAAAGCTCACCGGGGCACCGCCACCACTCCAGTCAGGTATACTGGCATTCCTTGAGCAGGGCTTAACCTTAACTATGAATTTTTCATGGTCTATATCCCTCACAATCCAGTTTTCACCACCAAGCACAAATCCCCTGCCCTCCTCAAGGTATTTTACAGCGAAGAATGCGTCAAGGGTTCCTATGGTCTTTGTTCCGTGCTTAACAGTGAAATCATAGGTGGGGTAGAACACAGAGTAGAACTCAAGGAAGTTCATCTTACCGAAGACCTTCTCAAAGTTGAAGCCATGGTAGAGGTAGCTTCCATGTTTCCTTATAAAGTCACTCTCACCCATGAAGTCAAGTAGGTGCCTGAAGTCCCCTTGACTTATATCAGAGAACACATGGGCCCTCCCAAGGCCCCTGTATATCTCTGCGGGCCCCGGTTTTTCAATCTCAAACACCGAGCTCAGGATCTGGTGGAAGTATATGTCAAGGGGCCTTCCGGGTATCCTGAGCATCTCAAGTTTACCTGAAAGTGCCAGTGAGACAACCGAGAGGGCGAGGAGCACCTCACCCTCATGGAATATGATGGTCCTCTGGTTGCCGCTCCTCCTGCCGCTCCGCCCGGTCCTCTGGAGGAACTGGTTCACGGTTGTTGGGCTCCGCAGGTGCACCACCACGTCGATGTCACCCACATCTATACCAAGCTCCAGTGTACTGGTGCTCACCATGAAGGCCGCTGAGATGGATTTGAATTTCTCCTCTGCCTCCTCCCTTGACTCCCTGTTCAGGGAGGAGTGGTGTATGAAGACGTCCACATCCAGACACCTTCTTATGATGTTGTAGTACTTCTCAGCCTCCCTCCGTGATGGGACGAAGATGAGGACCTTCCTGCCGGTTAACCTCCTTAAAACATCAACGACCCCCGCCTCTCCACCAGAGAATATCCTGTACTGGAGTCTCCTATCAGAGTTCTCCTTTACAACAACCCCCGAGGGGCTCATCCACTCAAGGACATCTTCGGGGTTTCCAACCGTTGCAGAGAGCCCTATCCTCTGGGGCCTCACAGCAGTGTACCTCTCAAGCCTTGCAAGGAGGGAGTTCAGCTGGACACCCCTGTCTGACTCTATGAAGTAGTGGATCTCATCCACTATGATGTAGCGGAGGTTCCTGAAGATCCTCTCCCTCTCATCCCGGCTCCTGTTCACCATGATGACCTCAAGGGACTCTGGTGTTATGAGGAGGATGTCCGCGGGGTTCCTGATGAACCTCCGCTTGGTGTCCGGCGGGACATCCCCGTGCCACTTCATGACCTCAAGGTTGAAGTGGTTGCCCCAGTACTCCAGTCTGCTGTGCATGTCATTTATGAGTGCCTTGAGGGGTGAGACATAGAGCAGGCTGACCGGTGGGAGGCCCTCTGTGAGTATGGAGTTGAAGACGGGTATCATGGCGGCCTCGGTCTTACCAGAGGCTGTGGGTGCAACTATGAGGGTGTCCTCCCCCCTACCTATGGCTTCAAGGGCGGATTTCTGCACGTCCCTCAGCCTCCTCCAGCCGAGCCTGTTGGCGAGGAAGTGCCTGAGGCGGGGGTTGAGTGATTCGGAGGACATCAGAGTACACCCTGACTAAACCCAGTCCTCGTCCTCGAAATCCTCAAACTCCATCTCCTTCTCCTCAAAGAGGTCAAGGATCTCCTCCTCGCTTCGGAGTTCAGGGTTCTGCTGGACAACATCAAGGACACTTATGAATGATTTAACAAAGTTTCTCGGTGAAATGTAACCTGTGAGTTCCGCGTTGGCCTCATGCCTTGCTATTATACCCTCAAGGGACTCCCTGACAGGTTTAGCCTCCCACTCGTAGACCTCCTCGTGCATCGTTATGAGGCGATCTGACAGCTCCATGAGGTTGTCCTTCTTGAAGCCGTCAAGCCTTATTATGGGTTTTCTGAGGTCCTTGAATTCGATGACTTCAAACACCGCTTCTATGATTACATCGGAATGACCCCTATGAAATGAACCCTCCATAATTCAATTTTCAGAAAAACCTTCCAAATCACAGTGAAAATTATCTCTATCATTCCCTCTGCTTTTATTTTGTAAATGGAAATCTATATAGATATGTATTAACATTTAAATAATTATATTTTTGGTAGAGGGCTAGGAATGAAATTAAAAAAGGATACCTTAAAAATAGATGGGTTTGGAAATGTTCCGCATTACTTTATCGATTATTATATCCCAAAAAATTGCAGAAAAGAGCAGGACGCATTCTCCAAAAATATCCTTAAATTTAAAAAAGATGACTTTTTTAGAGGTTTTGCTAATATCGTTGCCGGGTTAATTAAAGAGGAAAACATTACACCAGATAATCCCCATTCCCAGCAGCAAGGAAAATGTAATAAGCCCCTGTAGTGAGGGGTTGGTCCGAATAGTTTCAGGAAAGCTAAAAATCCAGAATGGAACAGGTATTCTCATGAGAAAGTTTTCAGTGCAAAGTTCCCACCTAGCCTCAAGTATCAGAGAAAGGCCAAGTGAGGATCTGCATTACAGAACAATTCACCACAAGATACTAAATGAAGATATGAGAGTTTTACTCTTTGATGATATACTTACCACTGGAAATACAGTTCGGGCATGTGTTAGAAGAATACTGGATGCTGGTCCAACCCCCATAAACGTATTTACCCTTTCTAAGACAAGGTGTAGTCAATGAATCAGAGAAGACTTGAGGATTATAGTAGCTCTAAAGATTTTTCAGAAATCTTTGAAATACCATTAGAAGATTCTTATTACCCTACTCTCCTTAAAAATATCAAAAAACCTCCTGAAACTCTATATGCAAGGGGTAATATAGAACTATTAAAAAAACCATCAATTGCAATCGTTGGAACTAGAAAACCAAGCGCGGAAGGTGAATATTACTCCAAAAAAATCACTGAATTCTTTGTTAAGAATGGATTCGTAATTGTATCAGGTCTTGCCGTGGGAGTGGATTCCATTGTAGCAAAAACAGCTCTGGATAGTGACGGTTACATTATAAATGTTCTACCTTCTCCAGTAGATGTTATAATACCCAAAAAAACCATTTTCTTGCAGAGGAAACCCTTAAAAAATGTGGTCTTCTTATTTCTGAAATGAAAGAGGGAGAAAAAACTATGAAATACCACTATGTCCTAGAAACAGAATCATAAGTGGAATCTCTCTCGGTATAGTTGTCATCGAGGCCGGTCTGAAAAGTGGAACGATGCATACTGTGAAATTTGCTAAAGAACAGAATAAAATAATCATGGTTGCAGATGTTAGGAAGGAAGGCAATAATAAACTTATACAGGATGGATTTCCTTGTTTTAAATTTGAAAAATAGGGTTTTAAATTGTTATATCCCCCGGTAGCCTGCCGTTTGCACCGTAGAACGCAATTACCCTGCTGTATACGTATACAAGGCGAACGAAGCTCACCTGCCCATAGGATGTTGAGGCGTACCTGGGTGCCCTTCCCTGGCTGTTTATGAAGTTCCTGATACTTGCTGCCACTGACACGTAGGCTGGCCTTGAGAGTTTACCTGACCTCCAGTTGCCTGTGCTACCAAGGTATCCAACGGCACGTGGTTTCAGTGGATTCTGGTTTCCTGAGTTGAGCTGTACCGTGGCGCGTGCAAGTAAATCCAGGAACTGGGCCATTGAGTACCTCTTTGACGCAATTGTGACAGATGCTGGTAGTTTACGGTAGCGTGCATAGTGGTTCCTCACACTCAGGGCGGCGGCTGCAATCTGTTTAACCGTTAAACCCTGGGACCTCACGGTGACCGTCCTTGCAGGAAGGCCCCCCACTGTCACCATGTACACACCATCCCTGGTTATGGTGTAGTTGAACCTCACATCCCCTGATTCACCAGCAGCAAGTGAGATTACCGTTGACGCAACCGGAACCGAATTTACAAGTAACTCGGCACGGTAATCACCCGGGGCCTCACCTGTATTCCTGACCCTGGCAGAGACGCTGATCCTGAGGGGAACAGTACCGGAGAGTGGGCCCACAGTGAGGTTTGAGAGTTCAAATGCCGCCTTCCTGAGGACCCTGAGGTCTGCCCTGGATGAACTGTTACTGAGGAGTTCATCACCCTGAAACTCTGCAGTCACATTGTAGAGACCTGGCGGGAATATGCCTGGAAGGTTGAGGGTTGCCAATCCCTCGGAATCGGTGGTTGAACTTCCCATGTGAACCCCATCTATCCTGAAAATGATGACCTTACCTGGGATTGGGTTCTGTGCCATTAAACGTGCCCTTAAATTGAATGCATCACCCTCAACAGTTTCAGAGTCCTGCACTGTGATGGATGATGGAACCTTGAGGACATCCACATCCACTGGGGCGCTTTCAGAGTCAAGGGTTGCTGTCACTGTCACTTTACCCGGTGCTGCCAGACCTGTTAGTGTTGAGCTTGCAGTTCCAAGGGACATCACAGCATCATCGATGCTCCCTGCGGTGGCCGAAAAGTCCACATTACCTGTGTAGGGGACGAAGAACGTGTCATGGTATCCGCCGTCACTGTCATGCCTCAGGTCGGCTGTTATGAGTGAGGTGCCCCCTGCAGCAACAGCCGCTGGATCTGCAACCAGTGTAAGGACGATCCATGGCGTTGCAGCAACGTCACCCGCTGTGAGTTCCGTGAAGTCCGGTGCGCTGGACCCCCACCAGTTGAACCTGGCATCCACCCCAGGGCCGTCCTCACAGAACACATCGGCGCCAGGGTTATCCAGGATGCGGCAGAAGCTGATCCTTGTAATGGTGAAGTAGCTGAGGACCGCTGATCCCTGCCCCCATGACTCTGCAACGTTACCTGTGAACGTGGACTCTGTGATATCTGCCAGGACTGCCATGACAGTGCTTATACCTCCACCGGCAAAGCCTGCACTGTTATCTGTGAATGTGCTCCTGGTAACTGTCAGATTCCCATAATTGTTCCTGATTGCCCCGCCATGTTCCCCTGCGATGTTCCCCTCAAAGGTGCACCCTGATACCCTGGCGTTAACGTTTTCAGCAAGGATACCTGCACCGTAATCTGCAAGGTTTGACCTGAAAGGTGAGTCTGAGACCTCTAAATTCAGGAATGAATCGTCAGTGGTTCTTAGTGCCGAAATACCCCCACCATAGCGTGCGGTGTTGTACATGAACATGGAGCCGGTCACGGTAACCGTGATCTCCGTGCCGTCAGCTGCCCACACATATAACCCGCCGCCATTGCTTTCTGCGGTGTTCATTGCAATGGTGGAGTCGCATATGGTTGTATCGCCTTGGGTGTAAATTGCGCCGCCCGCTTCTGCATGGCCAAGGGCAAATGATGAGTCCCTGATGTTAAGGGATGAGTATGGGGCGCTGTATATGGACCCCCCGCACCCCAAGGCCTCATTCCCGTTGAAGTTTGATGCTGTAACCTCAAGGACCCCCTTACTGTACACTGCACCACCATCCTCTGCGCTGTTCTCCATGAGGTGGCTTTCAGTCAGTTTCACTGTACCGTCACTGTAGATGGCGCCGCCCCCAGCGGCGGTGTTGCAGGTGAGGATGCAGTTTTCCACATGGAGCTCACCGTGGTTCATCACCGCCCCGCCCTCAAATGCACTGCCATTCCTCACTGTGAGGTTCCTGAGGACCAGGACCGCGCCGGAGGACACATTGAAGGCCCTGCCCATTGCCTCGCAGTCTATCACCGTGCCGGTGGTTGACTGGCCGGTGATGGTGAGGTTCCTGTCTATCAGCACATCCCTGTTCCCCTCACCCCTGTATTCACCATCCGCGAGCCAGATAATGTCACCTGAAGCCGCGGATAGGGTCGCGTTTCCAATGGTTGCCTTGGCAGCCGCCCATGAGAGCCCATCATTATCATCAGAACCCCCCGTCGCGTTAACATAGATATCGGCTGCGCTGGAACATCCAGGGACCAGCATGATCCCCATGAGAAACAGAAAGAGACAAGTGATTATCTTTATCATTTAAACCCCCTCAACTATGAAATATGATGATTATAGGATAAAAAATTTTCACTGAAACTCCCATGAAATGGTGTTCATGTTTAAGTGATACGGAAATAAGGTTAGAACTCTGAGGAGATTCAAAAAAAAGTTAAAAAATAAAGGTTGGGTTAGATCATCAGGTAGTTTGGAAGCCTCCCCCTGTTACCGTAGAACCTGAGGACCTCACTGTATCTGTACACGAGGCCCGTAAAGCTCACCCTGCCGTAAACCGTTGAGGCATACCTGGGTGCCCTTCCCTGGCTGTTTATGAAGTTCCTGATACTTACTGCCACTGACACGTAGGCTGGCCTTGAGAGCTTACCTGACCTCCAGATGCCAGTGCTACCTGCGTAACCAACAGCACGTGGTCTTAACGGGTTCTGGTTTCCTGAGTTGAGCTGCACAGTTGCACGTGCAAGTAAATCCAGGAACTGGGCCATGGAGTACCTCTTTGATGCAATTGTGACAGAGGCTGGCAGTTTACGGTAGCGCAGGTAGTGGTTCCTGACATTCACGGCTGCAGCGACAAGCTGGCTGATGGTTATACCCGCTGCTGGTGGAGCTGGTCTAACAGTTACCTGGGTGTTAACCACCTGGTTGTCCAGAACCGCGGACACCACTGCAATCCCCGGTGCATTGAGGTTCCTGAGGGTTGAGGATGCAACCCCACCGCTCATCAGAGCATCAGTGATTGTACCATAGGTTGTTTCGAAGCCCACAACCCCCGTGTATGGTACAGTGGTTGCATGCAGTGTGCCGGCACTGTCATGGAGAAGGTCCGCCCTTATGAGGGAGGTGCCCCCCACGGTAACGGTTGATGGATCTGCAACCAGTGTAAGGACGATCCATGGGGTTGCAGCAACGTCACCTGCTGTGAGTTCCGTGAAGTCCGGTGCGCTGGACCCCCACCAGTTGAACCTGGCATCCACTCCAGGGCCGTCCTCACAGAACACATCGGCGCCAGGGTTGTTCAGGATGCGGCAGAAGCTGATCCTTGTAATGGTGAAGTAGCTGAGGACCGCTGATCCCTGGCTCCAGGTCTCTGCAAGGTTACCTGTGAATGTGGACTCTGTGATATCTGCCAGGGCGGCCTGTACATTGCTTATACCTCCACCGGCGAAGCCTGCACTGTTATCTGTGAATGTGCTTCTTTTAACTGTCAGATTCCCATAATTGTTCCTGATTGCGCCGCCGTGTGCTGATGCCACGTTCTCCTCAAATGTGCACCCATCAACGGTTGCATTGGCATTGTCTGCAAGAAATCCGCCGCCGTACCATGCTGTGTTGCCTGAGAATGTGCTTCCCCTGACTAGAACATTTAGAGTACCGGTGTAATCTGTTGCAACTGCACCACCATACTTTGCGTCGTTTGATGTGAATGATGAGTCTGTGACCACTGCAGAATCTGATGGCTGATATCCAGCTACATGAAGAGCACCGCCAGTTTCAGAAGCACTGTTATCATGGAATGTTGCTGAGGTAATATGGATGTTACCGAGGCTGTAAATTGCCCCACCCCTGTATCCCATGTTCTCAAGGAACCTGCATCCCTCGACGGTGAGGTTACCCTGGTTCAGGATGGCTCCACCATGGTTTTCGTTTCCCCTCTTCACGGTGAGGTTTCTGAGGGTGAAACTGATACCCTGCTGGACGCTGAAGGCCCTGCCCAGGTATTCGCAGTCAATCACTGTGCCGGTGGTTGACTGGCCGGTGATGGTGAGGTTCCTGTCTATCAGTACGTTCCTGTTACCAGCACCCTTATATTCACCATCCGCGAGCCAGATACTGTCACCTGAAGCCGCGGATAGGGTCGCGTTTCCAATGGTTGCCTTGGCAGCCGCCCATGAGAGCCCATCATTATCATCAGAACCCCCCGTCGCGTTAACATAGATGTCAGCTGCGGAGGCGGTTCCTGATAAAATGAGGAGCACTGCAATGGCAGCTATTGCATAAAGATGTTTTATCATTTACCTATCTCCTGCTATCTGCACATTGAATGTGCATATATATACTATGGTTTAATCTGGTTAAAGGTTTTTTCAAAAAAGCAAGCTGAAAATTTTAAATGATGGAAATACATAACATGATATGGTTAAATAATTTTGAAGAGCAGTTAACTGATCCTCCAGATAACAAATAAGGGATGCTTAATCAGCCGGTCCCCTCCAGATACCTGGCAACCAGTACGGCAAATTTCTCTATATCCTCAAGGTCCCGCTGGGGGTAGAGATAAACCCTCTCAACATCTATTTCCGCATACATATGGACCATTATGTTCCTGAAACCGGCTGCTGGTGCAAATTTATCTGCAAAATCCCCTGGAAGAACCCCTATTTCTCCAGGTGTTCATGAATTCCCTGTATGTTTCAGGTTTTCTCGCCCTCTCCCATGATATGATCATCTCTCGAAAGAACACTCTATGGAAACCTCAAGGTACCTTTCAACTGCCCCCTGAGGGTGACGTCCTCTTTAAGGTCCTCAGGTGAATTCCTGAGTATCCTCAGGTAATCCTGGAGTTTCTCGAGTTTTGAGGGTACCTCATCCTTCACTTCAAACCCTCGCGTGCCGTCATCCTTAGCGCCAGTCTGGTGTGCCTGTCGTTATGGTACCTTCTATCAAGGTAATCTGACATGATACGTCCCTCGAACCTCACCCTCTCCACTTCACTGTCCTTCAGGACTATCCCATCCCTGATTATGCTGTAATTCAGGGAGAGAGGTGCCCGGTTCATTATGACAGGGTCCACCCTGTCTGTTCTGAGTGCGGATACGAGTTCATCTATGAGTTCCAGCTGAAAATTGAGGTCATCGTATCCCTTCATTTCCCTGAGGAGAACACCGATGTCAAAGTCCCCGAGGGCTCTCTTATCCCCCCCTTGCAGTGGAGCCAGAGAGGTATGCGATTCTGACCTCATCCCTTTTTTCCAGAAGTTCCACAAGTTTTTCCATTCTCTGGTCGTCAATGCACATCATGGTTCCACTGATAATTCTGAATCACCTCCATCTAAGGTACCGGCCAGGGGATTAACTTCGTAATAGAGAACATTACGCAGGTCAGCTCTCCAGGGACCATAGCCGTCCTCCAATCACAGATTTTTATTTGCCATGTTAAGTTTTAATGATGGAATAAAAATATAAAAATTTAAATTATATGATTCAATACTATTACTGTTCAGTTATAAGGTGGTTAAATGTCGATGGATTCCAATGGTAGTGATAGGAAAACTGGAAAGTTTGCCGGCTGGTGGAACCGCAGGGGACCACTCACAAGGACCTCCATCATCGTCCTTGGGGTGATCATCTGGTCCGCCGCCGCATATTCCTATGGTTACGATAAGGGTCTTGCTGGAGCCATAGAATACGAAAAGGACTCCTTCCAGGTGAGCATTGTGAACTACACAATCCAGAAGGGCGAAGGTGGATTATATGAGATCCAGGGGGAAATCCAGAACAACTATGATAAACCCATATTGCTCAACCCGAGCCTGGAAGTGAAGGGCTTTAACTCCAGTGGTGAAATGGTACTGTACGCCCCCCTATTCATAACCGGTTCAGGGGAAATAAGGCCGGGGGAGAAGGTGAAGTTCAGGGGAGATTGCCCCATCCTGGAGGGTTACAGCCCCGATGATATCCTCATTGGGATTAAAACAGAATGTTCAGGTTATGCATGGGCATAGAAAGGTGATCTGAATGGCTGAGGATTTCCGTGAAGAGAATAATGGAAACTTTTTCATGCGCTGGTGGAGGAGGAGGGGGACCTTCACAAAGGCAGGTATAATGGTATCCCTCATCATAATATGGGGGCTCCTGATGTTCATCATCGGTTACAGCAATGGGTCATCCTATTTCTACGACCTCCACATGGGGGATGTCCAGGCAGAGGTGCTCAACTACACGGTGCTGGTTGATCCCAGCGGAGGCTACGTGGTGGAGGGGGTGGTCCAGAACAGGTACAGGGCCACACTCCTACTGGACTATGTATGGGTCAAGGGCTATAACTCAGATGGAGAGGTTATCGCCCTTGGAATGGCTCCGGTCTTCACCAATTCATCCACAGTGAAGACTCTGAGACCAGGAGAAACCGCCTACTTTAAAACAGCAGATTGGGCATTTGAGGATGGATACTACCCTGAGGATATAGCCTCCTTTGGTTTAACAGCCAGGGGTAACCTCTTAACACCCTCAGGAACTTTATGTGGGGTGAAGATAGAGTGATCTGACGTGCTCCTTTCCATCAGGTGAAGAGGAGGGTGAGAAAGAGGGATATCGCCAGACCCATGAGGAACAAAATTCCAACTGTACAGCAGCATGCAGAGATATCCCTTGCCTCCTCAGGAACAGGCATTCATACACACCCCCATCCTCTAATTAATTTTTTTAGGGAACTGGGATTCCATGAGACCTGCTGATTTCATTGTACTGAGACTGTCAAAATTTTTATTAAAGATTAAATGTCCTCCAATGACACTCAGGAGCTTTATTTTTCATATCATTTATTATCTACTTGATTATAATATTTTGATGAACATATATATAACATATGTTGAATGGGTGAACTTATTGTAAAGTCCGGGCCAGAGGATTAAAGATAGAAAACCCGATAAGAGGAAAGATACAGATCTAAACAGCTGAAAAACTGCTCTGAACCCCTAACAGAACATCCCTGCAGTCCCATGAAAGTGATAAGTGGTTGGGGGTCAGAATCAAATTCAGAACCCGCCAGTTATCCACCTCTTAAACCATCACCTCTCATATTCCACATCCTCTTCAGCTGAGACACTGGTGAGTCGCACGTGTTCAACTCCCCGGAGACCCATCATCCTCTCTGTGAGTTCACGTATCTCTGCAACATCACCCCTCACCACGAGGACCTCAAGGCGATGTTTTTCTGTGAGGTGAACCCTCATGACAGCGTCTATGTACTCCCTGTAGTGGTGCTGTATGTCGGCTATTTCCTCCATTGCCCCTGTGTGGTGGTTGTAGATCACCGAGACTATCCCTGTCCTCTCACCCTCCATCTCATTCATCCACTTGTACCTGACAATGTAGTCCTTTATGGCATCCCTTATCCCCTTGGACCTTGACTGGTATCCACGGTTCCTGAGTACCTCATCAAATTCTTCAAGAAGTTTACTTGGAAGAGACATGCTTATCCTGGTCATCGTGGCCATGGTATCACCCCTAATCTGTGACACCCTTAAATATGTGTATGAAGTATAAATAATTAAATATTATTAAATAGTATAATAATGCAATATAAGTATTACTATAACCTTATAACATTATCCATAGATGTATGGGGTATCATAAAGGTTCTGTAATCATCCTCCTGCTTTTAAAGATAGGGTAACCCTGTCAGATTACCACTCCAAAATGAATTACTCTCCTCAGAGGTTCCTCCCTGCCCTGCGGGTCCTCATGAGGTTTATCTCCCTGCAGGAGTCATCCCCCGCTACCTACCCCCAGGGATCTCCATGGTGACACTCCCAACACCCACCCCGAGCAGCCTGTCACCTAACATACCACTGGGCATGCTCTCTGCAATGCCTGTCCCCTCAAGGTGTTCCTTGGGTGGCCTGCAGAGCACCACAGCCTTTTCAATATCGATCCTCGTACGCCCTCCATCCTCATAAAGGTGGGCGTACCCGTAGACCCGGTCAAAACCATACATTGAGTTTCGCGGGGCAGTCACTCCACCAGAGGGGATATATGAACGCAAGGGCATCGGTCCTCCCGCTCTTCTCATGCTCCCCCCATAACATCCCCTGATAATGGTAGCCCCGCGTCCTGGCTGATCTCCCTGAGGTACTCCTCCTGACTCAGCTCCGACCTGAACTTCATCCTGTAGAGGTCCCTGACCCCATATGTGTGTCCTGCTTCACTGAGGCCCTCTGGACATCCCTGAGAAGGACGTCCTGGATGGATGCGCAAGGAGAATATAGACGTCATATTAATCCCCTACCATGTTATGTTGCAGGACACATCCACAACCTCAGGATGTCCAGAAATCGATTTTACAGGAGTATAACAGTCTTATTCCGTAGTGAAGCTCCCTGAAGGGTACAATTACCTCTGTAACCCCTCCATCCTCCCTGAGGAGTATCCTCAGGTCCCCATTTATCTGCCTGGCAAGGTTCAGTGCAAGTTCAAAGCCCATCCTCTTTTCACCTGAAAACCCCACACCATCATCCACTACCCTCAGACAGTACTCTGAGTTCATTCTGCTGATTTCAACCTTCACGGTTCCTCTACCTTCAGGAAATGCATGCTGAATGGAGTTGGATACCGTTCATTTACTATGAGGGCCAGTGGCATTGCTGTCTCAACGTTGAAGACATGGCGGGCGTCTATGTGGAATTCAACATCCACTGCATCAAATACTGATCTCAGGTGTTCAGCTATCCTCCTTATGCACTCATGCATCTTCACCTCTGCCAGGCTCCCCAGCCCATAAACGGATTCATGGATGGCTGCCAGGGTCTGGACTCTGGTTGATGTCCGGACGAGAGCCTCCCTTGCATCCTCACCGGCGGATCTTATCTGCGTGTTTATGAGGCTAAAGGAGAGGTTCAGGAGATGCCGGCACCCTACAAGTTCAAGATAGTGGTTAGTGGCTGTCCAAACAGGTGCATGAAGCCCCAGATCCACGATGTGGGTGTCGCGGGTGTTGAGTTCCCTGAGACGGTTGAGGAAATCTGTAACGACTGCGGCAGGTGCTTCGAGGTCTGCAAGGTGGAGGCCATAAGCGTACGTGGTGAGACATCCTACACCAACCATGACCTCTGCGTTGGCTGCGGTAAATGCATAAGGGAGTGCCCACACACTGCAAGGAGGGCCCGTGAAGAGGGTTATATACTCTACATAGGCGGTAAGGCTGGTAGAGAACTGGTTGAGGGTATAAAGACCCATGTTGACACTGTTGATGAGATACTGGAATACATAGACGCTGTTATCAGGGTCTACACCAGGTATGCCAGTAAGCCGTAGAGGAAGAGGCTCGCGTCAACCATGAAACTTGTCGGTGAAGAAAAGTTCATGGGTGAGGTGAGGGGGCTCCTAAAGGAGAGATCACATAACCAGTGAGAAGGAATAAAAAAAGGAGGAATCCCAGCGGGGATCACTCTAACTTTACAGTCTCAAGTATGGAGTCAAATGTTGCGTCATTCTTTGGTCCGCTGTACATGAATGCATAGCCGCTTGTCCTGTTGAGTTTCAGGTACACGAAGACCGTCTGGGTCGTTGAATCGGTGGCCTTAACCATTGCTGCGTTACGCCCGGCGACCTTTATTATGCTGGATGATACAACACCCTCATTGCTGGCCATCTCCTTCCTGACGGTTTCAGGATCCTTCAGGTAGTAACCTGCGCTTGCAGTGACCTCTGCAACTGCAAGTTCTGATGTGCTGTTACCAAGGTAAACTATGACATCCTTGGAGATTCCCGCCTCCTTCTGAAAGGCCTCCTGAGCCCCTGCAGGGTCAAGGGTCTCCCATGATGCGGGATATGTGAAGTTCAGTTTTCCGTCAGAGAAGCTCTTATACTGGGGCTCCTCACTCACACAACCAGATACAAGGACCGTTGCAGCCACAAGAAACAGAAATAAAATTTTCTTCATATTCAACCTCCCATAATAATTGTTGTCATGGATATGATTTATAATTTATCCCGGAGCCCACCAACATATATAGGTGGCCGTTGAAAGATCAGGAACTATGCGTGGTGGCCATGTGGCGGCCAGGTCAGGGTTTTTGGGAACTATATATATACTTCCTCCCCAAAGTATAAACACCCGCATGATTAAAGATTCATGATCTGTAGAATTGATTTTAGGTTGATAACCATGAAGGTGAAGGAATGGTGTATGTTCTGTGGGGAATGTGCAGGTGTGTGCCCACGGAACCTCATAGAGGTCAGGGAGAATTCCCTGAAATTTTCAGAGGACCAGTGTAGGGAATGCAACATATGCATACAGGTGTGCCCTGTTAGGGCCCTTGAGAGGTGATTGACATGGTGACTGAAGTTGATGTCCTTGTGATTGGCGCTGGACCAGCCGGTTCAACAGCAGCAAAACACGCCGCCATGGGCGGGGCAAGTGTACTCCTCATTGACAAGAAATCAGAGATAGGGGCTCCCAAGCGGTGCGCCGAGGGGGTCTCTGTTGGGGGCCTCGAGTCCCTGGGGATAGAGCCAAACCCCCGCTGGATCACAAAGAAACTTGATGGTGTGCGTCTGGTCTCCCCCAACGGCACAGATGTATGGCTGACCTCAGATAAGGTGGAGCTGCCAGAGGCAGGATACATACTTGAGAGGAAGGTCTTTGACAAGCACATGGCAATGGACGCTGCAAGGGCAGGGTCACGGATCATGGTGAAGACCCTTGCAACCGGGATGGAGAAGACCGATGATGGGTACCTTGTCAGCGCAGAATGCATGGGAAGGGAGTTTGAGATAAAGGCCAGGATAGTCATTGCAGCCGACGGGCCCGAGTCAAGGGTTGCAAGGTGGGCAGGCCTAAACACAACCACAAGGCCCAAGGACATGGAGTCAGCTGCCCAGTTCGAGATGGTCGGGGTGGAGATGGAGGACAATAACTGCATTGAATTCTACTTTGGAAGCGTGGCCCCAGGTGGATACGCCTGGATCTTCCCAAAGGGTGATGATATCGCCAACGTGGGCCTGGGTGTTCTCTCAACAGAGACCGATAAGAGCGCCTATGAGCACCTGCTTGAATTCGTTGAGTCATGCCCTGCAACAAGAAACGCCCAGCCTGTTGAACTCAACATAGGTGGGGATCCGGTTGGTGGCATGCCAAAGGAACTTGTGGCAGACAGCCTTATGGTTGTTGGGGACGCTGCAGGTCAGGTGAACCCCCTCACAGGTGGCGGTATAATAAGCGGTATGACCGGTGGTATGCTGGCAGGAAGGGTTGCTGCTGCAGCGGTCAGTGAGGGTGATGTCAGCAAAAAGAGGCTCAGTGAATACGAGAGGCTCTGCCGTGAGGAGATCGGGAAGGAGATAGACAGGTACCTCAAGGTCAAGGACTACATGCTTACACTCAGTGACAGTGAACTCGATTCAATCGCAGAGGCATTCCAGGATGTTGAGTTCGAGAAGGTGAGTACCAGAGAACTTGTTAAGAAGCTCATAAAGGTCTCACCAAAGGCCCTGCTTAAACTCGGCAAACTATTCTAAATTTATTCATTAACAGTACCCAACTTAAATCCTATCTCTTTTTAATCTAAGATTTAATACCTTAAAGGATTGAAAGAGTGAATATTAACAATTAGAATTACCGCTATGCATATCAGATAGAATACCACAAGAACCCTGTGGTAAATGAGATCAGCCATCTCCACCATACGCTCCCTTTCTGTAAAGTTTGATAGATAAAGTGGGACAGTGGCTATGAATGGCGGGACTATTACAAGGAGGATCTGCAGCATGCTAATGTAACCTCCAGTATAGCTCCAGGCAAGTAGAACACAGAACAGAACAGAAACCAGGGTTGTCGGAACCTTTCTCTCCTTGTACATCAGGTATGTGCCCATACCTGCAAGGTACATTAAAATGTAGACCGGAAGCGGGACAACGAGAATACCCCCCAGGAGGACAGCGGCGGATGCCAGCCTCAGAACAGTGTTTGTCGCGGTACTTGCAAATGGTGCAAGAGGAGTGTCCTTCAGTCTGATGGGTGGGATTGTATAGATGAACTGGTTAAGGACCATGAGAAGTAGTATCAGACAGAATACCGGATGAATGAGATATGCCACCACGGTGGACACCACGAGAAGGACGCCTATAAAAAGCAGGACCTCCCTGGGTTCAACATGGTTCTCTATGAAGGGCCTTCCCCTTTTCATGCGGTCGTTCCTGTCAGTTTCAATGTCAGTGAAGTCGTTAAGTGAATAGAGAGCCCCCCAGAGGAGCGTCACGGTGAAGAGTCCTGAAATGAATCTGATGGGGTCTGCATCTGAGGCATAGGTGAGTGCCAGAAGGTACATGTGGATGTTCTTGGCACACCAGCTCATTCTCGTTGAACGCAGGAGTGTACTCAGCATGATCTCATCTTCTCCAGAACTGTTCTTGGTCTGCATCCATATAATTCTATGTAACGCCTTATCTCTTCCTCATCAGCACCTGAATGGGCCCTTATTATATTTAAGGTTTCAGTTACTGTGTAATCTATCCTCACAGCCGTGAAGGGGATCCGGAGGGAGTGGAAGAGCACTGAAGAGAGGATGGGTATGTCAGTGAAGAGGTCCATCTTTTTACCCCTGAAGTAGAATCTCCAGGCTGTCTGGAAGATTATGTTCATGTTCCTGAATGCCCCCCTGTTTCTGATGTACTCATGGATGCATCTGAGGTAGAACTTCAGTGTTTCAGATCCCGCCGTGGCTGTCCACTGACTGAAACCCTTGAATTCTGAGAAATAGTGGCTGTCATGGAACCTGTCAGCAAAGACCACAGCATCAAATTCAGCAAGTTTCTTGTAAAGATCCCCCCTGTTATCTGCACCGAGCTCCGCCTTCATCTCATCCAAGAGGTGCCTGAACACATAATCTGCGTCCACATCGGCTGACTCAAGGTTACACGGCACTTCATATACATCAAGCCCCACCTCCTGGATACCCCTGTAGAGGTTGGCTGATTTACCTGTCCCTGGGGCGCCCACAACATGGAGTATGTTCCCGCGGGACTCCCTGATGACCTCAAGGGCTTCAAGGAGCCTTCTGTAGGACTCAGTCTCAACGAAGACGGTGTTATCAGATACCGAGTTAACCTTGTAGTCCATAATAATAATTAATGACAGGGAACATATAATCTGTTAGGTGATACCATGAACCTCAAGACCCGTGCATTCAATGATGGCGGAAGAATACCCTCAAGGTACACGTGTGATGGTGAAAACATATCGCCACCCCTGGAATGGGATGGCGTCCCTCCAGAGGCCCGGTCCCTTGCCCTCATATGCGATGACCCCGATGCCCCAACAAAGGTCTGGACCCACTGGGTGATATTCAACATACCCCCAGACTCCAGGGGCCTTGACGAGAATGTTCCAGACCTGGAAAGGCTACCTGATGGCTCAGTGCAGGGCTACAACGACTCTGGAACCATAGGCTACAGGGGCCCCTGCCCCCCATCCGGTGTGCACAGGTACTTCTTCAGGCTCTACGCCCTTGACACCATGCTTGACCTTGAACCAGGCACAGGCAAGGAGGACGTCCTCGAGGCGATGGAGGGTCATGTACTGGCTGAGGCAAGGATAGTGGGACTTTACAGGAGAGAATAGCTCATTCAATCAGTAGAGGTCACTGCAGACTGGAAAATCTAAGTAATACAGAAAAATCAACTAAATATTGTTGGGAACCCTAAGCTTGGCAGGAAGTGCCTTTATACGGGCAGGTGCACCTATTGCCAGTGACCAGGGGGGCACGTTCCTTGTTACAACCGCACCTGCCGCCACCATTGCACCCTCACCCACCTCTATCCTGGAGAGGAAGGTGGAGTTTGCACCTATGGATGCCCCCTGCCTTATTATGGGGCCCCTCAGTTTGTACTTGACCCTTATGGGGTAACGGTCGTTGGTGAAACAGGCACAGGGTCCTATGAAGACGTTATCCTCTATATAACTGTTCTTGGGCAGATACACATTTGACTGAATGCTGACATTGCTCCCTATCTTTGAGTGGCCCTCAATGACCGTATTTGTACCGATAAGTACATCGTCACCTATGGTTGTCTTCTCCCTTATGAGGACATTGTGACCGGTTCTGAGGTTATCACCTATGGTAACATCATTGTATATAACGGTGTTTGAGCGCAGAAGGGGGTTTTTACCTATAACAGGGGGTTTACTGAACTTCTTGTAACCATAACCCACTATTATATTCTCACTTTCCCTTTTATAACCCCATTCTTCTTCCTGATCACCGAAAAGAAGGCTTTTAATGTTTGGCATTTGCCTATGCATCCCCCAACACGGTTTTATTAAATTCAGGTACTAACAGGAAATGAAATCCAAATCCTCTCATTATATTAATATTGAGCGCATCTATAATATACTTTACTTCATGCAGATCATATCATTTAATTGGACCATAAAAGTAGTTCACCACATCTGAAGCTAGGAAGGATTCTATGGATGCAGATGAACTTGCGGTTCTCATAAGGGAGATCAGATCCGAGATAGGCCATGAGGATATGGAGGTACGGATAGCTGATACCATATTCAATGGGGAAAAAGATGAGCTCCTCATAGTCGCACCTGACCGTTCAGATAAGTCCATCATAATAGGAAAGGGTGGATGGGTTGTGGGCAGACTACGGGAGAGACTTGGTATCAAGAGGATCCATGTTGAATCAGAGATTGACCTCATCATGAGGAGGGAACGGGTTAAATTTGCACTTGAACGGCTGGCTGAACTCAGGGGATCCTTCAGGGTGCTCTCTCTCCTTGAGAAACCCCTGAGGAAACGCCTTGAATACCCAGCGGGACTTGACTTTCTCACAGAAAGTGACAGTGCACCCCTCAACTCCATAAGAGAGCCAGAAACTGCCGTGGCACTATCAGGGGGAACTGACAGTTCATTTTCACTCATAGCGGCTGTTAAACTTGGTTTAAAACCTATGGCATTGACTGCTGACCCCGGCACCATCGTACTGCCGGGGCACGTCAGGTGGGCTGTGGATGAACTCACAGCCTCCCTTGGGGTGAGACACCATTACATCAAGATGGACCTCAGTGAACTTCAGAGGGATGCCCTCGAGGGGAGGTTACACCCCTGCGGCAGGTGCTCATCCATGATTGAGGAAGTCATCATGGAGAAAATAAAGAATGAGGCAATTGATACTGTGATATTCGGTGATCTCCTCTCAACGGGATACGGTTCCCTCCAGGTGCACGATGATATCCTCCGTGTTAATCTACCGGCACTCTTTGCAGCCTCAAAGCAGGAGCTGAAGTCCGCTGTATCCACTTATGGCCTCAGGGCCACTTCAGGGTTTGGCTGTCCCCTTCTGGGGGAGGTTCACCGCAGGTATCCGTATATGAGGCGCTATTCAATCCAGAGGGTCCTCAGGGAGACCCGTGCTGGTGTTCTTGAACCTGGTGAGGCCCTGGAACTTGTATGGAGTATCTGTGGCTCCCGGAGAACTAACTGAATATCTTGAGGAGACCGTAGGCTATGAGGAACACGCCAACCAGATACCCCACAAGCTGGGGGTAGATTATCATCAGTATACCGATAAGCACCGCCAGAAGTCCAACAACCCTCGTTTCAGTTTCAGATTTCATGTAATAACTATATCTCAAAAATGATATATAAAATTTCTGTTCAGCGATAAAAAAATAACCCTTAAAAGGCCCTTCCAGACTCCAGTATATAAAATTTCTGGCCACTGGAAAAAACAACCCCTAAGTTGTCCTCTCAGACTTCACAAAGGCCCTGATTTCATCAATGGCTGCCCTGACCATCTCAGGGGCTGGTCCACCTGGAATCATCCTCATCCTGACATTTTCAAGTGGATCAAGGGCCCTCTTCACAAGTTCCTGGTCAAGTTCAAGTCTCTTCCCAGTGACCTCGAGGCTGACCTCGTCAAGGTACTCTGAATCTATGTCAGAGGGCCTGAGTCCATCGGCGATTGCCCTTGTGACCAGCCTTCCAACTATCCTGTGGGCCACCCTGAAGGGTATGCGGCGCTCCCTGACAAGGATATCTGCAAGGTCCGTTGCGGTTGCAAAGTTGGCCCCTGCAAGTTCAAGTGCCCTCTCCCGGTTAACCCTTATGCCCAGGAGCATTCCCCTCACGACACGGATCATTGACAGTGCAGTGTCGGTGGCCCTCCAGAGGTGTGGTGTGATCTCCTGGAGGTCCCTGTTATAGGTGTAGGGGAGGGCCTTCATGATTCCAAGTACAGAGAAAAGTGCCCCCTGGACCGTGGAGGTCTTTGCCCTGGCTATCTCGGCAACGTCAGGGTTCTTCTTCTGGGGCATTATCGATGATGTTGATGAGAATTCATCGGGGAGCTCTATCAGGCCAAACTCGTAGGTGCTCCAGAGTACCATCTCCTCTGAGATCCTGCTGAGGTTCACCGCCAGCACTGAGAGGTCAAATATTGCCTCTGCTATGAAGTCCCTTGCACTCACCGCGTCCATGGAGTTACCCATGTAATCAGAGAACCCCAGAAGTTCCGTTGTGAGTTCCCTGTTTATCGGGAAGGTTGTGGTTGTCATGGCCGCAGAGCCCAGCGGGTTGATGTCAATCCTCTTAAGGGCGTCCTGGAGCCTCTCATAGTCCCTCTTGAGGGAGTGGGCATAGGCCATGAGGTGGTGGGCAAGGGTTGTTGGCTGGGCATGCTGGAGGTGGGTGTAGCCAACCATGACAGTCCCTGTGTGCTCAAGTGCCATTTCAGCTATCCTATCAATAAAATCAAGGAGTTCGTGGCTGATTATTTTTATCTTCTCCCTCAGGGCCAGTCGAAGGTCAGTTGCAACCTGATCGTTCCTGGATTTACCTGTGTGCATGAACCCTGCTTCCTCGCCTATCCTAGCTGTCACGTAGTTCTCAACAGCCATGTGGATATCCTCCACCGAAGGGTCCATGTCAAGGGCCTCGAACCCCTCCTCCCTCAGGGTTTCAAGGGCTTCTATGATCTTATCCGCCACTTCCTCAGGTATTATACCCTCATGGGCCAGCATGGTTGTGTGTGCAATGTTACATTCAACATCCGCCTCAAATATGTGGTGGTCGAATGTGAGGGATGAGGTGAACTCTGCTGCCTCATCCTCCATACCCCTATTTAATCTGCCAGCCCTCAGGTTCAAGTTTCCACCTATTCCCTGTTTTTCCATTCGGTGTATCCGCATTTACCGCAGGCGTACCTGTCTCCATGGTCAGCCATGAAGACACCGTTTGAGCACCTCACACAGAAGGGGTTCTTCCTTATGAGTTTATCCCCCTTTACCTCATAGAGTTCGAACTTCTTCATCTATTCCTCCTCCTCTTCCTCTTGTGCCTCTGTGTTCTTCTTTATGATGTGTCCAGGTTCTATCTCAGTGAGTTTATCCATTGAATCATATATCTTGGCGTACCCTGAGGCCCTTGGCTCGCCGAATCCCTGGTCGATCTTGTCGACCACAAGGAGGTCCTTATCGGCGTCGAGCATTGCAACGAGTTTGTTCTTAACATCAAGGACCTTTGGTGTTGACTCACCCTCATATAAGCATTCGAACCTTATCTCCTTTCTGTTTAAGAGTGTATTTTCCTTTTCCTCGATTATTCTGATCTCCATTCTATGCCTCCTCAAAGTTTTTTATGAGTTCTTCAGCTCTTTTCCGTGTTTCAATGGCCCTCACCAACACAACACCCTCATTTGGCTGTCCATAAAGGATGATGGTGTCTGCCGGGGCCATTAAGATTGATGGTAAAACAGCCAGGTCCTCCTCTCCATCAACGACTATCATAAAGCGTTCGCCGGCTCTGGACCCATCTATGGCCTTTTTGATGGAGTTCCAGAGATCCTCTGTTATGGTGCCTGGCGGGTTTGTGGATCTGATAATGGTTGCTGTGTCATTGAATTCATGATCAGAATCCCTTCTCTGGATCCTGTTGTCTATTATGCTGATGTCCGGTTTCAGGCCATGCTCCAGTGCATTACGTGTTGTGACATCACCAACCGTTATGAGAAACGAATCCCCCACATCAATGTCTCTGAAGGATTCGTAGAGCTCTCCAAGAGGTTTCTTGAGCTCTGCCCTGAGTTTTTCCGGTAGAATGTACACTATCTGACCCTCAGTGCGTATTCACCAGGAAGTTTTATATCCAGTTCCCTGGCTATATCTGATTTCTCCGGATCTATGACTATGAGCAGTCCGCTCCAGTTGGTGGATGCTGGAACATTGCAGACCGGGCAGCGTTCGTCGCTGGTGATTCTCTTACACCTTGTGCATGCCTTCTCAGTCATTTTTACTCTTCCTCTTTTCTTCTTCAATCCATTCGAATTTACCAAGACCGGGCTGCCTCATGGTGAGTCCAACCTTCACGCCCTCTCTTCGTCCCTTGAGGCTCAGTGCGACTATCCTTGCCCTTACAAGGTCGCCCTCATCCAGGCGCTTACCTGTCTCCTTACCTGTGAGGGAGCCCTTCTTGGCATCATAGGTTATGTAATCGTCTGTAACCTGTGAAACATGAACAAGACCGTCCACCGGCCCAATGCGCACGAATGCCCCGAACTCTGCAATCTCTATTACCTCGCCCTCAACGATCTCATGGAGTTCTGGTTTGAAGAAGAGGGCTGTGAATGTCACCTCATGGTAGGCAGCGCCGTCACCCATTATGACCTTTCCGATTCCTATATCCTCTATCTCCTTTACGGTTATCATCTGGCCGAGGTTCCTGTCCATCCTTCCAACGTAGGTTTCGTTGAGAACCTCTATGGCAACATCCTCCAGTGGCTCCTCAAAGCGGTCTGGAGGTATTCTGACTGTATCAACAATTTTTGTTATATAATACAATGGGATCCCCCATTAAAGAATTACTCCATAAATTTCTCTCTGTAGAGTTCTATGGAGTGGTTTACGGCTTCAAGTGCCTTTTCAGCGCCCTCCCATCCGATTATCTCTGTCTCCTTACCCTCAAGGTTCTTGTAGACCTGGAAGAAGTGTGCTATCTCCTTCAGGATGTGTTCGGGTATGTCTGATATATCATTAACATCACTGTAGTGGGGGTCCTCCACGGGCACCGCCAGGATCTTGTCGTCCTGGTCCCCACCATCTATCATCCTGAGAAGGCCTATGGGCCTTGACTCTATGATGCAACCAGGGAATGTTGGCTCATCCATGAGTACCATGATGTCCATGGGGTCGCCGTCATCGTAGAGGGTCCGGGGTATTATACCGTACTCTGCAGGGTAGAATACCGGTGAGTAGAGCACCCTGTCAAGTGCAAATGCCTCGAGATCCTTGTGGTATTCATACTTGTTCCTTGAACCCCTGGGTATTTCAACAACTGCATATACTACCTCTGGTACTGATGGTCCAGGTTCAATATCCTTCCACAGATTCATAAAAAACCTCCTACTTATATATGCCCATCAACTGCAAGATATTTTTTCTGCCTCAGGTAAACAACAGGTATGCCCTCTGACCTCGCCCTTTTTCTGAGCTCCCGGTCAGTAGTGCAGAGCACGTCTGAGATCCTGAGAAGCGCATCATCAACAGATTCGCCCTCACGGAGTTTCTCATCAACCACCCTGAATGGTGGTCTTTGTGCAAGGGCAAGGCCAATGGAGGCAGCTATCCTCGCATCTCCACCTGAATGCCTCCTTATACCCTCAAGTTCCCCTATCACAAAGGATGGGACAAGGAGCTCATGGGTTGGGAAGAGTCTCTGGAGTTCAGATACTATGTCAACCCTGAACTGGTGGGGTATCATAAAAAATTGGTGTCTATAACCACCCTATTTAATGATACCATATCCTATCAGCCTCCATCTTGCTCCAACCCTTCTTGATAGGGCTACCCTCTGACCCTCCTCTGCGCAGGCGGGTAGTTTGAGAATGACGTCAGCGTCATCAGCCCTTGCTGATTTAACAACACCAACTGTTGTCGTGGTACCCACGTTTATCATAAGGGGTTCCCCTGTCTTTATGGGCTCCACCTTGGTCTCCTCCCTGGTACCCACGACTCTCTCAAGGAGGTGGGTCTCCATTGTGAAGGAGTGCCTCACAGGTGGGAGAGTACCGGGTTCACCGGCCACTGACCCTGAAAGTGAGTCGGCCTTGGTCAGTGAGGGGTCAAGGAGGGTTCCGACACCCACAAGGCCCCCGGGACCAACCTCGTCCATCTTCTCTCCCCCTGCCACGAGGCCTGTGATGGTGGAGTGTAGACTCATCCAGGACTGTTTACCGTCCTTTTTAACCTGTATGCCGGGTTTTATCTCTATCTCATCCCCGACCCTGAATTTACCCTGGACAAGTGAGCCGCCTATAACACCACCTTCAAGGTGTTCAGGGTCAACCCCTGGCTTGTTTATATCAAAGGACCTGGCCACGTACATCCTGGCAGGCTTATCAACATCCCTTTCGGGTGTTTTAATTCTCTCCTCAATTGTCTCAATTAGAATATCGATGTTGGCGCCCTGCTGTGCAGATACAGGTATTATAGGTGCATCCTCGGCACATGTACCCTTCACAAATTCCTTGATCTCCCTGTAACTCTCAAGGGCCCTTTCCCTGGAGACTATATCTATCTTGTTCTGGACAACGATAACATCCTTAACTCCTATCACATCCAGGGCCATGAGGTGCTCCTTTGTCTGGGGCTGGGGGCATGGTTCATTGGCGGCTATTACCAGTATGGCGCCATCCATGAGGGCGGCTCCAGAAAGCATGGTTGCCATGAGTGTTTCATGTCCCGGTGCATCCACAAAGGATACCTTTCTCAGAACTTCTGTCTCTGTACCGCACCTCTCACAGATCTCTGCAGTTGTGTAGCACATGGGGACTTCACACTGGGGGCACTTCCTGAAGGTTATGTCAGCATAGCCCAGACGGATGGATATACCCCTCTTGGTTTCCTCACTGTGGGTGTCTGTCCAGACACCTGAAAGGGCCTTTGTAAGGGTTGTTTTACCATGGTCCACGTGCCCCACAAGACCAATATTTATTTCAGATTGATTTTTCACGGATTACACCTATAAAATCTTTTATTATTCTTCATCGGCGCCGAGGAGCTCTTCAAGTGGCTTCTCACCCTTTTGGATTACCACGGTGTTTATCTGTACTATGTCTTCTGATACAGTGTTTCCCCTGAATGTTTTTCTTCTCCTCTCACCCTTCCGGGAAGGTTTGTACCCCACGCCACCTGATACAAGGCTTCTGACTCTTCTTGCACCTTGTACTGTCTTCTTCATGGGGAAACCGTTCTTATCACTTCCGCCTGTGATTTTCAGTTTGTATCCTTTAAGTCCTATTACTGAACCATCAAATTCGTCCCCTATTTTGAGGCCAATGAGGGCCTTTGATTCTGATGGTTCTACCTCCATCTGGATGCTCTTCTCCTTATCTGAAATCACAACCTTGAATGCCAATATATCTCCTCCTTTCTTCAATTAAAATGGTGCCTTCATTCCCCAGTCAGGATTCTTCTTCCGCTTGATCTCAGCTATCCGCTCCAGAAGATCAAGTTCTTCCTCTGAGAGATCACCTGAAAGTTCATCCAAGAGTATTCTGTAGTGGTTTTCGGGTATTTCAACGTAGAGCGTATCACCCTCATTGATTGTCTTTCCGTAAGCGGCGTCCTTGATTGCCATTGCAACCTTCTGACCGCGTGATGCTGATTTGAGGTTTTCACCCTTATCCTGCATGCTCTCAACGGTACCCACTGGTTCTCCTTCCTCGTTCATGAGTGGATAGCCCGGCTTTATGACACCTGCAAGGACTTCAACACCCCCAATTGCCGGCTTGCTCTGCCTGAAGACAAGTTTCGGGATGAGCCTTATGCTTGCAGGTTTTATAATCGCATCCATCCACTTTTTCTTCTTCTCTTCCTCAATGGCCCTTACCCATTCCTCATATTCTTCCATGAGCCGGTAGATGACGTTCCCCTGAAAGAGCTTAATGTCTGAGTTCTTGAGTTCCTGGGCCGCTGAGGGAATCACCTTCACGTTGAAGGCTATTATGGCCCCGTAGGACCTGTCCTCCTGGAGGGATATCCCTGCATTCACAACATCCCTCCTTGAAACGTCCCCAATGTCAGCCACCTTGATGGGGACGTCCATGTCCCTCAGTATCTTCACCACCGCTTCAAGGGACCCTAGGGTATCGGCCTTTACAACCACACCCGCCTCGTCGGTGTCTATCTTGATGTCCTCTATTTCACTGAGTATCTCTTCTCTGACCTTCTCTGGATCCGTCACCACACGGAGGGGTGAACCCGCCATTACATCGTCGATGTCAGGTGCCACGATCTTTATACCCGCAGCAGCCACCACCTCGTCCACCTTCTGGAACTTCTTTCTGGACTCCCTCATCTCCTCAAGGGGTCTGGGTTTCAGGAGGGACCTTATCCTGGTGAATATAACATCCGTTGATGTCATCATGGCGATGGTGTCGTTCTTACGGAGTATACCGTCGTAGATAACAGCATCAATTGTCATCCCGAGACCTGTCTCCTCCTTAACCTCAAGGATGGTCCCCCTGGCAGGGGAATCCTCCTCAATCTTCAGCTGTTCCCTGAGGTACTGCTGCGCAAGTCCCATGAGCATTGTGAGGAGTTCCGGTATTCCCTCCCCGGTAACCGCACTTATGGGTATTATGCTGACCTGTGAGGCGAAGTTGGTTACCCTGTCGAACCTCTCTGATTCAAAGCCCTCCTCGTGGAGTTTGCCCACAAGTTCATAGACCTTTGTGTCCAGTTTCTGCTGGACCTGAATGCCCTGTTTGCTGAAGGTCTCCATGAAGGGTTGTCCATTATGGGCCCTCCAGCCGTGGATCTTGTCTATCTTGTTTGCAGCCACCACGAATGGTGTCCTGTACATCTTCAGGATGTTGAGGGCCTCCTGTGTCTGGGGCTTGAATCCCTCATTTATGTCAACGATGAGTATTGCAAGGTCTGCAAGGGCCCCTCCACGTTTACGGAGAGTTGTGAATGCTTCATGTCCAGGGGTATCTATGAAGAAGAGTCCTGGCAGCGTCTCCCTGATTGAGAATTTTTTAAGGAAATCTCCGCATATGTTTTCAATGACATCCATGGGTATCTCTGTGGCCCCTATGTGCTGGGTTATACCACCCGCCTCCCTCGCGGCAACTGCACTGCCCCTTATATGGTCAAGGAGGGTGGTTTTCCCGTGATCCACATGTCCTAGTACTGAAACTATGGGTGATCTGATCTTCATTGAAATCTCCGCGTTCATTCCTCATATACCATTTCCCTATCAGGCATCTCGTAGCTGCAAATTTCTGATTCCTTAAAGAAAAGTTTAATCTCCCTCTCAGCTGATTCTGGAGAATCTGAGGCATGTATTATATTTCTACCTGTTTCAAGGGCGAAGTCTCCCCTGATTGTCCCGATTTCTGCCTCTGCAGGGTTTGTTGCGCCCACCATCTTCCTTATGATGGAGATGCAGTCCTTACCCTCTATGACCATTGCAAGGACTGGTGCTGATGTTATGTAATCCACAAGGTCCCTGAAGAATGGTTTTTCCCTGTGTTCCTGGTAGTGTTCCATTGCAAGGTCTTCCGGGATCTGGAGCATCCTTGCAGCGACTATCTTGAGTCCCTTATCCTCGAACCTGGATATTATCCTTCCTGCGAGGCGTCTCTTTACTGCGTCAGGTTTTAGCATTACAAAGCTTCTTTCCATCATTTTTTAACCCATTTAACTTTTCTTGGAACCCTTCCCAGTTTCATCATGTTTTTCTCGCATTTGCTGCTGCAGAAGAAATAGATGGCTCCGTCCTTTTTAACGTACATCTTTCCTGTGCCTGGCTCTATTTCTTCATGGCAGAATGAACAGACTCTCATTTACAAACACCTGCCTGATCAGGGGGTCCTGATTTCCTTTGCCTCTCTGATTGTGTCAAGGAGCATCAGGATATCGCCTTCCCTTATTGGACCCATGACGTTCCTTGTGAGTATCCTTCCCTTATCTCTTCCATCAAGGATTCTGCACTTGACCTGCATTACCTCTCCAGTCATCCCGGTTCTCTTGAGAACCTCAATAACCTCTGCTGGAGTTGCTTCCTCCATTAAACCACCTTTATATTAAATTGAAGGTGAAAGGCTTTTTCTGCCTTTCATCTATTTCTTAAGTTCTTCAACCTTTTCTATTATTTCGTTTATGAGGTCCTCGGCGTCGCCGGCTTCAACTATGGCTGCTGATGCTGTGCCGACGTTGAGGCCTGCGGCTGCACCCAGTTCATCCTTGGTTGGAATGTATATGTAGGGTATTTCCTTTTCCTCTGCAAGGAGTGGGAGGTGAGCCACGATTTCGGCTGGTTCAACATCCTCAGCGATAAGCACGAGCTTTGCGACTCCTCTTTCAACTGCCTTGGTAACCTCATTTGTACCCTTTGATATCTTACCTGTTTCCCTGGCTATTTCAAGTGCCTCTGTGGCCTTGTCAGCCAGTTCCTTTGGTACATCAAATTTCACATAAATTGCCTTTGCCATGTTATTTACCTCCTTTTTCATCTGGTTTTTCTACCATCCATCGGTAATTACACCAATCTGGACAACTAATCCAAATTATGGATTAACATGAGGTGGGTAGTACCCTTTATATGTTCTCTGTATATAAAACTTGCTGGATACAGATTTTCATCAGAAATCGTACTTAAATTAATCCCGGATAATCCAGTTAGACACCCAGGAAAACAAGGATTAAATATAGTTTTGGGTTCATCACATATAAAGTTTTGCCGCGGGCAAAAAGGGAATGGATGATGGATGTATGTGAGAATCACATCCTTTTAGCTGCTAGTTCAATGTCAGAAGCCTTAACAGTTTTTCTTCCAGCATGTTTTGCAAGTTTAACTGCATTCAGGGCGATCTCTTCACCTTTGGCTTCAAGGACTTTTGCGAGGGCTTCCCTTGCATCATCACTTACCCTCTCTGCACCGGCATTCTTTATTATTCTTCCAATTGGAGCTATTGGCAATTCCATAATTAACCACCTCATTTTATGTAATATAATCTATTCATATTATCCTATATAAATATATCGTTAATCTGGAGGTTTTTCTGGCTCATTGATTGGTTCATGGGGCACCTAAACAGAATCAGTATATTCACAAGTGGCTGGAGGGTGAGAGATTAACCTCAGGGTGTTCTAATGAAAAATAGAAAAACTTAAAACAGAAAAATTATTCATGGAAAATTTAAATGTTTATTATGCTCTCTTTCTCCTTATAACGGATCTGAGCTGGTTTATATCGGGTTCAACCTCAACTGGTTCCGTTGAAGCCCTTATGGCGGTGTCAGGATCCTTAAGTACATGACCTGTTACAACGCAGACCACTCGTTCACCCCTGTCAATGACACCCCCATCCACCAGTTTCAGCAGTCCTGCTATGGATGCTGCAGACGCCGGTTCAACACCTATACCCTCCCTCCTTGCAAGGAGTTTCTGGGCAGATAGTATCTCCTCATCGGTCACTGTCTCGGCATATCCATCTGACTCATATATGGCCCTCAGGGCCTTGAGGTAACTCACAGGCGCCCCGATCCTTATGGCGGTCGCAACCGTCTCAGGGTTCTTAACAGGCTCAATCTCCATCTTACCCTTCCTGAAAGCCTCAACCACAGGTGCAGCACCCTCCGCCTGTATGCCAGTCATCATTGGCCTCTCCTCAATGAACCCTGCCCTGTGGAACTCTGAGATACCCTTCCATATGGCTGATATGTTCCCTGCGTTACCAACAGGGAGGATGATGCGGTCCGGGGACTCCCAGCCAAGGTCATCCACTATCTCAAAGCCTATGGTCTTCTGCCCCTCAAGCCTGAAGGGGTTAACCGAGTTGAGGAGGTAGAGCTCCCCCATGAGGGCAAGTTCCGTTACCGCCTCAAGGGCCTCATCGAAGTTTCCCCTGACAGACAGGACCTGGGCACCATGGAACATTGCCTGTGCAAGTTTGCCAAGGGCAACCTTACCTGAAGGGAGGAGCACCACACAACCGAGACCAGCCCTTGCTGCGTAGGCTGCTAGGGAAGCGGAGGTATTGCCGGTTGAGGCACAGCCCACCGTATCAACGCCCAGTTCAACTGCCTTTGTGATACCGACACTCATACCCCTGTCCTTGAAGCTACCTGTGGGGTTGGAGCCCTCAACCTTCACGTATAGTTCAATGCCGAGTCCCCTGCCAATGTTATCGCACCTCACAAAGGGTGTTCCACCCTCATCGAGGCTCACTATCTTTGAGGGGTCCACGGGCATGAACTCCCTGTACTTCCACATGTTCTGCCTTCTGCAGCTGAATGTGTCCCTTGAAACCTCGACTTCACATTCAACCTCCAGCACTGACCCGCATTCACTGCAGGTGTATATGATCTCGTTCAGTCCATACTCCTTACCGCATGATATGCACCTTATCACATAGTCACCATCCATTGAATGTATTATCAGAATAAATTGTGGGTGTCCATTCCCTGAACACCACCTATATTGATGCCTTTATGTAGCTGTAGATTCCCAGTGTCAGGTTCGCCTCAACGAATGCAGCCACCACAAGGAACAGAACCCCTATACCAAGGAGCATGAGGGACTCCTGAAGCTCATCCTGGTTCCTCTCAAAGAAATGAGCCAGTCTTTCCATGAAGGACCCGTACCATGTCTCGGTGAACAGATCACTGAAGAAGTGGTAGGTGAAACTTGCAAGCCTCAACCCAGCTGCCCCGGCAATTATGAGTCCGGGGATCTCAAATATTCCATGGGGGGCCGTCAGGATTATGAAGTCCCCCAGTGGGGCCTGTGAGGCAAAGAACCCTATAAAAAGGCCGTTTATTATAAGGAACAGTACCGTGAAAACTCCCAGAAGCAGGCCTCCCCCATAGATGAGCAGGGCGGCCTGGAGGTTGTGAAGGAATATCGAAACCGTTGATAGTTTCAGTTCACCCTCCGCTATGCTCCTTCTGAATTCGTCCATCATTGGCTTCAGTAGCGGCTCGATGGCCCCTGAGAAAGCATATCCTGCAAAAAGGGATATGAGGAACAGGAAGGTTGAGGCCAGAAGGAAGGTCTCATTGCTCCTCATGAGATAAGCCAGTGTCCCCTCATACTTTTCCTTCTTCATTTTAACCCTCAAGCACCCTCCCCGCAGTGGAAAGGGCCTTCTTTCTTTTCCTGGAAAGTTCCTCAAAGAACTTCCTGATAAACTCTGCAGTATTATTTTTGCACTCACCACACATAAGTGTACCGTTTCTGCAGGATTCATAGATCTCCTCAAGTTCAGGGTCAGAGTCAGACATGTGGTAGAGGAGGGTCTCATAGATTATGCAGTCCTCGGGTACACCTCCAAGTTCCCTCTGCTCCTTCAGGGTCTCCCTTCCACCTGTCCTGGCATTCCTTATCTTCTCCTCAGCCTCCTCTGGCGTGTCACTGAGGAATATGGCGGATTTTGGTCTGCTGCTTGACATTTTACCCCCGGTAAGGCCCTCCATGAACCTGTGATAGGTTGATGATGGCAGGATGAAGCCGTACTTCTCCCTGAACCTCCCGGCTATGTCCCTTGTGAGCCTTATGTGGGGGTCCTGGTCCGGGCCGACAGGGACAACGGTGGGCTTGGGCCCACCCAGTTCCTCAAGCTGGGGGTGGAGTATATCCGCTACCTGTATTATTGGGGCGTACATGTGGGCCATGGTTGTTGATCCTGTGAAGCCATATATGGCCCTCAGTTCATTGAAGTTAACCTTCCCTGAGAGTACATAGGCAAGGTCCTCCACCATGAGGTTCTCTGACTGGAGGTAGACGTGTATGTTGTCCTTTGTGAGGTCAAGTCCCAGTGCAATGTAGCCTGCAATGTATTCCTCGATGGCTATCCTCCTTGAGGTCTCAAAGTCGATGCCCCTTGCAGAGTAGGCCTCCATGTCGGCGATGGGTATGAATATCTCGGCGCCCAGTTTATCGTACCACCTGAGCTGGTCCACGATCATCTTGTGGCCTATGTGCATTCTACCGCTTGGCATCATCCCTGTTACCACTGCAAAGTCGCTGCCACTCCTTATGGCCTCAAGTATCCTGTCGTAGTCCCTGTGACCGAATACTATGCCCCTCCTCATAAGCCAGCTGGGTTCAGGTACATCATCGAGGACTTCACTGAATGGCCTTACACCGAATTTTTCAATAAGATCCATGTATTCAAGGTTTGCTGATCCCCACGGGTCTATCAATCATATCACCTGCTATGGTCTTATCCAGTCAACAAGGTAGTAGGTTACATCTTCCTCATCGTCCAGGAAGGCCAGGAGGAGCTTCTTGTTCACCCCATGGGCCACCCTGACGTAGCTTGAAAAGTCCAGGGCATGGATGGTGTCATTCTCTGATATAACCCTCACAAGGTATGCTGAGTGCGTCCTGCCCGGGGCACCTCCCCTCTCATACACTCTGAACTCTGCACCGTACTTGAAGCCTGTCTTGACGATGTAACCCCTGTTCCTCAGGTCCCTGTAGACCAGGTACTTGCTGTAGAGGCCCTTCTCAGCCAGGAGTGATATGAATTCCTCCATTGAGACCTCATCGTCGTCCCTCTTAAGTGTGAGTTTACCCCTCTCCATGAGGTGTGCTGCCTCAATCAGTGAAATCTGCAGCCTGTCCTCATAGAGTTTACCGTAGTGGCTCTTGCCGTGCAGCCTCCTTGCATCCGAGTCCGGTTTTATGGTTACAACCTCGTCTCCCAGCTGTCCCTCCATCTATAAACCCCTCTAATTTATGGAATAATTGTATACACAGATTTCCGTGATTAAGATGACTGGAAATATATCAGGACAATGGCATGCCTCTCCTTAAGGTCCCTCCGAAGAGAAGAAACCTATTCAATAATAGCATGCCTCTCCTTAAGGTCCCTCTCCTTCTTCCCAAGGATGGCCATGAACTCTGCTATGAGCCCATCCAGGAAGAGGTGGGTGCTGTCCTCAAATAGTGTGCCCATTGGTGTGAGGTCATCATAGTCGCCCCTTAAAACACCGGAGGTGTAGTACTTCCAGGCCTCCTTTGTCTTGCTTGGTATGCATATTACAACGTCGCTGTGCTCTGTCAGCGTTGACTGGGGAGTTGCGGTTACCGCGATGACCGTTGCCCCAACAGACTTTGATGTGGTGGCTGCCAGTGTGACTGTCTTTGTTTCACCTGACCCCGAAATGGCAATGAGACAGTCCTCATCACTTATTGCGGGTGTTGTAACGTCCCCAACAACGTAAACCGTGAAGCCGAGGTGCATGAGCCTCATTGCAAAGGCCTTTCCAACAAGCTCTGACCTCCCTGTTCCCACGATGAAAACGGCCCTGGCATCCATTATCCTGTTTATCATCTCCTCAAGTTCAGACTCGTCAACCTTTTCAATGGCGTTTATGGCATGTTCAGTTATCTTATGGACAGTGTTTTTGAGTATCTCCATTTCAATCAACTTTATATTTTATATCATCTGCAGGTTCGTAATCCTTAGCCGCTTAACCCTCTTTTATTCCGGCAGGTTCGTAATCCTTATACCCGCATTCCTAATCCTGTTTTTGATGTTGAGGTTTATAAGAAGCGGTGTTATCTTCTCAATGACCCTTGCATTTTCAAGGCCACCGCAGTCAATGGCCCTCACACCATCTATCTTCTCTGCGAGTTCAGATGCAATATCGAGGGCATCTCTGTGGTCAGATGCAATGAGGCAGTCACAGTCCACAGGTCCTGTTATGTCAAGTAGAGCCGCTGCACTGATATTGTTGAATGCAGCCACGACCCTTGTGCCCTGATCTTCAAGGAACCTTGCAGCCCTCTCAGCAGCTGAACCATCCCAGAGGTCAATGTAACGCACCGCTGAACCCCCAAGGCAGCTGTCAATGGGTACAGTGGCATCTATGAGCACCTTACCTCTAAGTGCCTCCTTAACTGAACCCAGTGTGGCCATCTGCGCCTGCAGTGGAACTGTCAGGATTGCCACCTCAGCCTCCTCAGCGGCCTCAGCATTTGTGGCACCCTTAACCTTGAGGTCATCTCTTCCGGCGATTTCAAGGACCTTTTGAGCTGCATTGGCAGCTTTTTCAGCGTCCCTTGAACCTATGATTATTTCTTCTCCTGCTAATGCAAGTCTCAGGGCAAGTCCAAGGCCCTGGTCACCTGTTCCGCCAAGAACTGCGATCTTCATAATATCACCATGGTTACCTTTCTCAGATATTTTTACTAATCAATAATCTTCCTAAGGAATTCAATACTCCTCTCAACCTCACCTGGTGTTTTAACCTCAACCGTGAGAATACCCATGTAACCGATGCCCCTTAAACCATCAATAATGGCCCTGAAATCCAGTGAGCCATCGCCGAGGGCATCGTGGCTGTCAATTTCGCCGTTGTTGTCGGAGAGGTGGACATGTCCCACCCTCGGGGACACCATCTCCCCTTCACTGTAACCCATGGTTGCTGCGTGGGCAGCGTCCAGTGTCACCTGGATTTCAAGTTCCTCTGCAACCCGCCAGAGATCCTCAAGTTCCCTTAGAAGGGGACCCTCAAGGCGGGGCATGTTCTCAGGGTAGATACCGGCACCCCTGTCCTCCGCATATTCAGATATCACTGAAAGAGATTCAAGGTTCCGCTGAACTATGAGGTCCCTGTGGGGTCTTCCAAGGAAGGGGACACTGCCAGGGTGCACGACAACCACCTCGGAGTCCAGTTCAACTGCAAGGTCAACCGCGGATTTAACCTCAGCTATGGACGCCTCCCTGATCCCCCTGTTGAGGGATGCTATGTTTATGTCCGAGATGGGTGCATGCACCGTGAAATCAAGGCTGAAGGAGTCAGCCATCTCCACGTCATCCAGGGGGTACTCGTAGATTATCTCACAGCAATCTGCCCCTGCATCCTCAATCCAGGTGAGCATCTCCTCCAGTGGAAGTGGGGAGAGTGCAAGTGTTGATACACCTATCCTCATCCAGATCACCTAGGCTTCGGGCCGCACCCTTGCCCTTACAGGTATGTTGTGCTTCACTGCCTCCATGATTATATCTGCAAGTTCTATGTCCCTTCTGAGCTTTATGGTGCCCTTCTTACCCACTGTAGCTGTGAAGAGGTACTCATCCTCGACCAGTATGTCGAATGACACGCCCACAGCATCCCTGCCAAAGTTGAGGACCACGTAGTTTCCTGCGAGTTCCACCGGAACCTCAACGGTCTCCTCAAGTTCCTTCTCCTCAAGTGGCTCAACACCGATACTTATACCGATGTTCTTCTCGATCTCCTCGATGGTCTTTCCCTTCTTGCCTATTACCTGGGGGATGTACTTCTCCTCTATCCAGACCTTTGCCCTTTCATCGGATTCAAGTTCAACCCGGACCCTTGCACCGGGTAGCCTCCTGCGGAACTCCCTCTCGATTTCCCTCTCGGCTATCCTGTGGACAGGCGGTTTCCGTCCCCCTGGGGATGTCTTTGAGACATCCATGACTATCGTCTGCTCACCGTAGGTGTAGATCTCATGCATGAGCTCCCCTGACTCAAGGTCCCTTATCTCTATGACCGGCCTTGCAAGGTCTGCCTCCTGCATACCCGTCGGAACCTTAACGGTGAGGGATACGTCGTAGACAGCCTTCACCTCTCCGTCCTCAATGAATATGGTTGTGTCAACCACTGAGGGTATCACCCCAAGCTCCACCCTGCCCAGGATCCTCTGTATGGCATCTATGGGCCTTGTGGCATGGACAACCCCAACCATACCCACACCTGCAAGCCTCATGTCAGCGAAGATCCTGAAGTCGCGGGTCTTCCTTAGCTCATCATAGATGGTATAGTCGGGCCTTACAAGGAGAAGTATGTCGGCGGTCTTCTGCATATCCCGTTCGATGGGTGCGTACTGGGTTATCTCGTCACCCACCTGGAGGTCCCTGGGGGACTCCATGGTCTTCACAACCGCCCTCATCTCCTTGCTGTAGAACTCTGCCACAGCCTGGGCAAAGGTACTCTTACCTGCCCCAGGCGCCCCTGCTATGAGAACGCCCTTGGCAGTGTCCCTCAGCCTATCAATCAGCTTCTCTGAGAGCCTGTAGTCCTCCAGTGAGACCCTGGCAACCGGTCTCACGGCGGTTATCTCGAAGGCCTCTGAGAAGGGCGGCCTCGCTATTGATATCCTGTACTCCCTGAACTGGACAACAGTGGCGCCCTCCATCTCTATCTCGATGAAGCTTTTGAAGTCGCTCTTGGCCCTTTCAACTATTTCACGGGCCATCCTGCTTATATCTGCATGTTTGAGTGGTTTATTGTCTATTTCAACCAGCCTTATTTCCCCTGGCCGCCCCTTCTTGGCCATGGGTACAACGTTTTCCTTGAGGTGCACCGACATGGTGTAATCATCAAAGTACTTGCTTATCTCGAGTTCCTCATATTCCAGGACCTCGGGTTTAATGTAGAACACGTCAAGCCCCTGGGCCTTCCCGACCTCTGCCTGCACCCTGTCGCTGGTTATGAGGAGCGCATCGTACTCCCTTGCAGTTGCCCTTATCATGGCGTCTATCTCACCGCCCCTTGAGAGTGAAATCTCATCCACTGTGGGTCGGCGCCCTACAAAGATCATTGATATTATGTTCTCCTTGTGGAGCTTCTGGAGGTTCTTGAGCTCCTCAAGGCCATTGAACCCGGTTTCCCTTCCCCGGTTGGCCTGGTATTCAAGTTCAGATACAACTGCCTCGGGCACTATCACCTCGCTGCCCCTGAACTCCTCCTCCTGCACTATGCCGGTGATGCGCCCATCAACTATAACACTTGTATCTGGAACGATCTTCATCTAACCATCTCCATATATTTCATCAGGATCAAAGATCCTTACGGCGTCCTCCCTGACCCTGAGTTCATCCCCATCAATGCTGCGGTAGAAACAGGACCGGTAACCTGTATGGCAGGCACCTCCCTCCTGTTCCACCTTCAACACAACCGCGTCGGCGTCACAGTCCACAAGGACGTCCTTAACACGCTGCAGGTGTCCCGAACTCTCACCTTTGAGCCAGAGCTTCCCACGTGATGTGCTCCAGTAGTGGGCCAGCCCTGTCTCCAGTGTCCTCTCCAGGGCCTCACGGTTCATGTAGGCCACCATGAGGACCTCACCTGTCCTGTGATCCTGTGCCACTGCAATTATGAGGTCCTCCCCATTGATATTATGTCTGAAATTTAAAATGTTAACATCTCCTGATTTATTCTTCTCTTCCAAACAGCACAACTAATCTGTACTCATTTATTCTTTTATCTTCTTCAACATACACAAACTACTGACATTCAAACCTATTCAGAGCAGATCTCCTTCAACCTATCCACAACCTCAGTCCTATCCACAGCCTCCTGTGAAGCGTCCTCCATGTCCCTCAATGTGACCTTACCCTCCTGGAGGTCCCTTTCACCTGTGAGAACCACGAACCTTGCCCCAATGTTATCAGCATATGAAAGTGCCTTTCGGAGTTTTCTCCCTGCCAGATCCATGTCAGCCGCTATACCCTCACCTCTGATCTCCTGTGTGATCCTGATCGCCTCCGGGAGTGTTGATTCATGTATGGGTATCACGAAGACGTCAACCATCCTCATGTCCCCCTCATCCATTTCAAGGGCGTTCATGAGGCGGTCGAAGCCAAATGCGAAGCCCGTTGATTCAACCCTTTCGCCCCCAAAGGTTTCAACAAGGTTGTATGTGCCGCCCCCGCAGATCTGTCGCTGGGCGCCGAGTCTGGGTACATAAATCTCAAATACTGCGCCGGTGTAGTAGTCAAGTCCCCTTGCGATTCCAAGGTTCACATGGTACTCCCCAAGACCGAAGTACTCAAGGGTTTCCACAAGTTCAGCGAACTCCTCAAGGGCACTGAGGGACTCCGGGTAACCCTCAAGGAGCCCCCTCACATCATCAAGTACCTCGGGACCCCCCTGTGTGCCTATGAGGTTCATGAGGAGATCCCTGCTCTCGGGGGATATCTCGACCCCGTCAAGGCAGGATTCCAGTTCATCAACGTCACCCTTATCTATTATACCCATTATCCTGTCCTGGAGTTCATCCTCTATTTTCTCCCTGCCAAGGATGCCCCTGAGGATTCCAAGGTGCCCGACGTGGACCTCGAAACCCTCGAGTCCAAGCCTCCTGAGGGTCTCGGCTGCAAGGGTTATGACCTCTGCCTCTGCCAGGGGTGACCTTCCACCTATGAGTTCACAGCCGAACTGCCAGAACTGCCTGAAGCGGCCCGCCTGGGGCCTCTCATATCTGAAGCAGCTCCCAAAGTAGTACATCTTTATCGGTTTGGGTTCACGCTGCATCTCATTCATGTAGAGCCTGGCGACCGGTGCTGTGAGTTCCGGCCTCAGTGCAAGTTCCCGGCCACCCTTATCTGTGAAGTGGTAGATCTGGTTCACCACCTCCTCACCGGATTTCACTGTGAAGAGTTTAAGATCCTCAAATATGGGTGTTTTGATCTCATGGTAGCCGTAGGTCTCAAATGTCCTTCTGAGTACGTTTTCAACCTCTTTCCTGTTTCTCATCTCAGCGAAAAGAAAATCTCTGGTTCCTCGCGGTCTTGATATATCCATGGCAGTAATTCCTCCAGTAAAAATGATAAAGGGGATGATAGGAGATTCATCATTCATAATATTTAAGGTATTCCTTGAGCATCTTGGGGAAGGATGTGGCATGCAGGAACCTCAGTCCCAGGCGCTCTGCCCACACCCTTATACCGTCATCAGCAGCCACAACACCGGCGCCGAGCTCCTTGGCAAGAAGGAGGACGTCGAGGTCCGGGGCACTGTCAAGGGTTCCCTTCCTGAGGGCTGAACGGTACTTCTTCCTGAGATCCTTTATGGCCTTCCCAAGCACCTCACCCTCGATTTCAATCTTATTAACGCCACGGGATGCCATGATTATGGACTGTATCCCGGCCTCCCAGAGGAGGGTCTCTGAAATCCGGAGCCCCTTGTTCATCCTCTCCCTTATATCATGGACGTATTCATAGAATATCTGGGAGGGTATCTGGGTGTCATAGCGGTTGGGTGTCTTCTTGACTATCCATGTCTCGGCCTTCACCAGGGTCTCCTCGGGGCATTCATACCTTGTCATGTAGTCGGTGAATTCCTTGTAGGTGATGGGGGGCATGTGACAGCTTATGTTGAGCTTTATCCTGCTCCTTGCGATGATGTCGAGCATGGTATCCACTGACCTGTTGAGGTCACCGTCACCCAGCATCTCCCGGAGCTGGTTATCTGTAAAGGCCGTTGTATCAAGGACAAATCTCTGCTTGGCAAGCATGTCACGCCCTCCCCTTCAATATGGGTAACTGATGGAGACAATATTTATCGCTGATGATAAATAAATATTGCAGAGGAAAAGTTGTTAAACTGAGAGATGGGAATAATTCTGAAATGAAGCCTGAAACAGGCCATTAACTGGATGGTGGTTGTGATAAACTGATAACCGGCAATACACAGCTCACGGGAATAATAGGTTACCCCCTAACCCACAGCCTCTCACCACAGATGCACAACGCGGCGTTCAAAGCCCTTGGGATGGACTGGGCCTATGTGCCCTTCCCTGTGAAACCCTCAGGGCTTGAAGAAGCTGTTCGGGGCCTCGGAGCCCTCAACGTGAGGGGTGTGAACGTCACAATACCCCACAAGGAGTCTGTGCTTGAACTCATCCACAAGGTTGATGAGACAGCCTCCCTCATCGGGGCCGTGAACACCCTGAAGTTTGAGGATGAAACCATAAGGGGATACAATACAGACGCATCTGGCTGCCTTAGGGCCCTTAAGGAGGTCACATCAGTTGATGGGTCCTCTGTCATCATACTCGGGGCCGGTGGGGCTGCGAGGGCCTGCGCATTCCAGCTCGTGCTGGAAGGGGCAGATGTAACCATACTCAACAGGACCCCTGAAAGGGCCAGGGCCCTTGCAGAGGATATCAAGGGGGCCCTCGATATTAAGGTAAAACATGGTGGCTATGAACTAATACCAAGCTCTTTGGATGGGGCCGATATCCTCATAGACACAACACCCGTCGGGATGTACCCCCACATGGATGATGAGCCCCTTGTAAGAGCTGAAATCATGCATGAGGGCCTCGTTGTATATGACCTTGTCTACAATCCTCCGGAGACATGCCTCCTGAGGGAGGCCAGGGCAGCAGGCGCTGTTCCGGTTTCAGGTCTCAGGATGCTCCTCTATCAGGGTGCTGAGGCCTTCAGGATATGGACAGGGAGGGATCCTCCCCTGGATGTAATGGAACAGGCCCTTCTTGATGCCCTCAAGGGAGTTTAAATCTCTCCCAGATGTTTCAGGCACAGAGGTATGTAACCATTAACCTCCTCAGAAAGATGAATATACCACATTATCCAGAAATGTTAACCCCATCTTGACCCCACTGAAAATATGATTCTTAACCTTACCGGTGATCTTATGAATGGACCTTGGGTAGAGAAGTACAGACCACAGAAACTTGATGATATAGTTGGCCAGGAACACATAATACCACGCCTCAAACGCTACGTTGAAGAGAAGAGCATGCCGAACCTCATGTTCACGGGGCCTGCTGGTGTTGGTAAAACAACAACGGCCCTTGCCCTTGCAAGGGAGATCCTCGGGGATTACTGGAGGCAGAACTTCCTGGAGCTAAACGCCTCAGACGCCAGGGGCATAGATACCGTGAGGACCAGCATAAAGAATTTCTGCCGTCTGAAACCTGTGGGGGCGCCCTTCAGGATAATATTCCTTGACGAGGTTGACAACATGACAAAGGACGCCCAGCATGCCCTCAGGAGGGAGATGGAGATGTACACCAAGACATCCTCATTCATACTCTCCTGTAACTACTCCTCAAAGATCATAGACCCGATACAGTCAAGGTGCGCCATCTTCAGGTTCCTCCCCCTCAAGGGCCGCCACATAATAAGCCGCCTGGAGTACATCGCAGAGCAGGAGGGCCTGGAATACGAGCCACAGGCCCTTGACACGGTGGTCTACTTTGCAGAGGGTGACCTCAGGAAGGCCATAAACATTCTCCAGTCAGCGGCCTCACTGGGTGAGAGGATAACAGAATCCAGCATCTACGAGGTGGTCTCAAGGGCCAGGCCAAAGGATGTGAGGAAGATGATAATGACCATCCTGGATGGGAAGTTCATGGAGGCCAGGGACATGCTCAGGGAGATCATGGTCCTCCAGGGTATAAGCGGTGAGGACATGGTCACCCAGATCTACCAGGAACTCTCAAGGCTCGCCATGGAGGGATCCATCGAGGGGGAGAGGTACATAAAACTCATAGAGGCTGTTGGAGAGTACGACTTCAGGATAAGGGAGGGCGCCAACCCCAGGATACAGCTTGAAGCCCTCCTCGCAAGGTTCCTGGAACATTGAGAGGGTGGATCAATGTCATGGACAGAGAAGTACCGGCCCAGGACCTTTGATGAGGTGGCCGGGAACCAGAAGGCCATAGCAGAGATAAAGGAGTGGATCAGGGGGTGGAAGGCAGGCGAGCCCCAGCCCCCCCTCCTCCTGGTGGGCCCCCCAGGTACCGGGAAGACAACCATAGCACACATAATAGGTAGGGAGTTCTCAGACACCCTTGAACTCAATGCCAGTGATAAGCGCTCACAGGATGCCATAATGAGGACTGCCGGTGAGGCGTCAGCCACTCGCTCCCTCTTCAACCATGACCTCAAACTGATCATCCTCGACGAGGTGGATGGTATACACGGCACCGAGGACCGGGGGGGTGTCCAGGCCATAAACAGGATACTCAGGGAGAGCAAAAATCCGATTGTGTTAACCGCCAATGACCCCTACAGCAAGAGACTTCAGAGCATCAAACCAAAGTGTAAGGTCATAAACATCAGGAAGGTCCACACATCATCCATAGCCGCGGCCCTGAAACGGATATGCCGGGCAGAGGGTATCGAATGCCCCAACGATGTCCTCAAGGAACTTGCAAAGAGGTCCCATGGGGATCTGCGTTCTGCCATCAATGACCTTGAGGCGGTGGCCGGTGGTGAGGAGCGGGTTGGTGAGGAACTCCTCAGCATGGGTGAGAAGGACTCCACCTCCAATCTCTTCGACGCCGTGAGGGCTGTTCTGAAGAGCCGCGACTTCTCAAAGATCAGGGAGGCCATGAGGGTGGATGATGACCCGACACTTGTACTTGAATTCATTGCAGAGAATGTTCCAAGGGAATATGAAAAGCCCCATGAGATCAGCAGGGCCTATGAAATGCTATCACATGCGGATATATTTTTTGGCCGTGCTGTGAGGAGCAGGAACTACACCTACTGGCGCTACGCCTCTGATCTCATGGGTCCCGGTGTCGCCCTCGCCAAGGAGAAGACCTACAGGAAATTCGTCAGGTACACAGGTTCATCCTCCTTCAGGCTACTCGGGAGAACACGCAAGCGTAGGAGCCTCCGTGACAGTGTTGCAGGTAAGATGGCTGAGAGGATGCACATATCACCCAAGGTTGCAATTTCAATGTTCCCCTACCTGGAGATAATATTCGAGAACGATGAAATGGCCTATGAGATGAAGGAATTCCTTGAACTCACAGACGAAGAGGTTAAACTGTTCAGGAAAAGAAAGATAAAGGCTCCCAAAGCGAAGAAGACACGTGAAAAGTCTGATAAAACCGGCCCACTTTACACCCAGAAGAAGAATTCCCAGAACACAGATAAGTACAGTAAGTCATCTAAAGGTAAAATCAGTGAATCCAATGATGATAAATCCTCAAGATCCGATTCAGGTGATGATAAGCCTCGTGAGAAGCAGACTTCACTCTTCCAGTTCTCAGGGTGATCATTGAATTAATTTACCCCTTATTTTTCCCTGTAAATCCCCCCAATGAACCTCTTTTCTCAGACATTACCGCAACTGCAAGATATAACTAATCAACCATTTCCCCTATGAACTCAAGGGACTTCCGCATCTTATCCCTGAACTGGGGTACATTATCATTGAAGAACTCCATGAACTCCGCCACGGTTGGGTTGTTGGTGATGGTGATTTCAGTGCCGAGCCACGACTCAATCCACCCTGCAGGTACAGTTGAGAGGGGGTATATGACCGTGGCTGTTGACCTGTGATGGTACCTTATACGCTCACCCCTCACCATGTCCTCAAGTGCCGCTGCAATGGAATGGTCCAGCGTGGCTGGAAGTGCGGTGACCTCCCCTTCACCGATTTTTATGCCGTACTTTCTTGTGTAGGGCTCGAGGATCACATGGAGGGCATGGGCCATCTCACCTTCGGCCTGGATCCTCACACCCACCCTGGGTCGCAGGGTTGATGCAAGGACCCTGGATGCCCTTGAGCATATCTTCTGGAAGACCCCTGACCTTACAACCCTGATCTCAGGGTACCTTGAACTGAACTCCTCCTCCCTCCTCCTTGAGAACCTTGAGAACCGCAGGTTGTTTATGAGGACCTCATTCTCTGTTACACTTACAAACCTTGTATCCACTCCCAGCTCGGATAGTGCTCTGAGTATCTCCATTTTACCGGGCAAGTTACCATCCTCTTGATTGATAGAACAGAGGAATGTATTGGTATATAAATCTGTGGTTGGAGTAATAAATAATGTGGAGGTGCTCTAATGTTCGGACTCTTTGGAAGGAGGAGGGATGAAAGGGAAGTTATTGAACTTGAACCCGACGGGCCGGTGGACTGCATCGCAGATTTCACCTACAACTTCCACTGGCAGCACAGAGGTGAGAAGCTTGACCCTGATGACAGGATCCCCGGTACATCCTGCACCTTCAGGGATGTTGTTGAACACCTCAAGGGTGGAGGTGAGGTAGTTATAAGGGGGGATGCCGGCCACAGACTCGCCTCAAGCATGGGGGCGGACCTTGCATACTTCGGGGGAACCGGTGGCGCCCTGGATACAGGTGTCCTGACCGTTGAGGGGGACGTGGACACCCGTATGGGTATCAGCATGGTCTCAGGCACAATTTATGTGAAGGGGAAGGTTAAGGACCCTGTGGGGAACGTAGTTGAGGTTAAATCCGATAGGAGGGGATATAAGAAGTTCCTATCAGTAACTGACATCCTTAAATCGGGCCTCAGGGACGAAAAACCCGTTAATTTTACATTCACCCCCGGCAGGATGGTCATAGATGATGGTCATATCAGGGACACCCTCTGCGCCAGGCTTGATGTTGACGCCGAGGTGATCCACAAAGGGGACGTGGACCTATCAACCGGGATACTCATGAGGCGCGGGAAGGTCCGGGTGAATGGTAACGCCGGTAAAAATACAGGGGCGCTCCTCAGCGGGGGGACGGTTATCATAGATGGTGACTGTGACGACTTCTCTGGCATAGACATGAGGGATGGTTACCTCATAGTGAACGGAAATGCAGGTAAATTCATGGGGGCCCAGCGGAAGGGTGGAGTGATACTTGCAAGGGACGGAAAACCTGTCCCCCCAACTTCAGAGCACAAATTAAAGGATGAGGACAAGGAAATCCTGCTGGGACTGGGTTTCAGGCCACAGTTATTCCGTAGATTTTCATAGAAAAACCACGTACCCTGAAAAAATTTATAGTCAATGATAGAAAGGTCACCATGCTTGATATAACCATGACCCTTACAGACTCTGTGATCAGATTCATAGAGGAAACCGGGTATCCCGTTATAGTCTTTCTCATGGCCCTTGAAAGTGCCTTTATCCCAGTTCCAAGTGAGGTTATAATGCCCTTCAGCGGATACATAGCATGGCAGCAGAATCTGATCCTCACTGGGGTTGTAATTCGGGTGCGCTGGGTAACCTTCTGGGTTCTCTTCTGGCCTATATTGCGGGTCTTAAGGGAGGGCGTCCCTTACTGGAGAGGTATGGCCCATACATCATGGTAACAGCTGGCAAGCCCAGGATGGCCTATGAATGGTTTGAAGGGTATGGGCACGAGGCCGTCCTCATCTCGAGGATGCTGCCGGTTATCAGAACCTTCATATCCCTCCCTGCAGGTATAGCCAGGATGAATCTGAAGAAATTCGTTATCTATACATTCGCCGGTTCCCTGCCATGGTGCCTCATCCTTGCATACTGGTTATCTTCTCGCTCCTCGCTGGACTTCACTGAGGCCAGTGTTCCATGCGCTCGACTACGCCATACTCATCGCCATACCCCTGATCCTCCTCCATTTACAGGAAAAGATGAAATCTAAGGAACCTCATGTAAGTAAATGGAGAATTCATGTTAAATCTAAATTCTGGAAGCCATGGATGCATGGAAATGTGTTAGGACTATTGAAAATCTTGGAATTATGAAAAAGCCATTAGCAGAGTTAAACAGGAGAAAAACCCAATTATCGTCACACGTTAAAAAAAATAAAGGGGGATGAAATTATTTTCTGAGGGGTCCGAAGTAGTAGCCAACTCCGAGAAGGCAGAAGATTCCAAGTATGCCAAGAACAGCGTAGAGCTGTGTGCTGCCTGATTTCTCCTCTGCCTGTGGGGTTGAGATCTCATAGGCACTTCCAGGTTTCTGTTCTGATGCTCCTGCAACACCCGGGGATGATGAGCCTGACTCTGAGGCGGAGGACTGTACCGGAACACCTGCATGGGTGCCTGGAGATCTTCCTCCTCTTCCTGTGGTTCCATGGGATCCTGTGGTGGTTCCATGATCTGAACCCTGGTTGTTTCCCTGGTCTGTGTCTGTGGAGGTACCCCCACCCGTTTCTGTGGAAGTCCCCTCACCCAGCATCTCGGATATTGCTGCAACTTCGGCCCCTGAGAGGGATACAAGTCCCCTTGTATGGGCCTGCCTCACATAGCGTGCTATCATCTGGAGGGCTGATGCATCAAGCTGTGACCTCACAGAACTGTCAAAGAGGAATGTATCGGCAATCCTCCTCCAGACATCGGCTGATGCCACGTCCACGAGGGCATCACTCATGAAGAGGTCCCTCACCTGCAGTGCTATTGATGCGCTGCCAGATGGACCCTCACGCAGTTTGCCCTGGATCCATGCGGGGTTGAGGAGTGTCACTGCAAGGTCATCGTAGGCTGACTCCTGGAGGGTCCTTATGATGGGTGTTCCGTAGGCTGTTTTTGCAATGTAGCTGTTTATGTTTCTCCCTGTGAGGTAGTTAACCATGAAGTTCACGGTGACCGAGACCCTGTAGAGGCAGGTTCCCTCGCCGGGTGCCCTGTAGGGCATTATCACCATGCTGGCGTCAACTGTACGAAGGAGTGACTCCAGGAGTTTTGGGCTCTGGAGGCCGTTGAGGTCCCTTCCATAGGCATACGAGTAGTAGCTGAGGTAGGTCTCTGCAAGCTCTTCGGCTGTCCAGTCATCCCGTGACCAGAGTATCCTGTCGACACCTGCACCATGGGGGTCTGCACCAGGTGGCAATCCAAAGATCCTGGTCCTTGCAAGCCTGTCAGCCATTGCATCGGCCGCTGAACTGTTCATCCCTGAGGCCACCAGTTCACTGTAGATGCCTGATCTGAGGGCAAGGTAGTGTTTTCGCACATAGTTCATCTCAGATGACTCGTTGAGGTTCGCTATCCTCTTAATTGTATTGTCTATGACGTCCATTGCCCCTGGGATCGCCCCTCGGAAGTTGTGGAAGTCGCTTATCACAACATCGATCCTTGGCCTTCCAAGTTCACTGAGTGGGATGATCTCTGTCCCGATGAGTGCTCCGCTCTCATAGACCGGTTTAACACCCAGGAAGTAGAATATGGCTGCGATGCTCTGTCCACCGGTTGATATAATGTCACCTATATCCACGGCAACGGTTTCAGGGTACCTTCCACTGTTTGCCTCCCTGTGGCGTTTAAGCATCTCCTCTGCAGCCCTTGATCCCATCACCACCGCTGCGGGGTCAGGGATGGATGATGGGTCAAAGGTGTACATGTTCCGGCCTGTTGGAAGCGCCGCAAGGTTGATTATGGGGCTTCTCGCTGGAGCTGGCTGTATGAATTCCCCGTTGAGGGCCCTCAGGAGTGAGGCCATCTCGTTACTGGCACTCATGATGAGAAGGTTTCTTATCTCATCCCTCCTTGCCGTTCTGTTTGCAGGGTCAAAGGATATGATTGCATCAAGGAACCTCTCAAGGGTTTCACTGTCAGGGAGCTCCCCGAAGGTGTGGAGCCCGTAGGGCATGAGGATCTCTGTGAGCTCATGGAGGTACTCCTCAAGTCTCAGTCTGAGGACACTGAAGGGGGTTGAGTTACTCACGTTGAGCCTCACTTCGAGGCCAGCCCTCTTCACACCATCCCTTATGAGGGATTCCAGGACGTTCATCCTGTCCCTATCCCCTGATGCCTCTGCAGTGCTGTAGGATCCCAGGAGGTCTGCAAGTTCCTGGTATACGCCGTAGAGTTCAGTCCTCATGACCGGTGGTATGAGGTATGAGATGGTAACGGCGTATGCCCTCCTCTTGGCAGGGTTTATAACGGCCTCAAGGGGGTCCTCCATCTTGAGGAGGTGTATGTTGGGGATGGATCCTATGAGGGTGTTTGGCCAGTCATCCTCTGTCATGGCATTCACATGGCCCGGTAGCAGCTCCAGTGTCCCGTGCTGCCCCACGTGTACCACTGCGTCGGCCCTGAATCCATTCTGAAGCCAGAGGTAGAAGGCTATGAACTGGTGTGTCGGTGGTAGTGTGCCGTTGTTGAGTGTACCGTTCCACCTCCAGACCGGCTGCGGACCCATAAACATGTTGCCGAGCATGAAGCCGGGGATCACAATGCTGCTGTTGTAGACCATGATGTTACCTGGAGCCGGACCCCACATTGCCTCAACCTGGCGCCTGAGGGTTACCGGGAGCTTTGAATACCACCTGAGGTACTCTGAAACCGGCACCGTGATGCATCCAGCCTCAACCAGTTTCCGGAGTTCTGACTGTGTCATGTTCCTGGGGTTTCTTCCAGCCCTGTTTATGAGTTCATAGATGTACTCGGGGGTCAGATTTCCGTTTCCAGTGGTGTAACCTGCTGCCCTCATTGCAAGGAGTATGTTGCTCAGACTGCCGTAGAGGTTGAGGCCATTGGTTGCCGGCATCCCCTCATCATGGGTGCTGTCAAAGTAGACGATGGCCACCCTCTTGTCACTGTTCACCTTCTTCCGGAGATTCACCCAGGCAAGTGTTCGCTCAACCAGCTGGTTTATCCCGGGCTCATAGGCCACGTATTCCTTGAGTGTGACCCCGGTTAGCGGGTCAGGGTCAGAGACCCTGTTACCACCTATAAGTATGGGTTCTATTCGCCCCTGCATCTCAAACATGGCGAGCCAGTAGTACTCCAGGCCCCTGAGGCCCTGCTGTCTGCTGCTGTTTATGTAATCATCCAGTGAGGTCTGCAGGAACACCGGGAGCGGGCCCTGAACAGGTACGTTGAGGTCAGTGAAGAAGGTTATGGTCTGGTTGTCTGGCCAGTAACCGAACTGTACACAGGCAACAAGGGCGTCAATCACCGAACTGTTGTTGACCATGAAGAAGCGCCTCGAGGCCCCTATGGGGTCTGAACAGTAGAAGTAGGGTATCACGTTGAGTCCCTTTGCCTCGAGTTTCTGTATGAGGGTCTCATAGACGTCCATGTTACCCGATAGGTAGTATCGGTTCAGTATAGCAACCCCCACCCATGGGGCCCCTGGCCTGTAGAGGGTGGTGTTCATGTACCATTCTGTGTAGGATTCTCTGTCTGTGTAAACACGTGGTGCCAGTGGATGGTAGAGGAAGTCCTGCATTCCAGGTACCAGTTTTGTGTCGTTTGCAGTGAGGTTAACGGCCCCGCTGAGCCTCAGGACCTCCAGGAGCGTCCTCTTTATGTTCTCCCGTGAGAGTGCAGGTGCTGCCACCGGACCATAGGCTGGAAGGTTGGTTACATTAACACCTGTCACGTTGGGTTTTACAGGGCCCAGGACGAATATTCGCGCCCCAGGTTTCATGCTGGCTGCGAGGGCCTGGAAGTCGACTGCTGCATCGAATTCCGTCCCATAGCTCATCCCTGTCACCGGGTAACCGGGTCTTGTGAAGAGGAAGAATATATCTGCGTTCTTCACGTCATTTTTGAACTGGCTGGATGCCGTTGAGTTGAGGTTGAAGGTGTCCATGGTGTATATTTTCAGACTGAAGTTGTATCCAGCGGGGAGGAGGTCGTTGTGGTATGCGTCGTTCATTATGGGGTCGACGGTTCCCACCACGCAGCCTGTGAGGAGCACCACCATGTTTGTATCCTTCAGCATCTTTGACTCTGTTGTGTTGGTGTCGTTGTCTGCCGCTGAGACTGATGGAACTGAAACAATGAGCAGAATAAGTGCTATCAGCAGAAACTTCTTCATTTTTTCACCTCCTTTAAATTTTTAATAATTTGCTGATTCAATATCGTAAAGAGATTTGATGGGATTCTATTTAAATCTTAATTAAAATATTCTAAGTATGAACAATTTAAAAAAGAGTAGGTCAAAAGTAATACCTGATTCATGTTTTAAATGAAATGATTTCTCATATGGTAAGCCAAAAAAAGATTCAATCAAGGACTATCTTCTCAAAATACCCATCCAACCTAAAATCAAAAAAAGATTCAATCAAGGACTATCTTCTCAAAATACCCATCCAACCTAAAATCAAAAAAAGATTCAATCAAGGACTATCTTCTCAAAATACTCATCATATGCCAGATGAAAATGCGGGAGCTTCATGCGGAGTTCATCCTCAAGTTCAAGTATCCTCTTAAACTCCTCCATGTCTGCAAAGGCTATGAGATTCCTCTCCCATGCCTCCCTGCATCTGAGGCTACAGGGTATGAAACCTGATGGTAGCACAAGGGCGCATTTACCCGGGGGAACCTCAAGTTCATCCACCTCTGCAAGGTGATCCTCATCAATCGCATACCTGGTGTTCTCAGAGAAGCTCTTTATGCAGCACTCAGGGTAGCCAAGGAGTCTCCCTATGTTCTCATCATCACCCCTGTACACACCAAGTTCCGTGGATATCATGGGATCCAGGGCAGGCCTCACAGGCGGATTGTACCGTGAGGTTATCTCAATCTGCAGCTGGAGCCTCGACATGAGCTGGTTGAACTGGAAGTCATCCATACGGCAGACGACCTTCAGGCAGTCCCTGCATCCATCTTCCCTTATCCTCAGTATCCTCTCATAGATCCTCTCTAGCATGAAAACCACATCTACCTCTTTACTGTGTACTCAACTATGAGGTCCTCCCCCAGGGTGTAGAACCTCTCAAGTTCAAGTTTTATGGCCTCAGACATATCGTCTATGCCCTCACCATCAACCAGTGTCCTTGCCTCCCTGCCACCGGCGATCATCGGGGCTATGCACACCCGGACCTCATCAACAAGGCCCTCCGTTAACATGGAGTAGTTGAGGGTTGAGCCCCCCTCGAGCATCAGCCTCCTGACACCCATCTCATGGAGCCTCTCAAGGAGCAGGCAGAGGTCCACCCTGTCTTTTCCTGCAACCACAACCTCAGCCCTTTTTCTGAGTTCATTAACCCTTGATGCCGGGGCACTCTCCGAGACACCTATCACAGTGGGGGCCTCATGGTTGAGGACCCTGAAATTCAGGGGTGTCCTTGCCCTGCTGTCAACAACCACCCTGAGAGGGTTATCCCCTTCCTCTGCATCGACCCTGTGGACGGTGAGTCGAGGGTCATCTGCGAGTACCGTGTTTATTCCCACCATTATGGCGTCACATTCCCTTCGAAGCTCATGGACCCTCCTGAGATCCTCCTCACCGGATATCTCAGAGCTACCTGTCTTTGTTGCAATCTTACCGTCCAGTGTCATTGCTGCGTTGAGTATAACGTATGGCCTCATGAACCCTCTCCTCCAGTCTATAGGTTTATATCCACCATACTATTAAATTAGTGTGGAAACTGATGGTCTGGATGACGGTGGGGCAGTCGACACCGCCACCCATACTATCAAATTAGTGTGGAAACGAGTGGGGTTTCCAGATGGGGAGGTTGAAGTATGGACAGATACACTGCTGGAATGGAGATACTTGAGAGGATACACAGGGAGTCCTACAGGAAGCTGCGTGATGAACTTGAGGATGTTGCACCTGATCTTTCAAGGTTCGTGGTTGAATTTGCATACGGTGACATCTACTCCAGGGATGCGCTGGATCTTAAAACAAGGGAACTTGTCACCGTGGCTGCCCTTACGGTTCTTGGGGCTGAAAAACAGTTGAAAAGTCATGTGAAGGGTGCCCTCAATGCCGGGTGCAGCAGGGAGGAGATAATTGAGGTCCTAATCCAGATGGCTGTCTATGCAGGGTTCCCTGCAGCCATAAATGGTGTTACTGCGGCAGCTGAGGTTTTCAGGGAGATGGATGAATAAATCCAGAGGGCCTCAGAGGCCAAAAATTCTTTCTGCATTGGATGTTGTCACCCTGTCAACATCCTCAACATCGGTTTCCTTGATCTCTGCTATTTTCTTAACCGCTTCAGCCACAAATGCTGGCTCGTTGCGCTTCCCCCTGAAAGGGGAGAGGTAGGGACTGTCTGTCTCTGTAAGCATACTCTCCAGCGGGAGGTCCTCCACAAGTTTCATGTGGTGATCTGAGAAGGTCACAAGTGTGGATATTGATATGTGGTAGCCAGCGTCCATTATCCTCTCTGCAGTGGATAGGCTGCCGCCGTAGCAGTGAAAGACCACCTCTGGTATGCTGTACTCCAGTACAATCTCAAGGGCCCTCTCCTCGGCGTCCCTTGCATGGACAACCAGGGGCATCTCATGTTCCTCTGCAAGTTTGGCGAAGATTCTGAAGGCCTCCTCCTGTCTTCTTCTTCCTTCAGCATCGTGGGTGTGGTGGAAATCCATCCCTGTCTCACCTATGGCCACGATCCTGTCAATGTGTGATTCTATCTGCCCCGAGACCTCCTCTATGAGTTCAGGTCTGGCCTTTGATGCGTCGGCAGGATGGAAACCCATGGTGGGGTATATGAATCCTGGATAATCTGAGGAAAGTGCAAGGGCTCTCCTGTTGCCCCCGAGTCCAACACCGGAATCTATAACAGCCCTCAGTTTTCCCTTTGCCCTTTCAATAACTTCTTCACGGTTTCTGTTGAAGTCCTTGAAGTCCAGGTGACAGTGAACATCTATTATATTGATCCCTCCATTGATAGCTTGGATATCATGTCCTTTTTATATCCATTTTAGGACATTATAGCCTTAAAAGTCACTTGAAGCGAATCTAGGCACCGAATCTCCTCTCCCTCTGCTGGTATGACCTTATAGCCCTTAAAAAGTCAACCTTTCGAAGTTCTGGCCATAGGCTGTCGCAGAAGTACAGTTCTGAATAGGATGACTGCCAGAGAAGAAATCCGCTGAGGCGCTCCTCACCACTGGTCCTTATTATGAGGTGGGGATCCTCCAGTCCAGCGGTGTAGAGGTTCCTGTTTATCATGTCCTCATCTATGTCCTCAGGGTCAATGCGGCCGGCCCTGACGTCCTCGGCGATTTTCCTTGCGGCGTCCACTATCTCCTGTCTGCCATCATATCCTATTGCGATGTTCACAAGTCGATCAGAGTATCCCTCAGTTGACCTCTCAGCAACCTCTATAGCCTTTCTAACATCTTCAGGGAGCAGTTCAAGTTTTCCGACTGCCTTGACCCTGACACGGTTTTTATGGATCTTCTTATTGCTTGCTATGGCCTCGAAGTTCTCCTTGAAGAGCTTCATTAGTCCTTTAACCTCGTTTTCTGGCCTTTTAAAGTTTTCGGTTGAGAATGCATAGGCGGTTACTATCTCTATTCCAAGGTCAACACACCAGTCCAGGACCTTCTCTAGTGTCTCAATACCCTTCTTGTGACCCTCTATGGGGTCCAGGCTGCCCTGGAGTCGTGAGTATCTTCTGTTACCATCCATTATAATGGCAACGTGCCTTGGCATTCTTTCCCTTTTTAGGTTGCGCGATATGTACCACTCATAAAGTTTGTAAAGAGGTTTTAAAGGTGACATTTCCCATCTACCTGACCAGAGTTTCTATTAATACTATAAATTTCTATGATCTCTCCAATTGGTAGCAAGCCAGTGGGCGAATCTAAGTGCCCTGTAGTAACCTTCAGTGGTCTGTGACCTAGATGTGTCAACAAAAATCCCATTAAATCCAAGGGCCACAGCTCCATGGCTTCTGGCCGTGCCAACGAGAACCAGTGATCTGAATATGAGGTTACCTGTTATCCCATCGGGTGCTATGATGACGTTGCACCCATCCCTCACAGCTTTCTCTATCAGTATATGGTAGTGCCTCACTTCATATTTATCCTTTACCATTGATGCCAGAAGTTCACCATCACGGATTGAACTGTCCACTGCAGGGGACCTTCCAAGGTCACCTGGCCGTCCCCCCGATATTATACCAATGAATGGCTCTGTTCCTGTTTTCATGAGAAAGTCCCCTGCTGCAGTGGCTATGTTGAACCTTTCGGTGACTGTTTCACCCTCATCTATACCGACGGGTGCGAGGAAAAAGCTCCCCTCCCCTGTCTCTATCCATGAAGCCCTCATCAGGGGGCCGTGATTCTTGAGTTCTGCCATTATACTTGCTGATGGGAGAGATCCCCTCACATATGCATATTTTCCCTCTTTTAAACTCTCGATGAATTCTTCCTCGGAGTAGACCAGTTCAACATCAAATTCAACTGAAGACGCAGCCCTTTCGATGTTCCTGTTCTCACCGACCCCTGCCACTATTCTCATTAGTTCACATCCCCCTGATTTAAAAATCTCTGGAACCACAGCAACATTTAATATATGTATTCTAAGTATTAAATATTCAGGTCTACATGATACGTGATGCCAAAGTATATATATAAATGTGGCAAAATTTAGGTCAACGTAAATCATCTGGAGCGTGCTTTTCAATGTTAACTTCTTACGTGATCCAAAAACCCAGATAAGCTAAAGGAAGGTAATAATATGGATACAAAAAATAAGATAATCCTCGGTCTCTTCATAGTTATACTTGGTCTTTCAGTTGTAACTTATGAAAACTACATCACAAACTCACAGAACGTTTTTGTGGGAGAAAAACACGTTCTGCTTCTATGCGCAGATCCCAGTGAACCAAGGCCTGGTATAGGGGCCGTTGACATGGCCTTCATAATAACCCTGAACGAGGGTAACATAACCAATGTGACAGCTGTCTACCCCCACAACATGGCCCATCCAACAGCAGAACCCCCGGCTTCACTGAGGGCGCAGGGAGTACACAGGTGGCTCCTACATGACGCCCTCTGGGAAAACGATACAGAGAAGGGTGCCAGACTTGCACAGGAGATAGTGGAATATAACACCGGCGTGAAAACAGATATCGTCGTGATAGTGACACCCCAGGCAGTGGACGGCATCCTCCAGGCAATAGGCCCAGTATATGTGGAGGGTGAGGGCTATGTCTCAGGAAACAGCATAACATTCCTCAGGGAGGAACAGCAGCAGGGAGCAGCAAGGGGCGTTGCGGTTCAGTCACTAATGAGGGCAATATTCAATGCCACAAAGGACCGTTCAAAGTATATGGCCATGGTAAACGCGGGGATCCAGCAGTACCAGCAGGGAAACATTGTCGTTGTACCTGAAGGTGTCTTCATACAGTTCCTCATATCCACCGGACTTGAAAGGGTGACCACCTGATAAACTATTTATTTTTGAAAAAAATCAAAGGATGCCTCAGCATATGAAAAATAAATGATTCAACACAAAACTTAACTACTATAATGTAAAATAAATTATATCTGGGGGATCTCCTTGTCCGAGGAAAACATGGAAAAAACCAGAGGATACCTCATATGTACACAATGCGGGGGCTACTACCAGCTGGAAGATGGTGAGGACCCATCTGATTTTGATTCATGTGAATGTGGAGGCTCACTGGGATACTACAGCACACTAGAAGAGTTCTATGATGAACGAGATGAAGATGAAGAGTTCTATGAAGGACCGGATGAACCAGAACGTGAAATTTCCGGTGAAAGTGACCGGAAAAGAGCCCTCCTTGAAAACCTCTCAAAGAGAATAGAAAACGAGGAGAGAACACTAAAGGAGATAAAAAGTGGTGAATGGTCTCTCATGGAATTCGTGGCAAAGAAAAGGATAATAGACGATGTTAAGGAGCAAAAAAAGATTGTTGATGAACTCCTTGATGAGGAGATAATAGACAGCAATCTGGTAACTGGTGGCAGGGGAGAGGCAGAGAGTTTCATATCACAGGTGCGTGAACAGAGGGAGTTCCTTGCCGAACGTGAGGGAAAGACGCTTAACAGCAGATTTTTAAGGACTACTGTAACGGTTCTTCTCATATTTGTGGTTATATGCTTCCTCTACTTCTTCATAGCCATGAAATTTACATGAATTATACGGCCGAAGCTATACCATCCCTCGCCGTAAAAAAGATATTTAAGTTTTTAAATTTCTGAGTACATCCTCTACTGCCTCAAGGGTACTGTTTATATGATCCATTTCGTGTGCAGCGGATATGAAACAGCACTCAAACTGTGATGGTGGTATGAAGACACCACTCTCCAGCAGCCCATGGAAGTACTTCATGAAGAGTTCTGTGTCTGATTTCCTGGCATCAGCGTAGTTTCTCACCTCATCCTCAGTGAAATATATCTGGAACATTGAAGCCAGACCTGCAACCTGATACTTAAGGTCCATGTCAAAGAGGAGATCCCTCAAACCTTCCCTCAGATGGGACCCCATCCTCTCAAGACTTGAATACATTCTATCATCAAGTATTTTAAGGGTTTCAAGACCTGCCGTCACAGATACGGGGTTTCCATTGAATGTACCTGCCTGGTATACGCTACCAGCCGGCGCAATGTTCTCCATTATCTCTCGTGTACCAGCAAGGGCCCCCATTGGGAAACCACCACCGACTATCTTTCCCAGTGTCACGAGGTCAGGCTTCACGCGGTAGTACTCCTGGGCGCCACCTGCTGCCAGCCTGAAGCCTGTTATGACCTCATCAAAGATGAGTATAATGTCGTTCTCCCTCGTTACATCCCTGAGGAAGTTCAGGTAGCCGTTTTCAGGTTCTATGCACCCCACGTTACCCATCACAGGTTCAACCAGGATGCATGCTACCTCATCCCCCATCCCATCAATGAGTTCAACCATCGCCTCCTCATCATTGAAGACCGTGGTTAGAGTATTTTTCACGGTATCCTCAGGTATACCGGGTGAATCGGGTGCAGCGGCGGCACCTGACCCTGGTTTCACGAGGACGTAATCGTGGGCCCCATGGTAGGATCCCTCAAATTTGACAATCTTATCTCTCCCTGTGTACGCCCTTGCAAGCCTCACAGCGGCCATGGTGGCCTCTGTACCAGAGTTCATGAACCTGACCATCTCAGCACAGGGGACCCTGTCTATTATTGTCTCTGCAAGTTCTATTTCCCCCTCAGATGGTACACCATAGGTTGTGCCCCTCTCTATCTGCCTCTCAACCACCTCGACCACCCTGGGGTGTGCGTGTCCCAGGATCAGGGGTCCGTATGCCAGGCAGTAGTCGATGTAACTCTTACCATCAACACTCTCCAGTATGCACCCTTTACCCCCCGCCGCAAAGAAGGGGTATGGCTCAAACCTCCTAACAGGTGAGCTGACACCACCCGGTAGAACCCTCTGTGCCCTTTCAAACAGTTCTTTCGACTTCATGATGTAACCTCTAAACATTTCTAATCCTCGATGATGCTAAGAACCTCCAAACTTATCCTCAGGAGAACCTCTAAACTTCCCCTCCATCTGATAGTGCTATAAGAGCATTTGCAGCTGCCACCGCCACAGGTGTGCCCCCCTTGGGGCCCCTGGTTATCATGTGGGGTATTTCGGTTTTCCTTAGGGCCTCCTTAGATTCTGCAGCCCCCACAAATCCCACAGGAACGCCTATGACCGCCTCTGCATCCATTATGCCTTCAGCTGTAAGTTCAATCACCTTCATGAGGGCTGTTGGGGCATTCCCTACAACCACAATCCCCCTGAAGCCCCTCTCTGCAGCGTACTCCATTGATGCAGCTGCCCTCGTGATGTCCCTCTTTTTTGCAATCTCCCTGACCTCAGGGTCCCTTATGTGGCAGCTGGCAGGTCTGGATATCCCTGCACGGACCATTTCAATGTCGGTGAGTATCTCACCTGAACTCCTGAGTGAATCAAGGGCTGCATCCACAAAGTCCTGGCTGAACTCTGTCAACCTGGCATATTCAGGGTCAGCGGTAGAATGAACTATGCGCTCAACTATGGCCGCCTCCTCATCCCTGAGAGATCCTAACTCTTCAGATATCAGTTTTCTGACTATTTCCCTGCTCTTTCTGGCTATCTCATAGCCCTGACCTGTGGATGCGCCCATCAATGTTATCACCTAAGGTGTGAGTCTCCTCCTGTCCCTTGGGAAGAGGACCGTCTCCCTTATATTGTTTACACCGGTGAGGGTCATGTTGAACCTTTCAGCCCCAAGGCCCCAGCCTGCGTGGGGTGGCATGCCGTACTCAAAGGCTGCAAGGTAGCTCTCAAAGGAGTCCGGATTCAATCCCTGCCTCTTTATCTTCTCAACCAGGAGGTCATGCTGGTGGACCCTCATGGCACCTGAGGATATCTCAAGGTCCCTGTACATGAGGTCGAATGCATAGCTCCTCTCTGGGTCGTCCTCATCTGGCATCACATAGAATGGCTTTATTGCGGTTGGCCATGAGGTTATGAAGTAATAGCCGTCCATGACCTCACCAAGGGCCTTCTCAGCCGCCCTTGGAAGGTCCTCGCCGTGTTTCATTGGGACTCCCCTGGATTTTACCAGTTCAACTGCCTCATCGTATTCCAGCCTCTCAAAGGGAGTTTCGGGCACCTCAAGGGTCCTTCCCAGGGTTTCAAGGGCGTCGGTGCAGTGCTCGTTAACATCCTCTATGACCCTCACAACCAGCCTTTCCAGTATCTTCATGACATCCTCATGGTCAACGAAAGATGCCTCTATGTCGATGGATATGACCTCGTTGAGGTGCCTGAGGGTGTCGTGCTCCTCTGCACGGAATATTGGTGCTATCTCATAGACACGGTCAAGGCCCGTTGACATCATCATCTGCTTGTAGAGCTGTGGGCTCTGACCCAGGAAGGCCTCCCTTTCAAAGTAGGTTATCGGGAAGAGCTCAGTACCCCCCTCTGTTGCAGATGCAACAAGCTTTGGGGTGTTGATTTCAAGGAAACCATTCTCTTCAAGGAATACCCTGACTGAGTGCAGCATCCTGCTCTTTATTTTAAATATTGCACTCACTGATGGTTTTCTGAGGTCAAGGAACCTGGCATCAAGCCTCGTGTCTATCTCGGCCTTCACCTTCTCTGTGGGGTCAAGTGGCAGTGGCTGCTTTGATGGGTTCAGGACCCTGAGGAATGATGGTATTACTTCAAAGCCGCCGGGGGCCTTATCTGACTCCTGCACCCTTCCACTGAATGCAACAACGGATTCCTTTTTGAGCTTTCTCATGGATTTGAAGAGGTCCTTCTCAATCTTCTTGCTGGGTGCTGTTATCTGGATGAGCCCTTCACGGTCCCTGAGGAGAACGAATATTATCCCTCCAAGGTCCCTTATCTCATGGACCCATCCCATGACAGTGACTTCCTCTCCATCCATTTCAGGTTTTATGTCCTTTGAGTAGTGAGTCCTTCTAAGATCTCCAAGTAACAATCAGATCACCTCTTGTCGCTAAAGTGAATTATCAGAGTAAATTCAGTCACTATCAAGTCTCCTACGGAATGACTCAGCATGGGCATGGAGGCCCTCGTATTCAGCAAGACGCAGGACCGTGTCCTGGATGTTCCGGAGCCCCTCCCTGGTTATCATCTGCACCGTTGGTTTCTTGAGGAACGACTCCGTTGATAGGCCCGAGTACATCCTGGCGCAGCCAGAGGTTGGCAGCACGTGGTTGGTCCCTGAACCGTAATCCCCTGCCGCTACAGGTGAGAGGTCACCCAGAAATATGGATCCTGCGTTACGGATACCCTTGAGTGTTTTTTCGGGAGAATCCGTCATTATAACAAGGTGCTCCGGTGCGTAGGCGTTGCTGAAGTCCACGGCCCCCTTAATATCCTCGGTTAAAACTATCATTCCGTATCTTTCAAGGGACTCCTCTATGATATTGGCCCTTTCCATGTATTTAATATTTTCACGTACCTTCTCCTCCACAGTGGCTGCAAGATCCTTCGAGTCTGTCACAAGGACACTTGCTGCCTGGGGATCGTGCTCTGCCTGTGCCAGTATCTCAAGGGCAATGTACTCCGGGTCTGCAGATTCATCTGCAATTATGAGTACCTCTGATGGGCCTGCCGGGAAGTCTATGTCTACGTCACCGTATACCAGTTTCTTTGCTGCGGTAACAAATATGTTCCCTGGCCCCACAATCTTATCCACCGCCCCGATCGTCTCTGTACCGTAGGCCATTGCAGCAACCGCCTGGGCGCCTCCAACACGGTATATCTCATGTGCACCTGCAATGTCGGCCGCCACAAGGACAGCGTCAGGGACCGAGCCATCGGATGCCGGGGGTGTGCAGCACACTATCCTTTCAACCCCTGCTATCCTTGCCGGTATAACGGTCATTAATATTGTTGAGGGGTAAACGGCCCTTCCACCGGGTATGTAGCAGCCAACACTGTCAAGGGGCCGCACTATCTGCCCTGCGCTCACCCCCGGTCTGATTTCGGCCATCCACTCAGAGGGCAGCTGGAGCCTGTGGAACTCCTCGATGTTCCCCGCAGCTTCAGTGAGCGCTTTCCTGACCTGGGGGTCCAGGTTTCTATGGGCCGCCTCTATTTCCTCCTGACTGACAGTTAGGGTCTCAGGGGAGACGCCATCAAATTTTTCTGTGAGCTCCCTCAGGGCCCCATCACCACCCTCTCTCACCATTGAGATGATATCTGCCACCGGCCCCAGGACCTCATCAACATCAATTCTTGCTCTCTCAACAAGCTCACCGACCCTTTCATGATCAAATTCTATTATCCTCATTAGGATGATCCTCCATGGAAAGTTAAGGTGAATGGTTAGTTTTATGGATCCATCACTTTTAAGAATTTGCAGATGATACACCACCACCCAATGGTTAATAATTTAAAAAGTTTCAGTAATATAAAACTTTATTTATCAGTTTTAACTTAACTATGGGAAGATGAAGGAAGATATTCATGGATATCCACTAATCTACTATAATTTTTACATTAATTCATATTATATCTTTAATTTTGATAAAGGGGCTGTCAATCCACCAAAATTTTTAAATAATAAATTTAATACACACTTATAAGGAGACTGAGGCTGGTAACCATGTATAAGGACGAAATGATACAACTGCACCAATTTCTGGTATATGTTCTGAAGTACCTTGAGAATGGATACGATATAAAGGATGAATGCCAAGAGTACTTCTCCCTCAACATCAGCCCCCACCACATCCACCGCACAAAGGCCGAGCATAAATACGCTATTTTTGTACTCTCAAGTGCCATCTCCGAGATCCTTGCAAAGAAGGAAGGACACAACCTCCCACCAAATGTTGTAAATGGCCTCTCAGAACTTGCAAAACGGTCAAGAAAGGAAGTCGTGAAGATGGAAGCCAAACTGGAGGCAAAATAGACCATCAATCCATTCTCCAAAATCTAAATTTTTCTAATTTAGATATGGTGCCAGCCAGAAAACAACATAATATCCCTTACCATCTACCAACCATCTACCAACTATTTTAATAATTCCCTTCAACTTATATCATAAAAGGTGTTTTTTATGAAGGCCACAGAAAGCATGATCTGTCTTGTTGATGGAGAGCACTACCTCCCTGTGACAAGGGCGGCTGTTGAAACCCTTGATTCAATGGAACACATTGATGTCAAGGCACTGATCTTCATAGGGGGAACCGAAAAACTCAGGACATCATCACCTGAGGAGTACACCGAGATGATGGGAAGACCCGTCTACTTCGGTGATGATCCCCACAGGATACCCTATGACCTCATAGCCAGGCTCATCAGAAAGTACGGTGCAGACACGGTTATGGACCTCAGCGATGAACCCGTCCTGGATTACTCAAAGAGGTTCAGGATAGCATCGGTTGTCCTTGAGGAGGGTGCTGTCTACAGGGGCCCTGACTTTGAGTTCCAGCCCCTCACAGAATATGATATACTCAAAAAACCATCCCTCAAGATTCTCGGGACAGGTAAGAGGATAGGTAAAACCGCTGTATCCGCCTATGCGGCCCGACTGATCCATGAACGTGATTACAACCCCTGTGTTGTGGCGATGGGTCGAGGAGGCCCTGAGGAGCCAGAGATTGTGAGGGGTGACAGGATAGAAATAACCCCCGAGTTCCTTATGGAGCAGTCAGACAGGGGGGTTCATGCAGCCTCTGACCACTGGGAGGACGCCCTCATGAGCCGGATACTCACGGTTGGCTGCAGGCGCTGCGGTGGCGGTATGGTTGGGGATGTCTTCATAACAAACATGAAGAGGGGTGCTGAGACAGCCAACAGTCTAGACGCCGACTTCATAATCCTGGAGGGGAGCGGGGCTGCAATACCCCCTGTGAAGTCAGACAGACACATAGTCCTTGTTGGCGCAAACCAGCCCATCATAAATATAAAGAACTTCTTCGGGCCCTTCAGGATAAGACTGGCGGATCTTGTGATACTCACAATGTGCGAGGAGCCCATGGCAGATGATGAGAAGGTTAAGGAAATCGTTGAGTTCATAGAATCCGTGAACCCCGATGCAGAGGTTGTGACCACAGTCTTCAGGCCCAAACCACTTGGAGATATCAGCGGAAAGAATGTCCTATTTGCAACCACCGCCCCCGACTCTGTGAAGGATATCCTGGTTGAATACCTTGAGTCTGAGTACCGCTGCCGGGTTGTTGGCACGACTCCACACCTTTCAAACAGGCCGCTCCTACAGCGGGACATTGAGAGGTACATAGATGACGCTGATGTGATGCTGACAGAGCTCAAGGCGGCTGCGGTTGATGTTGCAACGAAGGACGCCCTTGAGGCTGGGCTCGAAGTCATCTACTGTGACAATATACCCATTGTGAGGGACGGTTCCCAGGATGAACTTGATGACGCCATAATCAGGGTGGTGGAGAGCGCCATAGCTGACTTCAACCTCAGAAGAACCCCGTAGGGGGCAGGTGGTATATTGGATGACTCCGAGATCAGGAAACTCTTGAGGTTCACCCTCAGTGAAAAGAGGGTTATAGAGGAGCTTCAGATACCCCCTGATGCATTCATACCCCTTCTTTTTTCCATCAGGTATGGTGGTGACTGGAGCCTCAGGAAGAACTCCGGGCGTTTCATGGCTGTGAAAGAGAAGGTCACCCGCTTTGATGAGGATAAGATGACAGGTCGGACTCTGGAGATAGTTTACCTCTTTCTGAACCCCAGGGTGGTGAGGGAGGAGGGTACCGTTTACCGGCTCGAGAAGTGCGGCTCAAAAAATGAGAGGGAACTTGTGAAGAGGCCCTACCGGGTCGTGGTGGATGGTGATTACATCCTCAGGGCGGTGCTTGATCCCCTTGATTTTAAGATTAAACTTAAGAGGCTCAGGAAGCCCCTTAAATTCACAGGTTCAGGGGCCTATGGTGTCTCACATGAGATGGAGCACCTGGAGGGCAGGGAGTCCCGGGGAACCCCCTTCTGGGAATTCGAGTATGAAATAGAGGACGATTGAAATTTCAGGGAAGTCCCAGAAAAAGCCCTTTCCCCAGAATCCGAGTATGACAATAGAGAACGGCTGAGATCTCCGATAGAAATGCCCTGAACCCACACACCAATATATTCATATATGTAAATATAGGAATATGGGTGTGGATGGTGATGAACAGTGGAGAACAAAAACTCTGACTGCTGTGAAGATAAGGCTGAAGTCAATGGCGAAAAATGTGAATGCAGATGTAACTGCGGATTTCTGGAGTACCCTGATGAATGCAGGGTTCCGGAGCCAGAAAATCCATTAGAAAAGGCAGATGATGAATTCCTAGGTCGACTCGAAGAATATGCACGTTCACTTGGGATCAGTAATATTGGGTACGCCAGGCTGACACCCGATGTTATCCTTGCCGGTGACCCCCCCTACCGCAATGCAGTGGTCCTCACAGTGGACATGGACGACGATCTCGTACTGACTCCCCCAGGCAGAAAGGCAAGGGAGATGAACGACGGGCTATACGATAAACTTGCGGACTTAACCTTCAGGGTGGCTGATTACCTCAGGATTAACGGATATGGTGCCGTGGCCATTCACCCCATGAGCGGCCTCATAGACCTCCCCCTCCTCGGACAGAATGCAGGTATCGGTTTTAAGGGGAGGAACGGTCTTCTTATAAGCCCCGGAAAAGGCCCAGCCCAGAAGATATCCGCGGTCCTCACAGGAATATCAGACCTTCCCTATGGCTCCAGGGATCATGAATGGATACCCTTCTACTGCAGGAGATGTGGCAGGTGCATAAGGGCATGTCCACAGGACGCCCTGGTGGAGGTTGAGACGTGCTGCGGATCCAGGGTTATGCTACTTGATGATAGATGCACCGGCTGCAGTGATGGATGCACCCACTGCATAGAGAGTTGCCCATTCTACAGAAAGAACTATGAAAATATAAGATCCGCGTTTAAGAAAGCAGTGAAAATGCAGGAGTAGGTCATCTGGCTTACAGATTTCAGCCATCATATAATTTGATGGTATTGATCTGGCAACAAAAAGCCGTCGCCATAAAAAAATGCCATATTTTAATAATAATGGCGGACATAACTGGTAGATGGTGTATAAGATGAAGGCTGATGCAGTAAAGATTGCAGATGGTGTCTACTGGGTTGGTGTCATGGACTGGGACATCCGGAACTACCATGGCTACACCCTTGGAGGCACAACATACAATGTGTACCTCGTCTTTGGAGACGATAAGGTCGCCCTTGTTGACAACACATACCCTGGAACATCCCCCCAGATGTTTGGAAGGATAAGTGACGCCTTTGAAAGGGAGGGAAGGGATGAAAGGATAGACCTCATAATCCAGAACCACATAGAGAGGGACCACAGCGGCTCAATCCTGGAGGTATGGAAGCGCCACAGGCCAGAAATAATCTGCACAGAAAAGGCCGCTGAGGGACTGAAGGAACATTACCCCCTCCCAGATGAAGCTGTATTTAAAACCGTGAAAACAGGGGACTCCGTTGACCTTGGAGGGAAAACCCTCACATTCCTTGAGGCCCCAATGCTCCACTGGCCAGACAGCATGTTCACCCTCCTTGGTGAGGATGGGATCCTATTCTCAAATGACGCCTTTGGCCAGCACCTCTGCATCAGCAGAAGGTTCGACAAGGACGTGCCTGAAGCCGTGCTGATGGACGCCGCCATGAAGTTCTATGCCAATCTGTTAACACCACTATCACCCCTTGTACTAAGAAAGTTCAGTGAGGTAAAGGAGCTTGGGCTTCTCGAGAAGATCAGGATGATCGCACCATCCCACGGCCAGATCTGGACAGAGCCCATGAAGATCATAGAGGCATACACGGCATGGGCAACAGGGGAGTGCAGGGACAAGGCCACGATAATATATGATACCATGCACTACTCAACCAGGATGCTTGCACATGCACTCGCAGAGGGGCTCATGGCCGCGGATGTGGATGTTTCAATGCATTTCCTCCACGAGGATGAAAGGAGTGAAATCGTAAAGAACATCCTTGAAAGTAAGGCTGTATTCATTGGAAGCCCCACAATGTTCAACGGGCCATTCCCGAGTCTCGGGGATATAATGTACTACCTCAAAGGGCTCACATTCGATAGAACCGGATTCAGGAGGCTGGCGGTTGTATTCGGATCAAAGGGATGGGGTGGGGGTGCAGTGAGGACACTCAAAGACGAAATCAGTGCCGCAGGCTTTGAGGTTGCAGAGACCCTTGAGGTCAGCTACGTCCCGGATGAGGATGACCTGGCACGCTGCTACAGCATAGGAAAATCAATCGGCAAAAGGATAAAGGAGATGTAACCTATGAAGTCCGTTAAATTTCAGGGAAATCATGACCCTGAGAAAAAAATTGTTGTTAGCCTCTTCTGGACGGTTCGAAAAACCATAAGAGAGGAGGGATGCGCCCCTCTAAGGATCAAAAGGATCATAACATCAAAGAACACCTATGAACCCGAGGGCAGGAAACTCCTCAAGCTCTCAGATGAGATCATGGACGATATACTCGATGATATCAAGAAGGGTAAAACTGTTGAATTTGAGATGACAATGGGTGAGGAGTCACTGAGGGTCTGGATCGACGCCGAGGGCTTTGCTGTTGAGGCATCAAAGACGCCTGAACTTGAGGAGGAAATCGTTGAAAAGATAGAACATGAGACCTCAAAGCTGACACCTGACTTCTGCCAGACCTTCCTTCCAAGGATCTTCCCCAACCAGTAGCAGGAAACCGGAACCATTCATTTTTCTTCTTTTCAGTTCACAGCACCCTGAAATTGGGGTTGTAACTCATTTGCACAAATTATTTATAGAACCTTAAACCCATCGATAATTGCATACTTATTTAAGAGGTGATTTAATGGCACAGGGACAGCAGCCCATATTAATATTACCACAGGGCACAAGCCGTTACGTTGGAAAGGAAGCCCAGAGAATCAACATCCTTGCAGGTAAGGTTCTCGCAGAGACCGTGAGGACAACCCTCGGTCCCAAGGGAATGGACAAGATGCTTGTTGACTCACTTGGAGACATTGTTATCACCAATGATGGTGTTACAATCCTCAAGGAAATGGACATATCCCACCCTGCCGCAAAGATGCTTGTTGAGGTGGCAAAGACCCAGGAGGACGAGGTTGGCGATGGTACAACAACAGCCGTCATCATAGCAGGGGAACTCCTCAAGGAAGCCGAAAAACTCATTGAAATGGGTGTTCACCCAACAATAATAGCTGTGGGTTACAGGCAGGCAGCTCTCAGGGCCCAGGAGATACTTGAAGACATATCCATCAAGGCAAGTGACAGGGACACACTCAGGAAGGTTGCGGTGACCGCCATGACCGGTAAGGGCTCAGAAAGTGCCAAGGAAAAACTGGCTGAACTAGTTGTGGATGCGGTCATGCAGGTGGAAGAGGATGGTGAAATCGACAAGGACAACGTCAACATACAGAGGATACAGGGAGCATCAGTTAACGAATCAAGAATAGTGAACGGTATAGTGATAGACAAGGCGAGGGCAGACACCTCAATGCCAAAGAGGGTTGAAAATGCCAGAATAGCACTCCTCAAGTACCCCTTAGAGGTCAAGGACCTTGAAACCGACGCCAAGATAAGACTGACAGACCCATCACAGATGCAGGCCTTCATCGAGCAGGAAGAGCAGATGATCAGGGAAATGGTGGATAAGATAAAGAACTCCGGTGCAAACGTTGTCTTCTGCCAGAAGGGTATCGATGACCTTGCACTCCACTACCTCTCACGTGAGGGTATACTCGCACTCAAGAGGGTCAAGAAATCCGACATAAAACGCATCGAGAAGGCCACAGGCGCAAGGCTTGTTACAAACATTGATGACCTCACAGAGGACGACCTGGGAGAGGCCGGGGTTGTATACGAGAAGAAGATCTTTGATGAGGTGCTGACATTCGTCGAGGACTGTAAGGACCCAAAGGCCATCTCCATAATCCTGAGGGGAAGCACAAGACATGTCGCAGAGGAGATGGAACGTGCACTTGAGGATGCAATAGGAGTCGTTGCAGCAACAGTCGAGGACGGCAAGGTTGTTGCAGGTGGAGGAGCACCTGAAGTTGAGATAGCAAGGAAAATCAGGGAATACGCTGAGACCATAAGTGGCAGGGAGCAGCTTGCGATTTTAGCCTTTTCAGATGCCCTTGAGATCGTTCCAAAGACCCTTGCAGAGAACGCAGGACTTGACAGCATCGACGTCCTGGTGGACCTCAGGGCTGCCCATGAGGAGTCACCCTACATGGGACTTGACGTCTTTGATGGAAGCGTTGTCGACATGAAGAAGGAAGGTGTTCTTGAACCCCAGAGGGTCAAGAAACAGGCCATCCAGTCCGCTGCAGAGGCAGCTGAGATGATCCTCCGCATAGACGACATGATAGCAGCTAAGGGCTTTGATGTTTCATCAAAGGACGAAGAGGACATGGAAGGAATGGGTGGAAAAGGTGGAATGCCACCAATGTAACACCCAATTATTTTTTTCAAAGTTTTTAATAAAAAATTTTAAATTTATATTATTTATCATGATTAATAATAGTAAAATATATAAGTCCAGAAAAACTTACTACTATCACCCAAGAAAAAATGGCGGTATGAAAAATGTCAAAGGATACCTCAGTTCTCCTGGAGGAAACGAGGGTCTTCAAACCACACTACACCATCGTGGAGGAGGCCCATATAAAAAACTGGGAGGCCGAGCTGGAAAAGGGAAAGGACCATGAGAAATACTGGGCCGAAAAGGCAAAAAGATTCGAATGGTTCAGAAAATGGGACAAGGTACTTGACGAGAGCAACAAACCATTCTACAAGTGGTTCGTGAACGGCAAGATCAACATGACCCACAACGCCGTGGACAGATGGCTGGACACAGACAAGAGAAACCAGGTCGCCATTCTCTACGTGAACGAGAGGGGAGAGGAAAAGAAGTTGACCTACTATGAACTGCACAGAGAGGTCAACAGAACAGCCAATGCCCTGAAAAGCCTTGGAATCAAAAAGGGCGACGCCGTTGCAATGTACCTCCCCATGTGCCCGGAACTCGTTATCTCAATGCTGGCCTGTGCAAAGATAGGGGCCGTGCACAGTGTCATCTATTCTGGTCTGAGCGTCGGAGCACTTGTGGAACGCCTCAACGATGCAAAGGCCAAGGTCATAATAACAGCAGACGGAACCTACAGAAGGGGTGGGGTGATAGAACTCAAACCAATCGTTGACGAGGCCATACTCCAGTGCCCCACAATAGAGACAACCGTTGTTGTGAAACACACAGACATAGACATAAAGATGTCAGACATAAGCGGGCGTGAGATGCTCTTCGACAGACTAATAGAGGGCGAGGAGGACCGGTGCGAGGCAGAGGTGATGGATGCAGAGGATCCACTCTTCATACTCTACACCTCAGGAAGTACCGGGAAACCAAAGGGTGTGCTGCACACAACGGGAGGATACATGGTAGGGGTCGCATCAACCCTTGAGATGACCTTTGACATTCATAACGGGGACTTATGGTGGTGCACAGCAGACATAGGGTGGATAACCGGGCACAGTTACGTTGTATATGGACCCCTCCTTCTTGGGACAACAACACTGCTCTATGAGGGGGCCCCGGACTATCCGGACCCAGGGGTCTGGTGGAGCATAGTGGAAAAATACGGTGTCACAAAGTTCTACACAGCCCCCACGGCAATAAGGCACCTCATGAGGTTCGGTGAAAAACACCCGAAACGTTACAACCTGGAGTCCCTCAAGATCCTTGGAACAGTTGGTGAACCAATAAACCCCGAGGCATGGATGTGGTACTACAGACACATTGGAAGGGAAAAATGCCCAATAATCGACACATGGTGGCAGACAGAAACAGGAATGCACCTCATAGCGCCACTACCAGTAACACCCCTCAAACCGGGATCCGTCACCAAACCCCTTCCCGGAATCGAGGCAGACGTGGTTGACGAGAAGGGCAACCCCGTGCCACTTGGTAAGGGCGGATTCCTGGTAATAAAGAAACCCTGGCCTGCAATGTTCAGGACACTATTCAACGACGAGGAGAGGTACATCAACGTATACTGGAAACAGATCCCCGGTGGAGTCTACACTGCAGGTGACATGGCAAGGAAGGACGAGGACGGCTACTTCTGGATACAGGGTAGATCAGATGACGTCCTCAACATAGCCGGACACAGGATCGGTACAGCGGAGGTTGAATCAGTATTTGTGGCCCACCCTGCAGTTGCCGAGGCAGCGGTCATCGGTAAGGCTGACCCCATCAAGGGGGAGGTCATAAAGGCATTTCTCATACTGAAGAAGGGCCATAAGTTAAATGCACCCCTCATCGAGGAACTCAAAAGGCACCTACGCCATGAGCTTGGACCCGTGGCTGTTATCGGGGAAATGGTACAGGTTGATAAGCTCCCGAAAACAAGGTCAGGGAAAATAATGAGGAGGATACTGAGGGCCAGGGAGGAAGGAAAGGACCTCGGTGATACCTCAACCCTTGAAGAATAGAAGGAGGCAGAAAAAATGACTGAAAAAGAAGTGGTTATATCAGATAAAACCGCCAATCCGGCTCCCCTTGGACTTCTGGGCTTCGGTATAACCACTGTACTCCTTAACCTGCACAACGCAGGGCTTTTCCCCATAAACAGCATGATACTTGCAATGGGGTTCGCCTACGGAGGTATAGCTCAGATACTGGCAAGTGTGATGGAATACAGGAAGGGCAACACCTTTGGTACGGTTGCATTCGGCTCATATGGACTCTTCTGGTGGTCACTGGTACTCCTCCTTGTGATTCCCAAACTGAAGTTCATTGAAACAGCCGGCAGTGCAGCGGCAGCAGCAGACCCGGTTGCAATGGCATCATACCTCTTCATGTGGGGCCTGTTTACACTGGTGATGTTCATCGCAACCCTCAAACTCAAGAGGGGCATACAGGTGATATTCATAAGCCTCTCAGTGCTATTCTTCCTGCTCACAGCCGGTGAAATCACAGGTTCAGCCCTCATAACAACCATTGCAGGCTATGAGGGTATATTCACAGGGGCCGCTGCAATGTACGTTGGCCTTGCAGAGGTTATAAACGAAACATATGGAAGGGATGTTCTACCCACATGATCAGGGAAGGAACAACCCACCCTTTTCTTTTATATTTGTGTCAGTATGTGGCACCAGAACCTCCAGAGAAACAAAACCCCCATAACTTCCTTCCAGATACGCCACAATCAGAAACTCTAATTTTTCACACCAGCACTTGATGATAAACCGCGAAAGACCTCTTACTGCAAACATTCAGAAAACCTTATATTGAATTAGGTTTAACTAAATTAACAGCAACCCTTTAGGTGAACCTAATGAAGCATCTCAGCGAAAATATAGAGGAGTACCTCGAAACCATCTACCGGTTATCAGAATCCAGTAAAAATGCCAGTACAACCAAAATATCAAAGGAGATGGGAATAGCTCCTGCCAGTGTAACCCAGATGCTTAAAAAACTTGACTCTGAGGGATATGTTAAATATTCACCCTACCGTGGGGCTGTACTCACAGAAAAGGGGTACAGGATAGCCCGGAGAATAACAAGGAAGCACCGTCTGCTTGAGCGGTTCCTCCACGATGTACTTGGAATCAGGAGGGACAGGATACACAGACAGGCCTGTGAGATGGAACATTCACTCTCAGATGATGCAGAGAGGGCCCTCTGCCAGCTCCTCAACATGCCAGGTGAGTGCCCCGATGCAAACCCGATCCCTGCCTGCGACTTCAAATTCCAGACATGCGGGGAATGCATTGAACTGAAGGATACAGATGTTGAGGAAATAGGGTGCCGTGAGGGTAACCTCAAATCACTCACAGAGATGGATGAAAAACAGGCCGGAAGGGTTTCCTTCATAAGGGGGGACTACAAGGTTTTAAGGAGGCTCATGGACATGGGAATAACCCTTGGAGCCCCCATAAGAATGATCAAAAGGGCCCCCCTCAATGGACCCATCGAGGTGGAGGTCCGCGGCTCAAGGGTTGCCCTTGGAAGGGACATAGCAGACAACGTATTCATAGATACAGAAAGCTGAATTTCTGTTAACCTAATTTCAACCGGGACGTGTTTACTGATGGAGAAATCTGAGATAACCGTTGCACTTGCAGGAAACGCCAATGTGGGTAAAAGTGTGATCTTCAACCAGCTGACAGGGTCAAACCAGATAGTCGGGAACTGGCCAGGAAAAACCGTTGAAAGGGCAGAGGGTTACCTTAAATTTCAGGGCCGGGACATCCACATAATTGACCTCCCAGGCATATACTCATTTTCAACCTACTCCATGGAGGAGATAGTCTCCAGGGAGTTCATAGTCAACGAGAAACCGGATGTGGTCATAAACGTACTTGATGCCTCCGTCCTTGAGAGGAACCTCTTCTTCACACTCCAGCTCATGGAGATGGAGGTCCCCATGGTTATCTGCATCAACCAGGTGGACATGGCCAGGCAGAAGGGGATATTTATAGACGAGAAGAAACTTGAAGGTGCCCTGGGTGTCCCTGTTGTATCAACAGTGGCTGTTAAGGGCCAGGGACTCCAGAAGCTCCTCAGAAAAACCCTCGAAGTGGCTGATAAGGGGATAAAACCAGAGGTCATAGAATACGGGGAAGAGGTTGAAAGCCGCATAAGAACACTTATGGAAGCACTTCCCGAAATTCCAAAGGGCTACTCAAAGAGATGGGTTGCTATAAAGCTCCTTGAAAACGACCCTGAAATAACCGCCATGATGCCATCCGACGTGAAAAAACTTGCAGCTGAACTTGCAGCCCAGATTGAAAGAATACACAATGAACCATCATTCTCTGTTATTGCCTCTGAGAGATACTCCCTCTCAAATATGATAGCAGCAGGGGCGCAGAAACAATCAGAGATAAAAACATCCCTCTCAGAGCGCCTTGACGGTTTCCTCACACACCCCATCTACGGTTACATCTCATCAGTCCTTGTTGTTGGAGGTCTCCTCCTCTGGACCTTCGTTGTGGGTGAATTCCTATCAGATACGCTCACCAATATATTCGGATTCTTTCAGCCAGTTGACCCCCAGTTCTCAGGTCCAATTGAATCCATAATATGGAACGGGGCCTTCGGGGGTATAGTGGCTGGTTTAACCCTCGTGATACCATTCGTCATACCCTTCTACCTCATGCTATCCTACATCGAGAACTCGGGGCTTCTCACCAGGGTCGCGTTCATGATGGACGCCTTCATGAGAAAGATAGGGCTCCATGGCAAAGCCCTCATACCCCTCATACTCGGATACGGTTGCAGTGTACCGGCAATCGACAGTACACGGATACTTGAAACCCCCAGGGAAAGGCTCCTTGCAGCCTTTGCAATATCCTTCGCACCCTGCGCCGCAAGGACAATCCTGATACTGGGACTTGTGGCCCTCTTTGTCAGTGTATGGTGGGCCATAGGGTTATACATCCTGGACCTCCTCATAATATTCATAATGGGTAAACTTGCACTGAAGGCGCTTCCCGGTGAAACAACCGGCCTTATAATGGAGATGCACTCCCTCAAGATGCCATCCTTCAGGGTCATAGCAAGGCAGACCTGGACAAGGACAAAGTCCCTCATATACCTTGTATTCCCCATATACATAATCGGGAGCGCCCTCATACAGCTCCTCTACGCCCTCGGGTTTCTGAATCCAGTAAGCAATATCATGGCACCACTCACAGCTGGCTGGTTACAACTGCCGGTATTTGCCGGGATACTCCTGATCCTTGGGGCTGTGAGGAAGGAGTTCATCCTCCTGGGGCTCGTCTCACTGGTTGGAACAGATATTGGGGCGGCACTTACAGCACCCCAGATCCTTGTACTCACCCTCGTGGGAATGCTCTACTTCCCCTGCCTTTCAACAATAGCAGTACTTGCACGGGAATTCGGGTGGAAATCCACATCCATAATAACCCTTGCAAACCTTGGAACCGCCTTCTTCCTCGGCGGAATCTTTGCAAGGATACTCCCATTCATCATGTGATGATCAATACTTAAGGTGCTGAGGACAGAAATAATCCTGTGGTACCATGGCAGAAATCAAGATAATATCCTGGAACGTTAACGGTCTGAGGGCCGTGTACCGTAAGGGATTCCTTGACTGGTTCATGGAAGAGAAACCAGATATCCTCTGTCTTCAGGAGACCAAGGCGAGTCCCGAACAGCTCCCCAGAAGGTTAAGGTATGTTGAGGGTTACAGGAGTTTCTTCACCCCAGCAGAGAGGAAGGGATACAGTGGAGTCGCCATGTACACAAGGATACCCCCGAAATCCCTCAGGGAGGGCTTTGGTGTGGAGAGATTCGACATTGAGGGCCGCATACAGGTTGCAGATTTTGATGACTTCCTCCTCTACAACATATACTTCCCCAACGGGAAAATGTCAGATGAGAGGTTGAAGTACAAACTTGAATTCTATGACGCATTCCTCGAAGACGTCAACAGGGAACGGGACGCTGGCAGGAACACTGTGATATGCGGTGACTTCAACACAGCCCACAGGGAGATAGACCTGGCAAGGCCAAAGGAGAACAGCAACGTATCAGGGTTTCTACCGGTTGAAAGGGCCTGGATAGACAAATTCATTGAAAACGGGTACGTTGACACATTCAGGATGTTCAACAAGGAGCCAGGCCAGTACACATGGTGGAGTTACAGGACCAGGGCCCGTGAGAGAAACGTGGGATGGAGACTCGACTACTTCTTTGTGAATGAGGAGTTCGCAAAGAACGTTAAAAGGTCATGGATACTCTCAGAGGTGATGGGATCAGACCACTGCCCAATAGGACTTGAGATAGAGGTCTAAGGCTTCATGTTTCGCCTTCCTGTTTCCAGGCTGAAACAGTGGATATAACCTTATCGAGGTACCTCAGGGAGTCGCTGTGACTGCTCAGGCCATGGGCGAATTTACTGATAATGTTATCATCCTTTATTTCAATGTACAGGAGAATATCCTCGAGGATTTCGTCCTCAGAGTAACTCTCAGGTGGCTCCATCCCCCATATATTCACAAGGGCCCATTCCCTGCTGTGGTCCCTCAGGTTTTCAAGGTCAAGTTCCTCCATTCTGAAGACCCTCTCCTGCACATACCTCAGAATGTCCCTGTTCTTCAGCGCCCATATCCTGAAATCAGAATACTTATCCCTCAGATCAGGTAACAGGTCCTTTTTATGATTTCTGATCCTTATGAACTCCTCCTCTTCAGGGCTGGAATAAAGACCCCCTCCTGATTTAAGATTCAGGTTATTGGAGTTCTGGATCATCTCCCTTCCAGCCTCAAGGTGGAGTATCTCATCGTCACTGAGCCCCCTCCTCTCCATCCGTTCCTTCTGGGATTCAACCTCCCTCTTCCATTCCTCATACTTCAGGGACTCAAGTTCCCGGATCTTAATCCTAAAGAGTTCCCCTATAACCTCAAGGGCCATGAAGACCTGCCACGGCCTTCCACTTCTGAGGAGGTTGAGGTACTGGGATATCTCAACTGCACTGGATGGGAGTGGCCTGATGCGTGCTGCAAATCTCCCCACCTCCCTGGGAAACAATGATGGTAGGAGCTCAAGTACCGTCCAGACACCAACGGATACACCTGCAGCGACCAGCACATCAACCAGGAGCGGCTCCATAAATATCATCCACTGTATTCCAGTATGGCCTTCTTGATTTCACGTTTGGTTTCAGCCACCACCTCAACCCTTCCCACAGAAAGACCCTCACCCTGCAGATGGGCCAGAAGCTGTGAAGGGCTTATTGAGTCCTCAAAGTCCGCTAGAACACCCCCATCCTCCAGTGCAACCGTGAGGGCACCGTAGAGTTTAAGCACCCTTTCGGCACTCTCGGGTTTGGGGGTCACAACACGGAATGTCCTTACACTGTGATGCACCTGACTGATATCGATATCCATCCTCTGGAGTGCTATGAGGACATGCTTATCAAGGGCCCTTTCAATGACCTCAAGGTCAATCCTCTCCTTCTCCATGTTTATCCTAACTGCCTGGGCAATCTGTGCAAGGTCACGGGCATGGGCATAACTTGGCTGCAGCCCCTCGCCGCCATCGGCGACTGGAGTGTATACCATCCTAATCCTTTCAAGGACCTCTTCATCGTAATCCTCGCCTGTGGCATCAAGGTTGCGCCTGAATACCTCCGCAACATTTTCAACAGGGGGGTTTCTGAGGAATATGTGGAGAGGCGCCCTCCTGAGGTGCGCCTCATCCATTATGCTCACATCAAGGTTGGTTGAGAATGCAGGGATGAAGTGGGTATGGAATATAACAGGAACCCCCCTTATGTATATGACATCCTTCTTGTTCTCAAGGGGCACTATGAGACGGTTGAGGATCACCTCATGGTCATCCCTCTGCCTTCCAAGGTCGTCAATGAGAAGCACTCCACCGTTGGCCTTTATCAGGGGTGAGGTCTCATATACACCCTTATTCATATTGTAGGTCGTCTCAAGTTCATTGAGGCTCAGTTCAGAACCTGTGAAAACGAATGGGGCGTGTATCTTTATCCAGCGGGGATCATCCGGTTCCTCAGGACATGGCTTGTGGAAGTCAGGGTCATATATCTGTATAACCCTCCCGCTGAACTCTATAAAGCGGGGGATCACAAGGGGGGGTAGAAGGTCCGATGCCTTGCTTATGATGAAGGTTTTACCTGTTCCCGGAGCACCATAAACAAAAAGCCCCTTACCAATGGTGCATGACTCAACAAGACATTCCTTTGCATATGATAATCCAACAACGTCCCTGAAGGTCCTTTCAATAACCTCCGGGGGTATCTTTATTGGGAAACGGTTCCTTAACTGTTCATCCATCAGCTCAAAGTATCTCTCATAGGGTACCGGAGCCATTCCAATATAAGGGTTTTCCTCCATTACAAGGCGGGCCTTCTCAACTCCCCTCTTTGTCAGTGTATACTCCACACTGGAGAATAGGAAGCTTCCACCCACCGGGGCGCAGAAACCATCCTTCTCCATCTGGCCGAGGACATCCTCAAGTATATCCAGGTGTATACCGGTAATATCAGTTACTCTCTGGGTTTTAACCGTTCCGTATATTAAAAGAATCTTCAAAACAAGGTCCCTCACAAAGAAGTAGGATAAACCCAGTTCCTCAAGTGTCTTTGGCTGTTTCAGCTCCTCAAAGAGTTCAACCATGTTTTCATCGTGGTAGTAGTCATCACAGTTCATCACTCATCCCCCTATCCATGAAATCATGTTCATCCCCCAGGAAAAATGTGGAGATCCTAACTAGAGAATCTCCTTAAGTTCGCTGATGTCATCGATGACTGTAACATCAAGGCCCCTCTTTTTAATGAGATCCCGTTCTTCATCTGTAAGCTCTGAGTTGACGAGTATGGCTGACATTCCCGCGTTGGTTGCCCCCAGTATGTCCTCATTGAATTTGTTCCCCACCATGATGGACCTTTCAGGTTTGCAGCCCATCCTTCTGAGGGCTTCTTCAAAGATCCTGATGTTTGGTTTCTCAAAGCCAACCTCATCTGAGGTGACAACCTCATCGAAGAAGTGGTGTATCCCCAGCCTTATCAGTTTCTCCCACTGCTTTATTGTTATACCGTTGGATATGACCCCCAGCCTGTATCCTTTGCTCTTTAGGTGTATGAGCGTTGATGTTGTATTGGGGAATGGCCGGAGAAGTGCGAACTTAACGTTGTGGTATGTTATCATTCCAAGGGCAATGAGAAGGGGTTTTTCCTCACCGAAAACCGTCTTTGTGAGCACATTGAAATGTTTATCATAGTTTGATCCCTTCTCAGCGATTATCTCCCTCAGAAGTTTGTATGCCTCCTCCTGTGTCAGAGGTAACCCGGCGTCTATCATCACATTCAGGGCAGCCTTTCTTGCAAGTCTGGCAAATCCTGATGTGTCATAGAGCGTGTCATCAATATCAAAGAAAACCGCCTTCAGCATCTTCCCACCTTACTCTCTGTAATGAGACTCTATAGTTAATCAATTATAACAGTGTTGGTTTCTCTACAGATAATATTATGATGTAAAATAATATGTAAAACTATTCTGCCTATAACCTCTGAGCGGAGGTCCAGAACATACAATCTCAATTAAAAAAATAAGTTACTGTCATTAGAAAAAGGCGTCGAGACTGCTCTGCCTTTCGCCACATGAGAGAGAATTTATATCCTCTGTGGAGTAGCCGAGAGATGACATTATTCTTGATACCGCAGCCATAACCTGGTTTTCAATGTAATAGTCCGGGTCGTACTCCATTCCCTCAGCATCCTCAAGTGGGAAGGCCCTCTGACTTATGGGGCCCCTTCCCTTAACTATGATATACCTGATTATGGAGCCCCTCTCAATGCGCCTTCCCCTCTCAAGGGATCGTTTTGCGGCGATGACATGTGGGCCTATCTGTTTGTACTCAGATAGGTCCCTTGTTATCTGGGTGTGGATTGCAAGGTCATCCAGTTCCACTTCGCCGCCCCTTATGCGCCTTACAACATCCCTTATTATTTTTTTTGCCTTCTTAGGGGATCCGTCTCTTAGAATGGCCATTAAAACCTTTTGCTGGGTTTTTTTAGCTATCGGTGCCCAGTCACGCCTCACAAGTTCAAGGCCCTTTGCAACAATCGTGTCATCCTCTATTAAGGCGTACCTCTTTTTTGTTACGAAGAAGCCCCTCCTGTAAAAGCCCTCAAATTCCAGCTCCATACCCTCAGGCAGGGTGCTGTTGATGTATTCGAGGAACCTTTCCACCTGGGATAGTATCTCAGCCTCAAGGTTATCTGACATATTACACCCCATGGTCGGTTGAGGGGCTTTGATGGAAATCTATTCCTTTATAAGTACTCCGTTTATTACACCGTCCTGGCCGGGCCTGGATGTGACCCTAGCGTTTCCAAGACTGGTTTCAACAACAGCACCCTTTGTTATGATGTTCCTCCTCACAAAGTGGGGGTTTGCTGCGTTCTCAACAACATTTCTTATCTCTGCAACCTCAACTTTACCTGTTTCAGGGTCAACAACGTTTATCTTGGTATCTGCAGCGAGCCTGACCTTGGTGTTGCCCCCACGTGTTCTTATCATCCTAACACGCCTGTCACCGATCTTTGTCTCGGCGGGTTCCCTTCCAAGTTCGTATTTCCTCTTTCCGCGGTTCATCTTGGCTCTTCCACCGCTTGGTTTCTTCATTGATTTACCTTGCCATATTGCCATTATTTCACCTCAATCTAAGACTCTATCAGAATCAGTAATGCTGAGTTTAGGAAACTCAGTGACTCGGTATAGATAAATTTATCTATAATATAGGATCCCCCATTTAAAAACATTGTGCTTCTAGGGTATGCTATGGATCACTGAATCCATCATCTTAACTCCTTAAAACATCTTATGGAAAGCTCCTCCTGAATCAATATGTGATTACACCAATGAAAGGTTTTATACCATCAGCAAGATACCCTATAATCAAGAGATTGTACAGGTGAATCTATGAAGATCGGCATGTCCCATGGTGCAGGCGGAGAAGTCATGCAGGACCTCATATCAAACATAATACTATCCAATATCCATAACACAAGGGTTAACGGCGGAGTTGGCCTCGAGGACCTTGACGACGGTGCAAGCATACCCCTCGGCGACTATGAGATAGTTATGAGTACCGATGGCCACACAGTCGACCCCCTCTTCTTCCCAGGCGGTGACATAGGCAAGATATCGATTGCAGGTACAGTCAACGACATATCAGTTATGGGTGCAAGGCCCCTTGCAATTGCAAGTGCAATGATCCTCAGCGAGGGATTCCCTGGCGAGGATCTTGAGAGGATCGTGCAGTCAATGGACGCTGTCTCCAGGGAGACCGGTGTATCAATAGTCACCGGGGACACCAAGGTCATGGAGAGGGGTAAACTGGACAGGATGGTCATAACAACCACGGGTATAGGTGTTGTGAAGCGTGGTGAGATAATAAGGGACTCAGGACTGAGGCCCGGTGATAAGATCATACTCACAGGCAGCGTAGGGGACCATGGTATGGCACTCATGGCCTTCCGTGAGGGTTTTGGATTCGACACCGACCTTGAATCGGATGTTGCCCCGGTATGGGGTATGGTTGAGGCGGCCCTTGAGGTTGGTGGTGTTACCGCAATGAAGGACCCCACAAGGGGCGGTATAGCAAATGCCCTCAACGAACTCGCAGATAAATCAGGTGTTGGGATGGTTATTGATGAGGACATGATCCCTGTGAGGGAGGAGGTGAGGGCTGTGTCTGAGATGCTGGGCATCGACCCCTATGAGGTTGCCAATGAGGGCAAGGTCATCATGGGTGTCGACCCTGAATACGCCGAGGATGTCCTCAGAGCCGTGAGGAAGGCACCATACGGTGAAAACGCAAGGATAATAGGTGAAGCGAATCAGGACCGGCATGTGATCCTTGAAACAAGCCTTGGCGGCAGGAGGATACTCGAGGCTCCTGTTGCTGATCCCGTTCCTAGGGTGTGCTGATCTGATACAGGAGGGGTGTTATGGAACTTAAGAAGAAGCGACTCTATGCATTTTTAGTGGATTTCCTTGTGGTTACAGGAGTGATGTACCTCTTAACAGTCCTTGTTTATCCATTAGCACTTCTCCTGAACATTTTCTCAATCTATAACTACTGGCTCCTCCTCCTCGGCATCATAACCATTCTTTATTTCAGTTACCTTGAGTATCATGGAGGAACAGTGGGTAAGAGGATGATGGGCCTTCACGTAATATCAGAGGAGGATGAACTCAGGTGGCAGCAGCTTGTCATAAGGAACCTTTCAAGGATACTCTGGTTCCCCCTCATTCTGGACGTTATCCTGGGACGCTCCAGGAATCGCCTGAGATTACTCGACGCCATTGCAGGTACACGGGTTGTCAGTGCAGAGGAAAATGAATAGAGACCCCAGTACATGATGATACTGAAGGTACAATCTATTTACATGTATCTGTAGAAAATGATGATGGATAAGAATGTGGTCAGAGAGAGGATGTGGAAACTCCTGTATGATAGTGGCGTAAGTAGACGTCCCCACGGCCGTATACCTGACTTTCAGGGGTCAGTTGCAGCCGCAGAAAGACTTTCAAGAACCATTGAATGGGAAAGAGCATGTGTTGTATTCTCATCCCCTGATTCTGCCCAGCGCCCCGTGCGAAAACTGGCCCTTGATGATGGAAAGGACCTTGTAATGCCCACACCAAAGATAAAAGATGGTTACCTTTTAATCCCGGCGGATGTCCCTGATGCTGATGCTGCATCAACCATAAGGGGAGCCTACAGGTATGGCTCATTCATCAGCAGATTCCCAGAGGTTGATCTTGTTGTTGAGGGATCAGTTGCCGTTGACCTGGAGGGAAACCGCCTCGGTAAGGGGGGAGGATACGGTGACAGGGAGATATCTGAACTCAGGGGGCAGGGGGCCATAGGAGAAGACACCCCCATAGCCACAACGGTACATGAGCTGCAGATCATTGAAAGTGTCCCTGTTGAGAACCACGATGAAAAGATAAACATGATAGTGACACCCATGCGTATTATAAGGCTCTTTCTCGATGAAAAAATCCCACGAGTCTTCTGAACCAAGATTCTTACAATGAACTAAATCCTGAAAATTCTCACCGAAACCATTACTTTAAATAGTGTGGAGTTCAACATGGATATGTGCTGATTTTTAATTATCATGTGCCTGGCAGGAATTGGGCTATCATGTTTCAAGTCTGCGGCGGCAGCTGATAATTGAATAATCGATTTTTAAGAATTGAGGAAAAGATAAAAATGAAAGAATTGAAATTCAGTGAATTTGATATCTCAGGGGAAATTAATAGGGCCCTTGATGATATGGGATTTGAGGGTACAACCCCAATCCAGGCACTTACATTACCTATTACACTTGATGGTATGGATGTTGTTGGCGAGGCCCAGACCGGAACCGGAAAAACCGCAGCCTTTGCCATACCACTGCTTGAGAACCTTGAACCAGAGAGGGTCCCCCAGGCACTTGTGATCTGCCCGACCCGTGAACTCTGTCTGCAGGTCACCGATGAGATAAGGAGGATAGGTAAGTACCTTAATGTGAGGGTGCTTGCGGTGTATGGTGGCCAGGGTATTGGAGGTCAGATAGCTGAGCTCAGGAGGGGCGTCCATGTTATCGTCGCAACACCAGGAAGGCTCATAGATCATATTGATAGGGGTACTGTGGACCTTGTAGGCATATCCACGGTCGTGCTTGATGAGGCAGATGAGATGCTCAACATGGGCTTCATAGAGGACATAGAAAGGATACTATCCCACGTACCTGAAAGGAGACAGACCCTCCTGTTCTCTGCAACCATCTCAAAGCCGGTACTAAGGATCGCTGAGAGGTATATGAGGAACCCCCAGATCCTCCGTGTTGAGAAAAAACACGGCCCAAGGATAGATGAATTCTATTTCAAAACCAGGGAGGAGGACAAGGTTGAGCTCCTTGACTGGATACTGACATCTAATGACATAGGAATGGGCCTCATATTCTGCAACACCAAAAGGAGGGTTCAGAGGCTCAGAAAGCAGCTTGGCCGTATGGGTTACTCTGTGGATGAAATTCATGGGGACCTATCACAGTCAAAGCGTGAACGTGTCATGGAACGCTTCAGGAAGGGAAGGTTCAACCTTCTCATTGCAACTGATGTTGCTGCACGGGGTATACATGTGCCCGATGTGGAGGTCGTTGTGAACTATGATCTCCCATTCGAGAACGAGTACTATGTTCACAGGATAGGGCGTACCGGGCGTGCCGGTTCAAGTGGAAAATCCTTCACACTTGTTGTTGGAAGGGAGGTTCACAAGTTAAGGCGAATCCAGTCCTTCACAGGTAAAAGGATAAAGAAGAGCAGCATGCCATCCCCACGGGAGATAAGGAGGAGTTACGAGGAGGACCTTGTTGAGGTGCTCCGGAGGAACCTTAACTCCAAGAGTTACAGTGACTCCAAGCTCCTGGAAAACCTTGTAAGTGAGGGTTACAGTTTCAGGGATATCTCACATGCCCTTTTGGATGTTCTGGAATCCTCAAAGTAGAAGAGGCTTATTTCTATTTTAGGAATAGAGTATGATCTATTATCCCCCCATATTCTTTAATTTTCTAAATCACAGAGAGCATTTAACCTTTGATTTCATGGATCTCCTCATCAATGGGAATTCCGCGACCACATCCCCATTTCAGTATTACTTTTAGATTCCTATAAGTGTTCTCGGTAATAAAAGATTTTATATATTGAAGATGTTTTAACTAATCGGTGGTGATATAATGAGAAGGTTCCTTATCATTTTAGCGACGGTTGCGCTGATCGCGGGTCTCTCGCATCATGCATGGGCCCACCCCGGCCATGGTTACTACATTGAGGAGCCATCGGATTCAGGTGACAGTAAATCAGGTTCATCCACCACATCAGATTCATCCAGCACTTCCAATAAGCCTTCAGGTCAGAGCAGCAGCAAAGCAAGCACATCAGGTGGTCATAAAACCAACCATGAAAGTAAATCGGACTCATCAGATTCATCAGAGAAATCCAGTGCTGAAAGCAGTGCCTGGCCTGCAGAGAACGTTACAGATGAAAGGGAGAATACCACAAAAACAGCAGATGTCAATATGAATAAACCAGATTACGGATTCATACCTGCACTTGCAGGAATGTGCCTGGTTTTCGGTTTAACCGCGTTCAGGTTCCCACGAAACTGAATATCCAAAATAAGTGCAATATCTGATACCGCTTAAAGGAGGTTCAACAGTGCACATACCCGATGGAATCATGCCACTGTGGCAGTCTGCAGTTTACTGGGCTGTTGCACTCGTGAACATTGGCATTTTCTTCTACATATTCTCAAAGAAACCCGGAAAGGAAAAAAGGATAGCTGGAACAGGACTTTTTGCAGCCGCAGCGACGGTTGCATCATCCATATCTGTACCATCACCCTTCGGTGTCCCGGTGCATTTCTTCCTGATACCCCTCGCCGCCATAATACTCGGCCCCCTCACGGCGGTTATGGTTGCGGTGCTCTGCCTCCTCGTCCAGTTCTTCATACTTGGAATGGGGGGGATAACCAGTATGGGGGCCAATATACTGACAATGGGTATCGGCCTTGGAATCGGAACCTATGGAGTCTACAGGGTTCTAAGTGAACTTGACAGGGGCCTTGCTGTATTCTCAGCCACCTTCCTGGGCATAATGATTGCAACCGCATTCCACATCATGATACTCCTGGCAGCGGGTATTGCGGGCCCTGAAATGCTCATGTCAACACTCATACCCTTCTACATATTCGTGGGTGTTGTGGAGGGTACTGCAAGCATGTTCATATTCTTATTCCTTGAGAGGATGAAACCTGAGCTCATTGCAATGGAAAAGGTCTAGGTGGTTCATGTGAAGAAATTTGTGTTTCTACTAATTTTTCTCCTTATTGGCGGTGTTTCAGCCCATGGAATGGAGATAACCACAGAGTCATTCATTGTAATAGCCGATAACTCCACAGGAAAACTTGCTCGGTCAGTGGCCGATGAGACAGGGGTCAACGTCACCGTGTACCGTTTCCAGAGCCCATCGGATGTGGAGCATGAACTGGAACACGCCCTTGGAAACCCCAACAAGAAGATACTGGCAGTTGCCTACCAGGACACCGTGAGGGCCTTCCTTGAAAGGCATCCTGAACTTGCAAGCAGGGTGACTTACTGCAGTGCCGATGAGGCATCAATCAGGGAGAAACTACTTGAACTCAACTCAGTGAATACAGAAAAGATGGGCAGCGGCTTTATGACGCCATTCCTTTCAGGGGCACTGATAGGGGTCATAGTTGGTCTTTTAATAGGGGCGCTCTGGATGAAAAGGAAAATGGGGTAGAAATTTCTAAATTTCTCATTTCTTCTTATTTTCTGGTAAACTACTCAATACCCCACTTCCTCTTAAATTCAAGTTTCTCCTCTGCACTCATCCAGTGGCTGCCATCACAGAATGGTTTATTCTCAGATAAACCGCACCGGCAGAGGGTGACCCTGTTTCTGGTCTCATACTCCCTCCCATCGGCGGATTCTATTTTTATACCTCCCCTCACCCATAGTGGCCCCTCACATTTTTTCTGTTTATCATGGACAACCACTATTGATTTTTCATAGTCCCTTTCATAGGGTTTCCCTGTCCTCCTGTCCCAGAGAACTAGTCTCCCTGATGGGCAGATCATCGCCTCCTCAATGGCGATCTGTATGCTCTCGGTGTCACCCTTCCTGAGGAGTTCCCTTATACCCCCCGCCCTTAGGCAGAACCTTGAATGGTCGCACAGTTCAGGTACATCGGTGAGTTCAAAGTCCCCCGCCCTGAACACAGTCGCCCTTTCAATATAGGGCTTCCTTGATGCTGTTTCGGTACCATCAAAGCCCACCTCGGTGTGTGTTCCATCACAGTAGGGTTTGTTCTTTGATGCGCCACAGCGACAGAGGAGGTACCTCTCCTTCAGCGGGAACTTTCTTCTCTTAACAAATTCCCTCGTGTGTCCATCCTCATCTGTTACAATTACCTCCTCATAGAGGGGTACCGACCCCTCCACAAGGTATGGTCCGTCCTTAAGAACCTTTATTCTCATCTTTAACACCATAACCAGAGCAGGTAGCCCAATATCAAGGCCAACTAGAAGATCCCTGTTCCTCAATCAATATATTAATCCTTGAGGGTAAAATATGTAACTTCCCCTCAACAATCGAAAGAGATTGCTTTGACCGTTCAGGCACAAAGCTGCCATAAGATCCATTGAACTTACGACTCATTTCGCCACCAGATCATCCTTTAACTGTCAAAATACAGGAATAATTTAATAACCGTTTCTACAGGTTCTTGCAGCAGAAAAACCTATGAAACAGATGATACCAAATAAAAGGAAGCATATCCTTGTGCTTTCCATGAGGAGCTTGTAATGTGCGGGGGATACTGAAACACTACCCATCAGGAAAGTGAAGACGAGTGTCACTGTACCCATACTGAAGGCCTGGCCGATGAGGCGCATGGAGGTCACGGTGGTAGATGCCACCCCAGCATGATCCCTTTTAACTGAACACATAATCTTTGTTGTATTCGGGGATGAGAAAAGTCCCATACCTGTTCCTAGTAGCATGAGTCCCCTTATTACTGCTGTTTCCGGTGTATCAGTGTCCAGTGTTGCAAATCCCATGAGTGCCGTGAAGATAAGCACCATACCCGCTGATGTCAGAATATGAGGCCTCACCATATCGGCCATCCTCCCTGCAAGGGGGGCAATCAGGGCCATCATGAGGGGTTGAACTATAAGTATAAGTCCACTGGCAGATGGGCTGAGTCCCCTGACGTACTGGAGGTGGTAGCTGAGAAGCGGGGAAACCGCAAATTTTGATGTGAATACCACCAGGGCTTCAAGGGATGAAAAGAAAAATCTCCTATTCTTGAATAACTCAACATTAAAGAGAGGGTTCCTTACCTGCGTTTCTGTCTTGATGAAGAGAGAAAACGCCAGGAAACTTAGAACAAGGAGTAGAAGCCCCTTCACACTTGCAAGTGTTGAGAATCCCTGAATGAAGAGAAGTGATGTGCAGTAGGTGAGTGACCCCTCAAGATCAAACTTTCTGCTTCCACCAGCCATCCACTCCTCATCAATTCTAGATAGTGAGATGAGTATAACAAGGATCCCCACTGGAACCATGAATAGGAATATGGACTCCCACCCCATGGTCTCTGCCAGGAAACCTCCCAGGATGGGACCAGCGAAGAGACCCATATCTATTGTCGCTGTATTCACACCTATGGCCCTGCCACGCTCAGATGCAGGAAACACCATTGATATGAGGGAAAGCCTTGTTACCAGTACCATGGAGGCCCCTATTCCCTGAAATGCCCTGAACAGGATGATTGAGGTTGCATCATGTGCCATTGCACAGAGAACTGACGCTGTGATGAATATGATGTTACCTGAAATGAAGAGCCTCTTTATCCCATATATCTCAGATAACCTTCCAAATGGCAATAAAAAGACGTTTGCAGTTAAAAGAAATGCTGTTATAACCCAGTATGCTGGGAGGGTCCCATATTAAGGCTCTCACCCAAAGGGGGAGGGCCACATTGATTGATGAACCCATGAATGGCGCAAGGAATGATGAGAGGGTCACTGCATATAGTACATAAACCTTCAGATGATCATCTTTCAAATATTCCCCCCTCACTAAAAATTAGATAAAAAATGGTTTAAATAATTTTCCAAAAAAATGAAAAAAGTGTAGATTAAATCACTTTTTGTGAAAAGTTTAGGGGTCTGTTCATCAAGCGTCATTTCTGTGGGCTGTTGCAGCAAAAACCCCTATGAAACATAGGACCCCGAACACCAGGAAGCATATCCTTGTGCTCTCTAGGAGGAGGTCATAATTTGCAGGGGATATTGGAACCCTCCCTATCAGGAAGGCGAAGATGAGTGTCACGATACCTATACTGAAGGCCTGGCCGATGAGGCGCATGGAGCTCACGGTGGCAGATGCAATACCATAGTCCCTCCTCTCAACGGACCCCATGATTGCGTTGGTGTTGGGGGATGAGAAAAACCCGAAACCAAGGCCGAGGACAAGAAGTGATACCACTATCATAAAGATTGGCGTACCCCTATCAAGGATGCTGAGGCTCAGAAGCGCAGCTGCATTTACTGCCATCCCTATACCTGCAAGTATCTGGGGGTTAAACCTGTCAGAGGCCCTCCCTGCTAGGGGGGCCACGAAGGCCATGACAATGGGCTGCGTGACGAGTATGAGTCCGCTGGAGCCAGGGTCCAGACCCTTGATGTACTGGAGGTGGTAGCTGAGAAGCAGGGAAACCGCGAAGGTTGCGCTGTAGTTTATTAAAGCTGCGAGACTTGAGAAACTGAATCTGAGATTTCTGAATAGCCTTACATTGAACACAGGGCTCTCTGATGATAGTTCAATTTTTAGGAATATACTAAATGCCAGAATACTCAGGACTATCATGAGTGCCCCCGCAGCCTCAGGAAGGGCGGAGAATCCATACATTAAAAGAAACAGAAATATGCAGTAGGAGATTGAACCGGGAACATCGAAACTTTCCCCTGATGCATCAGCCCATTCCCCCTCAACCTTAAGGAGGCACACCGCGAGAACAATGAGTGTTACCGGGACAGTTACAAGGAATATGCTCTGCCAGCCCAGGAAATGTGTGAGAAAACCCCCGAGAACCGGGCCCATTGAAAGTCCAATGTACACTGCTGCCGTGTTTATACCTATGGCCTTACCCCTCTCCATTGGCGGAAATACGCGGGTGAGCATTGCAAGGCCTGTGACGAATATCATCGCTGATCCCACACCCTGAATGGCCCTGAATACTATGAGGGCAAGGGCAGACGGCGAGAACGCCGATAGGATCGCTGAAATAGTGAATATCAGGTTTCCATAGATGAAAATCCTCTTCATACCGTATATCTCAGATATCCTCCCCAAGGGTACTGCAAAGATTGCCGCTGCAAGGAGAAATGCCGTTGGAATCCATGTCTGCAGTATTGCATCTATCCCGAACTGAAGTGCTATAACAGGGAGTGCAACGTTGATGGATGACCCCATGAAGGGTGTTAAAAAGGATGACAGTGTTGCAGCTATGAGAACATAGACCCGGAGTGACCTGTTGCTGTATTCATTCAAGTTATTCCCTCCAGAAAAAAATCTGTTATTACTCTATGGGGGGTCATGTTTAAATAGGTTTCATAAAAGGAAAAATAGAAAAATTTAAAAAATCAGGTGAGTTAAATGTTCTGGTGGCTAAAAACGGGCCGGTGCCTCCATTCCAGCCATTTTAACCCCCGTGAGTGCAGAGGCCTCCACGGTGAGCGCCCTGAGGTCATCCTTTTCAAGTTTACTCACGTCGGTGTTGCCCGCCTGCTGCGTGAGCATGCAAAGTTCTTCGGTCATTGCCTCTATGTACCTTGCAACGTTTTTACCTGCCTCAACATAGTCCAGGCGCTTCCTGAGTTTTGGATCCTGGGTTGCAATACCCTTCCTGCAGGTGCCTGTGTAGCACATCTGGCAGACGCGGCAGCCAATCGAGACAAGGGCCGCTGTACCGATGTAGACAGCATCTGCACCAAGTGCGATGGCCTTTGCAACGTCAGCCCCGCTCCTTATACCACCGGCCGCAACAAGGCTCACCTCATCACGGAGGTTGACCTCCTTGAGGGCCTCATCGGCCTCCACTATGGCTGCTATTGTGGGTATGCCCGAGTGTTCGGTTACAACGTCGGGCCCAGCCCCTGTACCCCCCTGCATACCATCAACTACGACTATATCTGCCCCTGCCTTTGCAGCTATCTTCACGTCATCGGCAACACGGCCTGATGTGAACTTGACCATTATCGGGACCTTCCAGTCGGTTATCTCACGGAGCTGGGATATCTTCATGCTGAGGTCTTCGGGTCCAACGATGTCCATGTGCCTTGCAGGGCTCAGTGCATCGGTACCCTCAGGTATCATCCTTATCCTTGAGACCTCCGCTGTTACCTTCTCTCCAAGCAGATGTCCTCCCATACCTGACTTGGCACCCTGACCTATCTTGATTTCAATGGCCTCTGAATTGTTGAGGTACTCTGCAGAGACACCAAATCGACCTGATGCATACTGTGCAATGAGTTTTGAGGCGTATTTACGCTCCTCAGGGAGCATTCCCCCCTCACCTGTGTTTGTGGCTGTGCCAGCGAGGGTTGCACCCATTGCAAGGGCTATCTTGGCCTCCTTGCTGAGGGCTCCGAAGGACATGGCGGCTATCATGATGGGTGTGTCAAGTTCAAGGGGGTTCTCGGCGAACCTGTCACCCAGGACCACCCGTGTATTGCAGGGCTCCCTGTACTTGTCTATTGGCGGCCTTGAGACCTGGGCCGGTATGATCACAAGGTCGTCAAAGGTGGGTATCCTCCTCACTGCACCGCAGCCCCTGACCTTGTAGGAACCCTCCCTGGATTTCCTCTGTATCTCAATAAGGTCATTGAATGACCATACATTCCTTCTATCCTCGGGTACGGCGTTAACCTCTATTGCATTGTTGGGGCACATCTCCTCACAGATACGGCACCCCACACAGTTCTCATGCCTCAGTGGTACTGGTTCCCCGTTTATTATCTCGTAAACACCATGTGGACAGTTGTTATAACATGAGAAACAGTTTGCACAGAGTGAATCGTCCCGGTTATCACACAGATACCAGCAGCAACCGGGACGGTCAAAGTTTCTCTTACATACATCTTCCTTTCTCTCAACCTTAAAAGGCATCTTTAACCCCCTATTATTCCTTTAATACCTTCAATATCGGGCATACTGAGTACTTGGTACCTGCAGCCCTCACAACATCCTCCGGATCCTCTGCAAGTACAGGTACGGGTTTCCATGGCATTGCAGGGTCTTTATCAACCACCAGCGCCCCGTCCACGATTCCCTCCCTGAGGGCATAGGTAAGGAGTGCAGTCACAACCCCACCATCCTGTCCCCTGAACATTGGGGCCCTTGCAGAGAGTATCTCAGTGTACTCCCCCAGGGGTTCGGCCGCGGACTCATGGCTTATTACAGTGTCAGGTACGTAGGTCCTTGGGCATGCCACATAACATGCGTTGCAGCCCTCGGGACATTCGCCCTTAACCTCGGGTTTTCTGTTGTCTATCCTCACAATACCCTCAGGGCATGATGCCTCGCAGGCCCCGCAGAGCACACATGCGCCAACATCGATGACATCTGCCCGGAGATCATCGAACTGATAGTCCTTAATTTCCTCAAGGTAGAGATGCTGGGGCATCACCCTCCAGTATAGGACGGGCCTTGCAACTGATTCCCTTCTCTGTATCTCCTCAAGGTTCTCCTTCTTTTTACCTGATGCAAGTTTTTCAAGAAGTTTGAGGCCCTTCTCGGTTATGGGCGCTGTCTCAATGTATCCTGCCTTTATAGCTCCCTCAACCAGCTCCTTACCTCTTTCTGTCCTTATTATGATTGTTGACCATCCCTCCGGTGAGCCCACGGATCCCACCGAAACGTCTGATTGTTCTGATGTGAAGTCCATGCATACAGAGCAGTTCTTTCTCATTGCGGATCTGGCCCTTTCAAGTGGTATGGATACTGTGCTTCCATCGTTGAGGTGGAACCAGAGCCTGCCCTTCTCTATCCTGCACTCTGAAACATCTCTAAGATCAACACCCTCCTCCTCTGCAAGTTCCTTCAGGTAAGTGTAGGAGAAGTTCTCCATGCAGAAGAGCCCAATTCTGAGTTCAACAGGGAATTCCCCGTTATATTCTTTCATCAGTGTGGCTGCTGTTATCTGGCAGGGTGTTCCGACCATTGCATATCTGCTCATTATCCTTCCTCCGATTCTTCACCATAGAATGGCCTTTTGCTTCTTGGGACAATCTTTCTGAAGGAATGGTATTCCTCATCTTCAAGTTCAAATCCGTATTCTGAGAGGACGTCTCTGAGTTCCTCTTCCTCCTCCGGGCTTATGTCCTCAACCTTTGCGTTCTTTCCAAGGCTTTTTATTTCTCCGCCAACGTATATCGTTCCCCTTATGATGGACTCCCCAGCGTCCTCTGCAAGGTCCCCCAGGACTATTATGCGACCGCCCATCATGAAGAGACCTGTCATGAAACCTGAGTTTCCACCTATGATGATGGTCCCGTTCTTCATTATCTCTCCTGTTCTTGATCCTGCATCCTTCTTTACAACTACTGTTCCTCCGTAGATTCCCTGTCCAACTCCATCTCCAGCGGATCCCTCTATTATAACCTCACCTTCTGTCATGTTGTCTGCAGGGAACCATCCCGCGTTACCATTTATCTTAACCCTTGGGCCATGTATCATTGTCGCGACAAAGTACCCGGCTGAACCATCTATTATGAGCTCCACGTCCTCTGTGAGTCCCGCGCCGATGTAGTGCATGGCGTTGGGGTTTTTAACAACTATTCTGTCATGGTCCTTTGCCAGGCTCTTTATGGCCCTGTTAACCTCCCTGGGGGTTTTTGATTCTGCATCAACTACTGCTTCCCTCATCATATCACCCTATATCTCGTATACCCTGACCTCGCCGGGGGATATCTGTTCAACCTCAGTTGTATCCATGACCTCCCTCAGGGAGACCTCCTCTGATGCGACAGCGAATACCTCATCGTTCTCTGCCATCACCCCTGGCCTGAGGCCGAGCTGGTCCTTTGCTATCCCCACTCCGGTGGGTGTTCCGACGATGTATGAGAAGGGTCCGTCCATGTCCTTCACTGACTGTTCAAGTGCCTCCTCTAGGCTGTAGCCTGATGCCAGTTTATCTGCAACGTAGTGGACTATGCATTCTGTGTCGTTGTTTGTCTCGAATATGTGTCCCTTCCTCTCAAGGGGTTCCCTTATCTTCCAGTAGTTGGTTATCTGGCCGTTGTGTACCACGGTTATGTCGGGGATGATGTAGCTCTGGAAGGGGTGTGCATGGTATCTGTCAACTATGCTCTCTGTTGAGAACCTTGTGTGGCCTATGGCATGTGTGCCCTTTTTTGACCAGGTGTCGTAGCGGTCTGCTATTTCAAGTACAGATCCCACATCCTTTATCATTTCAAAGGAGTGGCTTCCATTGAGTACTATGACATCCTCTATCCTGTCTATCTCCATTATGAGTGGTTTGAGCTGTGAGAATGATTCAAGGGTGATCCTGCAGCGGTATATTATGTAGTCCTCCACTGATGGTATGACCTCATCCTTCCTTATGGGGCTTACAGTTTCAACGGTTTCCTTAACCCTCTCAAGAAGTCCCTTCTTTTCTTTAACCTCAATATTAAGGAGGTACTCGTTTTCTTCAAGATCAAGACCTCCATAAATTGAGAATCCAGCCGAATCGGGGCCCCTGTGCTGAAGTGCATGGAGCATCCTCGTCATGTCTGCCCCGACGTTGTGAAGTTTACCGTCCTTGTAGACCACTCCCGCTATTCCACACAATTCAATACCTCCTTTATAAAGTATTCGTGAAGTCTCGTGTCCTCTCCCAGTTCAGGGTGAAAGGCAACTGCAAGGTTGCAGCCCTCCTTAACCGCGATGATCCATTCACCAAGTCTGGATAGTACCTCAGCCCCCTCACCCACCTCGAGCACAACCGGTGCCCTTATGAATATTCCATGGAACCTTTTTCCGAGGATCTCTATGTCCTCTTCAAAGGAATCCTTCTGCCTCCCAAAGGCGTTTCTCTTAACCTTCATGTCCATGAGTCCCAGGAGGGGCTGTTCATAGTCTGTTTCCCTTGCAAGAAGAACCATCCCGGCACAGGTCCCCATGACCGCTTTGTTTTCCTTGATTATAACGTCTTTTATCCCTGTCTCCTCCATGAGTTTACCTATGACAGTGCTCTCACCGCCAGAGATTATTATTGCATCTACAGATGATGCATCCTCCGCTGTTCTCACCTTCACTACCTCTGCATCAACATCCATCCTTTCAATGGCCCTCCGGGTCATCTCGAGGTGCTCGGAAACATCGCCCTGAAGATCAAGAATTCCTATCCTTATCATGGTGTCTCCTTTCAGTTTTTTTGATTAGGTTTTTGGCACATGACCATATAAATATACCGGAAAATAGTTGCCGGTTATCTGTGAACGCTGACCCAGCAGAACCTCAGTATACAATGTTCAGAAACCAGGTCTTGAATTAACTTATAATTGAACATCTATATAAATATTTCCATGGTAAGTCTGAAAGAGTTCTATAAAATAAGTGGATCCAGATCTGAAAGATAATTAGCGCACATTGGACAGCCCTGAAATTAAAGTGTGAATAATGGAACCACTCCCTTACAGCCAGTGATTCAGCGAAAACCGCGACAAGACTAAAGTGGAAATTCTTCATCCAGAAACTCCATAACCTTCATTGTGGAGTTTCTGACATGGTTTGCAGCCTCCCTGAAGGCTTCCCTTTCATCCCTGTCCATTAAAACCGGTACAACACCCTCTATACCATTCTTACCGAGCTTCACAGGTACACCCAGGCAGACGTCCCTGATACCATCAATTTCACCCTCCATAAGGGTTGAGACCGTGAGTATCCTCCGCTCATCATTCAGTATCGTTGTCACTATGTTGGAGATTGCAAAGGCCGGACCATATTCGGTGGCCCCCTTCCTGCTTATGATGTTGCTACCTGCATTGATAACCTTCTCTATGGTCTTCTTGAGGTCGAACTTCCTGTAACCAGAGAAGTAGTCCCTCCTTGCATAGTGCTCAATTGGTATACCACCTATTGATGTGGAGCTGATGAGGGGGACCATGTAGGGGCCGTGTTGCCCGATAACCCTGGTGTGAACCTCGCTAACATGGACATTGAAATGCCTTGCCATGTAATTCTTCAGCCTGAGGGAGTCAAGGTGGTTTCCAAGGCCAAATACCCTGCTGGGATGAAAACCCGAATACTTTAACGCAACGTATGTCATAACATCAACAGGATTTGTCACCACAAGTATAATTGAATCCGGGGCGAAACGGGCAATCTGTCTTGCATACTCGGCAACGATAACCCCATTCTGAAATGCAAGGTCATCCCTATCCATATCAGCGGTTCTGGGGACACCAGCAGTTATAACAACTATCCTTGAGCCGTGAACATTTTCGATGTCAGCAGAGTTCTCCAGTTTAACCGAAACCCCCTTGGCTGCAAGGGCGTCGCTCATATCAAGGACCTCTCCAATGTTCTGCTCAAGGCTCTCCCTCCTTGATATGAGGTGCAGTGTCTTCACAGCCTCCTCCTCTGCAAGGCACAGTGCCGTTGCCCTTCCAACACGCCCCGTTGATCCAATTATACTTACCTTCAAAAATTACTCCTCCTGATGAGTTTCAAGGTAACTGATGGCGACCTTTCTTGCGAATCCCGTGCCGGTCTCTGCAAGTTTCTCCATCGCTTCTCTCACCCGTTCCCCGCCTATCTGCTCTAGTGACCTTGCAGCACCACTTCTCACAAAGCCACTATCATCCTCCAGGAGCTCAATGAGTGGTTCAACAGCCCTTTCATCCCGGAAGTTCCCTATGACCCATGCGGCAGCACCCCTTATCTTCCAGTCATCACTTGAGAGGCTCTCAAGGAGGGGCTCCACTGCCTCCTCACCCATCTTTGCAAGGGCAGTGGATGCATCCCTTCGAACCCATTTATTCTCATCGGCCAGAGCCTCTATGAGGGGCCCTATGGCCCTGGGATCCCCAATCTTACCAAGTGCCGCTGCTGCTCCCCTCCTCACAAACTTGTTATCATCATTGAGGGCCTCAATGAGCTGTTCAACCGCTGGTTCCCCTATCTCACACAGGAGTTCAATAACCTGAACCCTCATGAGTTCATCGTCTTCCCTTAACTGCTCAATGAGTCTCTCAACATTTTCTCTCCTCTGCATTTTATCACCTTATGTTCGTTATGTCCAAGGAGATACATAATACTTATCCCGGAAAACTGGTGGAGTGACTCCTCTGGATTTCCATGAATTACATGTTTTTCACATATCGCAAAAATACAGCTAAAGTTTATCATGTGCATCAAAAGAAGAAATAATTTTTACGTCTTGGTGAGAGTATTTATTATATTCATGGTAACCCCTTCAGCCTCTTCAAGTCCACGTGACCTAAAAATCTCAAGCGCCTCCTTAAATACATTGTAGAGATTTTCACGCTCATCAATAAGGAATAAGAGAACCCCGAGGATCACAAGGGACACAGCAACTCCCGTAGAATCTCCACTCTCCCTGAATTCTGGTGGACCTTTTGATGAACTTCAGGGCATCATAGAGTTCACCCTCATCCATCCTGTAGCGACCTATCAGAAGATTGAGAAGGGCCTCCGTTGGGCGGTCACGTATAACTGTGGCAGACTCCAGATTGGAATTGAGGGTGTCTATGTTACGGTCCTCCCAGCACTTCCCATATGATTCAAAGGAATCAATGATACCCATTAGGTCATCTGCAAGTCTGAAGATTTTCTGGGTCCCAGATTGAATGTCTGTGGACTGTGAATCCTGCTGGACGGGTTCAGGTTCACTATCATCTGCACTCACCGCCTCCTTTATCTTACTTGCCTCATATATCTTATCTCTCAGTTCATCTGCAACCTTGCTGTTGATCTCCGAGTATATTGAGAGTGCCTCTGAGTAGCATTTCATGGCCCTGTCAAATTTCCGTTGAGCCATCAGGGAATCTCCAAGGAGTTCAGAGGCATAGGCGACGCCCTCAGGAAATTTGATTTTCCTGTAGTTTTCAAGGGCCTCCTCAAAACTTCCCACTGCCCTCTCTGTTTCCCCCTGTCAAGGTAGATGACCCCTATATCTATGAGAACCTCAGCCTCATGTTCCTGGTACTCATGAAGCTTCTTCTTGTAGTGTCTAAGTGCGCTTCTATCATCCCTCAGGGAATCAAAGATACTGAGAAAGGTAAGGTAAAACACGAAAATCCCCCCAATTGAGTATACTTTTATCATAGAATCCTTAAATAGTATACCATCTCCCATGGAATCATCATGCAATGAATAATGCATATGAAAAGGTGTTCTGATGTACAGGATAACAGTTATACCAGGGGATGGTATCGGTAAGGAGGTCATGGAGGCCGCCCTCCACGTCCTTGGAGGACTGGACCTTGAACTGAAATTTGTGTATGCAGAGGCAGGTAATGAGTGCTTCATGAAGTGCGGTGAAACCATACCAGAGGAAACAGTGAAACTGGTCAGAGGATCTGATGCAACACTCTTTGGTGCAGTTACAACCGTACCCGGCCAGAAGAGTGCCATAATCACATTGAGGCGTGAGCTTGATCTTTTTGCGAATTTGAGGCCTGTGAAGTCCCTACCGGGTGTCCCGTGCCTCTACCCTGACCTTGACTTTGTCATAGTGAGGGAGAACACAGAGGACCTCTATGTGGGTGATGAAGAATTCAC